>JAEOTQ010000166.1 GCA_016839785.1 Candidatus Hodarchaeota archaeon | reverse complement strand
TCGGATTTGCAAATCGCCAAGTGATTATGTCACATGTAAGAAAGGGGTTTGAAAGAGTCTTTGGTAGAACTGCCGAAGAGATGGAAATGAATCTTGTCTATGATGTTGCACACAATATTGCAAAACAAGAGGAATACACGATTGAAGGTAAAACCCGAGAAGTCATTGTACATCGAAAAGGTGCTACTAGATCGTTTGGACCTAATTCAAAGGACATTCCTGGTATTTACCAATCTGTTGGCCAACCCGTGATCTTAGGAGGAAGTATGGAAACTGGCTCTTATCTTCTTGCTGGAACTGAAGCTGCTATGAAAAAATCTTTCGGATCTACTGCTCATGGTTCTGGAAGAACTATGTCTCGATCTAAAGCGAAGAAAAAGATTAGAGGAAACGTCTTACGTAGTCAAATGGAAGCAAAAGGGATTTATGTTCGTGCAGCATCTATGGCTGGGCTAGCAGAAGAAGCGGGGTTCGCGTATAAAAATATCAATGATGTAGTTGACTCTATCCATGGTGCAGATTTATCTAGAAAAATCGCTCAATTAATTCCTATTGGAAATATCAAGGGGTAAAATAATTTCAATTGAAAAAAAAGAAGAGGGAGACCCAGATGGGTCTAAGAACGACGACGACGTGATGCAACAACTAAAATGGGTATTGCTACAAAAAGTGCTAGAAATTCAAACCCTGGGATACTACCTGTTGGCTCATCAGTATCTTCACTTCCAGTACCCGCAAGGACTGCGTAAGCAGGGTCGTGTAAAATTTCTTTACCCTCCCATTTGGGGTAGGAGATAGAATAGATATAGGTTTTCCGTGAGGCATCCGCTCGCATACTACGAATCATATCAGCTTCACTTGATATGGAACCATATGCCACATCAATCAGGTTCAAGGGAATTAATTGTCCTACTGCGGTAACCCATTCCGTTTGATTCCATAGATATTGAATATCGTCTAATCGAATTTCAGCAAATTCTGCAGTAGTATCTGAGAATCTAAAACGAGAAATTTTTGTAGAATTCTCATTATTAGGAGCAACATCTGCATTATTCTCATCTCTCCACTGAATTGTTTTCTGCTTTTGAGCATCAAAAACTGTGGTTCCCATGAGTTGATTAAGACTTAATCCGCTTAAATCAGCTGAATTACTCCATTCACCAATGATATAATCGAATTTGAGATCTACTCTGCCTAAATCATTGTCAACCTCAAAATGAAATAGTGTCGAGACTTCATCAATGGTATGAAGTTCTTCAGTAGAAACATTGAACAAGGAAATATCTTGATCTCTCTCTAAGGGTTGAAGGTAGCCTGAAACATCAGTGAAGTTCGATCCAAACTCTAACACATTTTCAGTGGTGGTGGGTCGACTGTATGAACGGTCGGTAATATCTTTCATATCAAATCTATAAAGAGCTTCATCTCCAATTGTAGGATAGGCAATACTATTGTCTGCGGGACCTATCGTGTTTACTCCGAGATCCATGTAACCATTGTCATTTGTATCATTATATACTAATGTACCCAGTAAATGATGCTCTAAGTAGGTATAATCATACTCTTTAACCATGAGATTAGTACCTACACGGGCAAGGTCAAGTTTATCAATTTTCAACTGAGAGATCTCGAACGTACCTCTTTCTAGGATCTTGGGTTCAGTTGGTGTTGCTGAAAGTGATTGTGAAGGAGCTGAAAGGGCACTCATTATGTTAATATTGGGGACCCTGAATAGAAATTGAAGCTCTTTGCTCAACCAATTGCGGGAAGATAATTGTTCTATGAATTTTCTGAGAAGTTCTCCAGAAGAGCCATCTTCATACTGCCATTGGTTCATAATTTGGTAGGAGCCAGTAACCTTATCCTGGACAAGTGACATAAACACATTTGTTAGGATTTCATCCCCAGTGAAAGGTTGAGAGGTTACGGTACTATTTTCTCTGATGGTCTCAAAAGTATCTAAAACACTTCGATCTTTATCATAAAAGATTGTAACAGCTTTTCGATCGTGGTAACTATTTATCACTGCATCTGAGGTCACTTTATTATAAATTTGAATCTCTGTATGATTATTGAGCTGATTCAGAAGCATTTGCATGAATGCCAAAGATGTTGGATCAATGGACACGTCAGATTGCATTCGCTGGATGGAATTATTTAGCAAGAATTTTATCGCACCGAGATTTAGAGAAATATTTCTTTCAACAGAATCTTTCTTTGTATATGTATATCCACCTTCACTATTGTACACCCCATAATATACATTATCAGGTGTAAAGTTAGCACTTTCCATACCTCGCATTAATCCAAGGATATTTCTATGCAATAATCCTTGCAAAGTTCCATCTGGACGAGATACAGGAATAGGAGTATTGGCTAACTGGCTTGATACCGCAGTACTTGGAATGAGTACGATTCCAAGCATTAAAATAGCAGAAGTCACTGCTATCAAACTTTTTTTTGATTTGTGTATTTTCAAGTGAGTTATCACCATTGTTATTTTGATTATTCTAATTGTATCTTGACTAATGGCCCTTATAGTATTCTCGTTATACATTCGTTGAAGACGCCAGAGATAACTTATTTAGGCAATTAATTAAAAAATTCGTAGAATATCAACGTTTTTAGGCCAATTAACATCTATAAGCTCAATTCAAAGCTTTTCTTACGGTTATCTGAAAATCAAAATCGATTGCCGCATTTATTTAAATTTCAATGTTAGGATTGGAATTCTCATGAATAGTTGAATCCAGATATTATAAACTAGAAGAGGCTGGAAACAAAGAAACTGAGGATACTAAATCCATAGAGAACGATAAAAACTGGAATCAGCGCACGCTCAAAGTTAACGGATTTAATCACTTGAAGAAGTTGTACTAGGAATATTGCAGAAAATACCTGAAGTATAAATAATAGGATGATCGATATTTGGGTATTTGCTAGAATATCGGGAAGAAACGGTACAGATAAAATATGTTCTGACACGAATACCAATGTTGGATACACGAAAAGAGGACCCAGAGCAATAGGAATCCCTGTCAACAATTCATACGAAAATCCTTTGATTGGACTATAATACCTCATTAAAAATTCTAATAAAATCCAAATAATAAGAGTAGAACTAATAATTTCAAGGATACAACCGAGAATACCAATATAGAGACCACCATCAAAAAAGAAAGGAATCATTCCCAGGTTTGCAAGATCAAGGATGAAAATTTGAAGTAGTACCACAATACCAACTAATAATTGGAAATTCCTATCAAAAGATTTTCTTCTGACAAATTCTCCAAAGAGTTTGATTGAGAATCGATCTGGCAAAATTTCATCCGTTTCATCAAATACATCTTCAGATTGATACTTTAAGTGCACAATCTCCCCAGATTTCATTATATCTAATGCAATTATCCCTAAAGGAGTCAATAAGAACCGTTTCTCGGAATCTTGTTTAACTAGGGCTTTTAGTTTTTTTACATGGAAATAAAAGGAACCTGGTTTAATTTGTAACCATTCCACTAATTCGGTATACTGAACTGGTCGATGAAAAGTCCCCAAATATTGAACGATATCAAAACGTATAGCATGACCTAGAGCTGCATAAATGTCCTGAAGAACTTTAGTATTCTCAATAGTAGGAGAATTTCTCTCAGTCAAATTTATACCTCTATCTTCCTGCAATTATACTAATCTATGGTCATTTGGAGAATCGTTGACGAATAATGATTAATATCCCAACAAAAAAACCGCTAATTATGACTATTTGGCTAGAACTTTCCATAATCACTCTATTCGGTGCAGGAAGTATTGTAAATATTGGGTTTAATTCTTCGACTTGTAATTCAGGGTCATAAAATATTTCATCTCCCTGGGGAAGGATAAATCCTCCATTGAGAAATATTGTTTTTGCAAAGGGACTAATTGATGGACTCCATGACATCGGTAATCCGTCTGATGAGAAAGGTTGAAAAATGACAGAACGGTTAGATCCATCCACGTTTACATTTTGAGCCCAGGAAAATTTCAAAAAATCTCTAAGTGAATTTCCAAGAGAAAAACGATTGTTAGCAAAAGAATTAGCTGTATAATTTACCTTTTGAGCATTAGATTGGTCTAAAATATGGCTTTGTGATTGACCATTGAGTAATGTGGAAAATTTAAACTGGCCAAGAAGATCAGAATTCTTTAAGACCTCTCGAGAGAGCGCTAAGTCTCCAATTCTAGAAGCTAATCCCAAAATTTCTTCATGCGCAAAAAAAGCGACTTCTAATACAAGTTGGGAAGTGGATGTAGAAAAATCCCATCCACTAATGTTGCAAGAAAATTTCAGTTGAGGAGCAAAACGAATTGCATCAATCGTTTGAGAATCAGTAGTTCGATTTACTGAAAATCTGTTTCCATCTGAACGAATTTTAATCTTAGGAATTGTGGGTACAGAAACTTGTGATTTTTCAACCACGAAATCAATAGAAAACACCAAAGAGTCAAGTTTATTTGTTGGAGAAACAAATCTGTACGGCACATCAACAGCAAAAAAATCTAAGTGATAGTTCAGTTGGGTAGCGGACTCATTAGATGAGGATTGGCTCGCATTGGAGTACTCAAATTTTACTGTAGACAAATCAATAAACTTTTTAATACTTGGGGAAATAAGTGTACTATTGAATTTATTATCAGTGCCCTCATTATCATATTCTATGATTCTAACCAGCTTAACAAGGAAGATATTTCGAGTCATCAATTGGGTCCTATTAGTTATTGTACCTTGACGATTTTGAAATTCAATTTCAGCGAGTTTTTGGGTAAAATCTGTGAAAAATGACAAAGGAAAGGCGTTATTAGCAGTACCGAATAATACTCCTAATGAACTTGTTGATGTTTGAGCCATTATAGCATTCACACCATTAAAATGATCGAGTCGAGTTTGTACTAATCTTATTACCTCTGATTTTTCATTTATGACAAAATTTGCGTCAGATTGAGCGACTACCATCACAGACAAAACATTGATTGAAAAAAGACCTAGAAGTAACACTCCAACATATAAGTGCTTATAAGAAGGAATGGTTGAAGATTTCATATGTTTGCCTCTCGAATGAACTTACTCGCAACTAATTAAATATCATTCATTAAACGATTCTTGAGTATTATTGAACATAGTTTTCTATAGCAATCAACTCATCTATGAATCTTCAGAAGTAATTATTGGTTAGTAATGTCGTGAAAATATGGATAAACAACAGGATAAACTAGAACACTTGAAAAAATATGCACAACCATTCTATTTTGAAGGATCAAGTACAGGTGTACTTTTAACTCACGGACTTACTGCCTCCCCTACAGAAATGTTATCTCTTGGCAAATCTTTGCATGAAAAAGGTTTCAGTGTTCATGGAGTATGTCTTGCGGGACATGGTACAAAATATCAAGATCTCCCAAATTATTCTTATCTTGATTGGATAAACTCCTGTACCGAAGGACTAAACCTTCTTGCAAAGAAATGTGATGCAATTATTCCAATTGGTATATCCATGGGAGCTCTTCTGTCGATACTTCTGATTCACGACAAAAAAAACACGAATTTCAAGAAAATTGTACTTTTAGCTCCTGCATTTGGACTTAAATCGAAATTGGCGAAACTAGCTCCCATTTTATCTCATTTTGTTAAGTATGTGTACAAAGGAGATTCCGTACTTCAATATTATATAGATCATGATCTCTACGCCTATTATTATTATCCTACAAAGGCAATAGCTCAATATCTGAAGCTTCGGAGATATTTTCACACCAGATCAATCCAAATAGAAATTCCGACACTGATTGCCTATGGAAGTCTAGATGACACTATCGCGACAACGGAAATTGACCAGGTTATTAGGAAGAAATTCAGTTCAAAGGTAGAAATAATAATTGAAAAGTTTCCAAACTCTGGACATAACTTTACTACTGATCCAGATGCTCCAGAACTATTCAACCGAATAATCGAATTCGTAAATACTTAGGTCGTACCTTTTTGGCGTATTAAAGGAAGGGTAAATGAAATAGTTGTTCCTTCCCCTTCTGTACTCTCAAGCCAGATTTTTCCATTATGTATTTCGACAATTTTCTTCACTTGGGCTAAACCGATTCCCGTCCCCTCAATGTTTTCATCCACATTTGACGCTCGAGAGAACAAATTGAATACTTTTCCTAATGAGCCTTCAGGTATACCGATTCCATTATCTTCCACATAAATCTTCACATATTCAGAGTCTCGATCACTTATTCCTACTTTAATTGAAGGAGAAGATTGATTACCCATAAATTTAATGCAATTTCCAAGTAAATTGTCAAAAAGCTGAACCATGCGATTCAATTCAACTTCTACGTCAGGAAATTCAGGATCTAGCTCTACCCTAATTTGTTTCTTCTTAATCTCTTGTGAAAATCTTAGGAGGGATTCATTAATTATTGTGGATAGATTTACGATGGTTTTTTCTTGTGTAAATCTACCAATACGAGAATACTCCAAGATTTCGTCAATCATGGCTATTACATGGAGTGTGTTACTTTCCATTCGTTCAAGATAGAAAGAACTTTCTGGAGTAAGAATAGTCTTTGAGTCAGTCTTTAGTGTCTCAATAAACCCTAAAATCGAAATAACAGGAGTCTTCAAATCATGACTAGCACTGTACACAAATTCTTCCACTTCTTGTGATTTTAAACGAAGTTCTTGTGTCTGTAACTTGATTTTTTTTAGTAGTTCAGATCGTTGCTCGTTTTCTCTATGTAATCGTTGTGAGTCATCCACTATCTGTGTTTCAGCACGTTTAACTGACTTCTCAAGTTCAATATTGGCAAACTTGAGCGATAACATGCTAGAAATCGTCTGAAAAAAATCCAAATCTGCTTTCTTTAATGCTAATGTTTCATCAAAGCTGATCATTCCAAAGAATCGGTGAGGTATATACTTTGTTTCAATCCGAGAAATGAGCATCTCTCGAATAGAGATACCTCCCAATGTAAAATCAGAATTGTCTTGCTCACCGAATCGATGGTACGAAATATCTTCATCAATTTTTTGCGATTTTAGGCCATTATGAAACTCAGAAATATCTTTAGAAGAAAAAACTAGTTTTTTTGGCTGAATTAGCAATCCAGGTCTTTTATTCGGGTCACTTAAGAAGATAAATTCGAAAGAATAGTGATCTTTTAGCAGAGTGAGCAGAAATTTTAAAATGGTGTTAGGAGAATGAAGGTTGGGTAATTTTCGTGACAGATCTCTAATTACCTTAGCCCTGCTAAATTCCATAAATGATTTCTCTTCTATCAGTTTAACTTCTGTCTTCAAACAACTCAACTAGTCACTCGTTTCTAGAAATAAAACTAAAGTTGTATTTAAAGGATTCATTTCAGAGAGTATTGACAACCACCGAAACGTAAGAATTTAGTGGGAAATTCATATCTCCAAATTTTAGAGGTGTGGTATAACATCCAACCCAATCGGGATTGACAATAGGCCAAAAGAAAAATAAACTCCCTACCCTTTGTGATTAACCATTCTAAAATTACTAGACGGAAACAACGTCTTTAAGGTCAGGAAAATTCTGTTGAAGTCTCGTTTTGATTCCATTTGAAAGTGTCATTTGTGAATAGGGACAACCTCGGCAGGTACCCATTAATCTCACTTTAAGAATACCGCTATCAACGTCATAATCAACATATTCGACATCGCCACCATCTCGTTGCAGAGCTGGTCTTATCTGTTCCAAATTACTTACGATTTGATCTTTAATGGACATAGATTATCTTTCCTTACTGAGGGATAGTCCTGTAGTTTTTTATATTAGCATTTCGTTACTGAATCCGTTAATCTCTAAGATAATGCCCATTCAACGATGAGTCATTTGCGATTACTAAATCGCCAATATCTATAGCCACTTCACGTAATTGAGCCAAAAAACTAATAAGTGATGTTAATTTCGACACAACTTCTTTATCATGCTTAGAGATGTCTTCCTGAATTTCTTTGTGAATGTTTTTTAACTGATTATCGATTCTAGACTTTAATTCTTCTGCAGATAGGACATCGCCCGCAAAGAATGAATCCAAACTTTCTGTCAACGCCGTGGTTATCAAGTTGCTTAGATGCTGGATCTTATTTAATGTTGACTTAGTAAGTGTCCCTTTCATGTCTTGATTCTTTTTTACAGTTGTAGCGAAGTCAACTGAAGCATCTCCTAAATTCTCACCATAAGCAGCTACCATACGCCAATCTAAACAGGTTGTTGGTTTTATATTGGAAATTTCTCGTTTATCATTAACCATTATCTTTAGCATTCTCACAATAAGAAAGTATAAACGATTAACTTCAACATCCCGTTCGATAACTTCTTCTGCAAGGGTTATGTCACCATTTATGAATGCTGAGATTGCATCACTTTGCATTTGGTTTGCTATCGAAAAGCATCGATGAACGTATTCGCGCGGATTTGGAAGTGAACTTGAATCAATCAGAAAATGCAGTTCTATGCTTTCTTGAGTCTCCCCGAGGATTTCTAGTCCCACAAGTTGTCGACTAAGATCTCTAATTACACTTTTCTTCATAAGTGGAGTATCTTTTTCTGATTCTATTATTATAACATCGCTTCCCAACAGATAAGCGGCTAATACATCACGACTAACATGTGTTGATTCTTGAATCCTAGTAGTTCTTTTCTCAACAGGAATTTCCGTGGGATAAATCAACAATTCACCAGAGGACATTTCTTTAATGACAACATTGGATCCCTTATCGAGATGATGACGAGCTGCCCAATCTTTTGGTAAAGAGATAATCCTAGTGTCCCCTGCTCCAGTAACTTGGATTTTACGAATTTCCATCCTCTAAAGAGTCTCCTAAGTTGATTCTAATATTTTCCTTTTAGTAATTTGTTTTATATATTTTGGTACACAAATAAAGCATCACTTCAGTCTACTCATACCTCCAGAAGCTCAAGGCGTGGTATTTCACTTGCAGAAATACCATCATCCAGTTTAATAACATTATCCTCAATTCTAATACCAAATTTTCCAGGAAGATATATACCTGGTTCAATAGTAAAGCAATTACCAGTTTTTAAAGGAGCTTTATTACCCTCTAGAATATAAGGATGCTCATGAACTTCTAATCCTATTCCATGACCAGTTCGATGTGTAAAAAATTCTCCATATCCTTCTTGGGAGATTATATTACGCGTTCCTACATCAATATCATGTGGGGTCTGACCTTGACTGGCTAATTCTTTCCCACGAACGTTGGCCTTATTTACAACCTCAAAAACCTCTTTAAATTTACTAGTTGCCTTCCCAAAAACTGAAGTGATTGTTATATCTCCCCAATAATTATCGGTGGTACCACCTGCATCAATCAGTATTACATCATTCTTTTTCAATCGTCTATCACCCCCATGGTAATGAGGCAAAGCAGAATTATCACCAAATTGCACTAGATTGAAACATGACTCATTAGGTCCCCAGAGTAAACGGTTTTTGAGAATACCTTGGACTTCTGATTCGGTTAATCCCTGTTCAAGATCATAGAGAGTTTTAATAATTGCATTGCTCGATTTTTTGTAAGCTTGCTGCATTCTATCAATTTCGAAATCATCTTTAATCATTCTCAGTGAATTGAATATTTTTTCCGCATTAACGAACTCCTTTTCCGGTAAAAATTTGGAGATCGATTGATAAACTGAGAACCACAATTTGGGCTCAATACCAATCGTTTTTACTTTCATGGGAATTATATCCTTTGCTAATATTGCGAAAGGATCCTCAGTTTCTTCCCATCCTGTCACTTCTGAAATGCCAGTAACCTTTTTGATACGATTTGATTCAAAAGCAGGAACAAGAAATTTTGGCGGATCCTCAGACCCAATAATACTGATTAGAAGTCTTTCAGATGGTTCCTCTTTAATATTATACAGCCATTTAAAATTAATACCGAGAGGTACAATAATTATATCAATATTAGAACTTCGCATCTCGTGTTGCAGTTTTTCAACCCTTAAAAGCTTTTGATTCATATGTAACCAGCTCATTCTTAAAATAAAACTCAGACTCTTTTCGTCAGTCTTTTATTAGTATTATTCTATTATATTTTTGTGAACGCCTCCCAGTCCCAGCTATCCATTATTAATAAATATCTTCAAAGTATTGCTTTTGGAGATATTGAAAATTTAAATACTAAGCAAAGGGAAGAAGAAATTATAAAAAGTCTTCGAGGTATTACTAATAAAGACTCGTACTTTCTATTAAGTGGAAAACTCTTTTCACAGATTGTCACAGACAAGATGGCTTTGTATAATAAATCTCGTCAAATTGAATTCTTATGGCAGCAGGATTTCATGGATATTTTTAAGAAAGTGTATGAAGAGACACGTGCAACAGGGAGTGAACCATGGGAAGCCGAAGTTCAAACAGCGAAAATTCTGTGGAATGCTATAGAAGATAACAAATTCTTCACGACAGCTGAAAGCATTTTGGACTTCAGAGATAGTCGCTTGACCGAAGAAATAGATTTGGAGCTGATCGATAGGTTTAATGTTCAGAGAAATTTAATCAACATCGTTAGAAGCTCTGTAACACTTCTTCGATCCCCCTCCTCGATCTATCACGAATCGTCAAGTTATGTCGAGAAAGCGATTAAACTGTATGAAGCTGGACGCTTTAAAGAAACAAACGTTCTATTTGAACTAGCATTAAAAAATATACAAGCATTGGAGGGAAATCCTACAGCTATATCATTTGCAGTCCTAGCTGGTTGTCTTCAAATTCTGAACCGCACTACTATCTCGAAAGGACTTTACCTCTTTCAACGTGCGGAAAAAATCATTGAGATCCTAGATGATAAATCTAGTATCGGAGATAGTCTGGATGAAATGGCTGGGGGATTTTGGAGAATCGGGTTGTACAAAAAAACTCTAGATATGCTTTCTATGAAATTATATATACATACAATCCAAAAGAATGAACTATCGATAATGTTTACCGAAGAAAAACTTAGTAATTTCTTCTATAATTTACACCGATTTATTGAGGCTCAGGAATGGGCACTCCACTTCTTGAATTCAGCAGTGAGATCAACAGATGACGACCTCAAAATAACTTATTTTTTACAGGCAAACCTAAATTATGCGAAGATACTAAAAGGCTTAAATTCATGGGCAAAAGCCATAGAACACTTAAATTATGCAGAGCGAACTCTTAATCATTTAGATCTATCAAGTGAAATAAGAAATCCCTTACAGCTCGATATTGCCCATACTCGTGGTGATATTGCCGTGGCGAGAGGCGATTTTGAGACTGCACGGAGAATTTTTGAAAGCGGGAGGGAAAAACTCGTTTCTCTCAAAACTACTTCACCTGTGTTCACCCGTTTCTTACGCTCTCAGGCAATTTTTTATCGAAACCAAATGAATTTTAAAGATGGTATCAATGTACTGCAACCATTATTTCAAGAAAAGAATAGAACGAATCCCAAAAACGTTTCACTCCTAGCTGAACTTCTAACACTTCATTCTCATGAAGATGCTGCCTTGAAACTTTTAGAACAGGCAGAAGAACAATTAAATCAATGGAATTCCATTACTGGATTGTCTCTCATCTATTTAACCAAAGGAAATACCTATTTATTAATGGAAGACTTTACAGAAGCATCCAAATGGTTCCTTAATTCCTTAGATGTAATTAGTACGGACTTAGTTAACTTAAAAAATTATATTACTGCACATTTAAGCTTAGGTTACCTTGAGATTGAAAAAGGGAATTTAAAACTTGCAGAACGACATCTTTCATTTGCAGATGAGAAAGCTTCGACAAGTGGGAGTCTTGGATTATTACTTGATGCTCAATTTTTAAAAGCGAATCTAAGAATAAAACAAGGTTTCCAAGTGAATGGACTAAATATGATCCGTCAGATTGCCCAGGAAGCGAAAGATTTAGAAATTAGCTTTATGCACTCTAAAGCCCAGTATCAGTTGGAACAATATTAATTTATGATTCAAATTATTACTCTAAAAATACTCCGCAAGCGTTTTTGTTGTCTTTTTAGATTTTTTCTCTTTCTTCTTCGATTTATAAACTTTCACCTTATCTACGGACACTACTTTCTTAGCTGGCAATTTAGAGGAGGAAGTTTTCTTTCTTTGCTTACTAGAGGATTTCGATATATTCTTAGGTTCTTTTTGATTCTTTCTAGAGGAAGCGACTTTAAGCTTATAGGCCTTCTTTAATGCTACTTGCTGTTCCTGAGCTTCTAACAGAACAGCCTCATCTATATCTTGCTTTTGGATTTTTTCAATCAGAGGAAATTTTGTTTGAATAAGGCTCTTAATTTTCTTTTTTATTACAATATCCTTAGCAAAATAATCTATTTCTTTGTTCCAAACAATTTTTGTTTTTCGTTTACCTGGTTCGATATCAAACAATTTAAATTCGAGCGCCAACTCAGCAGCCATCTCAGGATCATTATTAAATATAATTCTGAGATACGGAAAGAAATCACGAATTGCTACATTTGCTGACACCAAACATGATTTACCTACTTTTAATGCAATGTTTTTCCCTCTTCTTTGTCTGGATAATGTGATCCAGAATTGAGGTACTTGTAACTGCCAATCTTGGAACGGAGGTAAATAATCAACTGAAGGGATGAGAGCCGTTAATCCTTTGGTTACATGAAAATAAAAATAATACAACTGAGACCAAATTCTTTGACGGGAAGCACGTGTTAATGCTAGATCTGCTTGAGCTAATAGTGAATATACCTCTGATAATTTTTGGAAATCATCTTGTCCTATTATTCTTGCAGTAACATCCCTTAAGATCAGTAATAATTTATTATGATCAACATCTGCAAGCAAACGTGTCTGTCGATAAGCTTTTTCCCCATCTCGTTCAATAAAAATGCTTCTGAGAAATTCACGGATTTCGACTGATTGGTCTCGATACGATAGAATTGATAGATCCTCTTCATTAATAGTTTGTCTTCCAATCGAGAGTGTTTGTAATGAGTTTATTGAGCCACGAATATCATGATTGCTATTTTCAATAAGGAGAAGAAGAACTTCGTCAGAAACTGTGATAGATTCTGCAGCTGATATTCTTTTAAGAATTCTTAGGATCTCATTGTCTTCAGGAGAATCAAACCTGCTCAATTCGCAATAAGTACGTAATGTTTTGAATTTTTGATTCGAAATTTCATTTGCAGTCAGTATTATCGGTACTCTTGTCGATTTTATTATATCGATAATTTCTCTAATCCCCCCCCGATCAGCGCTTCCGCTTAAGCCGTCCACTTCATCAATCAACAGAATTTGCCCAATGACTTTGTCATTTAAGCTTTCTTCTAATGAACTAAAGAGAGATGCATTTCTCACCGTTTGAAGAGAAGCTTTGTTTCGTTTGTCACTGGCATTTACAATTACAACATCAAAATTTAGAGATTGAGCGATAGCAAGTACCGAACTCGTTTTCCCTATTCCTGGGGGACCAAAAAGTAGCAACGCATTTTTAGATTTTTTGGTTCTTAATTTTAAATTTCTAAAACGGTTTAAATATCCAATAATTGAATTAACGCTAGTGGTATTACCAACAACCTCGGATCTAGTTTGGGGCGCATATTTGTGCGTCCAAGATACCAATAGTATTACCTCAGCTTTGAGATTTTGCTATTAATTTAGCAAGGAATGCATCAAATTGCACTAAAGGATTACAACCAGAAGCTAGACGATAATCAACCTCTGATAGCATTGCTAGTGCTTCATACCGAAGAGTTCCTGGAAGATCTTTCTCTGGAAGCGTACTCAGTTGGCTGTTGAACTGCTTTACTAGATCCTGTCCTGAAAGTCCACAACCCTCCATTAGATTAACCACCTTTTTCCGCGCAACACTAAAGTTAGGCTCGGGGCCGATACAATTAAAGATTATATCAGATAATTCAGCTGGTTTGACATAACCTTGTACCTGGTAAACAACTTTATCTGTAACATCCGTTGTTAAAGATGCCGCAGCCTGTAATGCATTTATCGCTTGTCTCATATCCCCCTCTGAGCTCTCAAATAGAGCTTCTAGCCCTTTTTTATCAATATTTAATTTTTTGTTTGAAGCAATAAACTTCAGTCTAGAAATTACTTCATCCTTATGTAATCCTTTAAATCGGAATATTGCACATCTGGATTGGATAGGAGATATAATCTTTGAACTATAATTACATATTAGGATAAATCGTGATATCTCATTATAGGTTTCCATTGTACGCCGTAGAGCATGTTGAGCTTCACTGGTCATTTGGTCAGCTTCATCAAGAATGATAAGCTTGAATTTAGCTCCTCCTGATGGCAATACACGAGCAAAATTCTTTATATCCTCCCGAACAACATTAATCCCACGATCATCAGACGCATTAAGACGTTTTACATTTGCTGCACGCTGTGCGATAGGAAAAATTTCATGTATTACGGCCTCTGCCGATGTAGTCTTTCCTACTCCTGGAGGACCAGAGAATAGCATATGAGGAAAATCAGCCCTGGTTACGAGCTGTTTTAATCTGTCAACAATTTCTTGTTGTCCAACAACCTCATCTAAAGTTCTGGGACGGAAAAATTCAGTCCACATTCGTTCTGTGGGAACCAATATTGATCACAAGCACAAGGAAATATTGAAAAATTGAGAAGAAGTAGGAATTGTCTGATTAATCTTCTTCATCATCGTATTCATCATCATATTCGTCGTCGTCATAATCATCCTCGGATGTTGAACCTTCAAGCTCATCGTCGATATCAGGTTGCATTGGAGCTAGAAGATATCCAAGTTCAATACCGCGAGCATCAGTATATAGCAAATGAAGAGGTCTTACTGAAGTGAAAGTTAATTGAACTTCCGAGAAAGCTTGATCAACTAAGATAAGATTTTTAAATGAATCAATTGAGTATAGCGCTTCGTGGGTACCCTCAGCTTCAATCAATTTTGCAGCTGAATTTTCTGACCGGGCATCAATCTCAATTTTAACTTCCCTGTTGTCCTGTGAACTACTGAATACCATTTTATTTGATTCTGCATATAAGTTAATACTTCCACCGATAATTGAAGCATCTTTAATGAAATCTGTCAATGAACCACTGAATAAAACTGCTTTAATATCATATTTTAGTGCATTAGGATCAGGTAGGGTACTTTCCTCGGGTTCTGAGAGTGGTAAGATGAATTGTCGTTTAACTCGCCCTTCATAAGTAAAATTCAAAAGATTTTTTTCTTCATTGAGAGTAATGGTTAAACTATCTTCTTTTCCGCCTCTCTGCAATATTTTCTTCAAATCTTGCATTTGGATTGAAATTTTGTATTCCTTATCACATTTGAAATCGCCATGAAAGTATTCAGGCTTAATTTTGAGATCAACCATTGCAAATCTTGGTTTATCCATATTTCTAAGTGTCATTCCGTCTTTTGGATTTACAACAAACGTTCCTTCGTCCTCTAATACTGTAGCTGTCGCATTAAGAACTTTCGTAAATAAATCTAAATCATCTACCTTAATTTCAAGAGTCATCTTCATCACTTATCAAAGATCAGATCTATAATCGATTGTCTGAGTTTGGTTTTATGAATTTAGTGGTGACTAGCTTAAATTGTTTAATTCTCTCACAAAGAAGATGATTCAATTTCTGAAGAATTCAGGAGCAGATTCACGAAAATTCAGCAATGCTTTCAGTCCATGATCTCTTCCCAACTCTGAAATCGAAAATTCTCCTTCCTTAGCAATCAGAAAATTGTTTAAAGTTAGAATTTTCAACATGGATCGAATCTCTGAATTCAGATTTTCAGGAATAACTAAATTCAATTCAGAAAATAGATTAGCGATATTCAATATTAAATCTTTATCTGAAATTTGGACATTAAAGGCCGTGAACATCGCTAGTATTAGTGAATCTAAATTCACTTTAATAACAGTATCCTCTAACAAGGGAGGAGGGGAATTTTGATAAGATTTTGCTAATGCCATTGTCTCAAGAACAAATTCTTAGGGATAGATTAAAAACTATTAGATCACCCAAGAATCAAAGTATAATTATGTTTAACTGGGATTATTTCTAAAAAGGTATATCCGAATAATAGAAATCTTTGGTATAGATTATGAGATTCTCCCTATCAAAAAAATTGGCTAAGTGACGTGTTTGAAAGAATAAAAAGGGCAGAAGAATGACGAATATTACTGAATCAGTTGATAGAGAAGGTATAATTAGTAGTCCAGGAAGAATTTGCCTATTTGGAGAGCATCAAGATTACTTAGGGCTTCCAGTCATTCCTATGGCAATAAATCGAAGATTATTTCTCCATTATAAGGTTGAATCACAAAAAACACACATAAAACTATGCAGTGAAGCTTTTTCCCTTATTGAGAAGGTAGAATATCAAAACATTCACAAACTTACTGGATCTCCATATGACTACATCAAAGCTGTATTCAAATACTATAAAGGCTCAATATCTGGAAAAACGTTACCTAGTAAGCTTAAAATTCGTAGTGACATTCCAATGAAATCAGGACTTTCATCATCGGCCGCGTTGATAGTTTCTACGGTTCTGTTATTAGCGAATACTATTCTGGGAAGTAATTTTACACTAGATTATATTGCAGATGTTGCTTACAAAGTAGAACACGATATTCTTGGAGTTTCGTGTGGTAGAATGGATCAAACAAGTGTAACATATGGTGGAATCTTCCATATGACTACAAATGACCCTTACATTAAAACACCACTAAAATTGCCAAAGGATTCTTATTTTGTGATTGGAGATTCTGAAGTTCCACGACGAGCGGATATTCCTTTAAAACAAGTTCAGAAGGAAATTTTCAGTCTTCTAGAGATTTTAAAAAGTCCTAATCTATCAATTTTTCAAATAAATACTTCAACAGCCAAAAAATTAACAAGTAAACAAACAAAGTTAATACAAGCGATTGTTGGAGTAAGAGACAACGCAAAGCTAGCATTTAAGGAACTAAGATCGTCAAATATTGATTTATCGTTGATAGGGACATTGCTTGATGAGCAACATAGGTTTTTACGTGATGATATTCGAGTTTCACATCCAAAAATTGATCGGATGTGTGAAATTGCTAAACAAACTGGAGCATTGGGAGCAAAAATCACAGGTGCTGGATTTGGCGGGTGCATGTTTGCGTTAACTAATTCTTATGATGACGCAAGCAGGTTACATACAGAATTATCCAAATTTGGTCAAAGTTACATCGCACAACCTTCAGAGGGAGTCAGAAAAGAATCAGCTAATTCCTCTTCTGTTTGAGTGCAGACAGACCTTTTATAAGATCATCCGCTTTCGGAGGATGCATCTTCTGACCATCGAAATTCATGGGAGATCCTTTGTGAGTAACAGAGCCAATAATACGGTGAGGTCCAGATGTGTTTTCGTTTAGAAATTTTAATACAGCTGGTACTCTTTCCCTATTACATATTAGAATGACTGCACCAGATGAAATTAACTTGTACGGATTTATATTCAAATACTGGGCTATTTTCTCCGTAACACGTGTAATAGGAATATCGAAAGATTTTATCTCACATCCCATTCTGAAAGGAGCAAGGCATTCATATAGTGCGCCATAAATACCCCCCTCTGTTGCATCATGGACTAAACTTAATGCCTCGTGGTATTCACGATTAAGCGTAAGTATTTTCTTTGAGATCGAAATATTCTTCCCGATGTTAAATCCTTCCTCTATTTCCTCTTCGGATAATTTAGTAGAAAGATACTCCTTACCACTGGTCAATAGAATACCTGTTCCTTCAGCACCTATCCATCCAGAACAAATAATAACATCACCAGATTTTGGATTTCGCGGTATATAGTATTCTGGGGGAACAAAACCAATCATACTCGCAGAATAAATAGGGGAATCAACACTAGATGTGACCTCACTATGACCTCCTAAAATTGAAATCCCGTTTTTTGTACAGATTTCGGATAACTTTTTTTGAAATTCTAGGATTTTTTCACCTAACGTCCGTGGTGGAAGGAGAATAGTGATAGTAATCCCATAAGGAATCGCTCCACAAGTAGCTAAATCATTCATATTTACTGTAACAAGATATTTCGCTGGATTAGGTGTTGGAAAAGTGATGGGATCTGCTTTATATATTAAATAGGGCGTATTAGAGGAGTTATAATATTCTTGAATCTGTTGAATTATTTCCTGCAGATCTAATGTAGCTACATCAATACCAGGAGCAGCTTCTTGAATAACGCCCTTATTATTTTGATATCCTCGCAACTTAACAAGATTTGATAAGACATCCCAAGGGATTTTTCCTTCTGGTAGCTCGTTCATAAAAATTCTATTCCTAAGTTATGCAAAGTATTTATTACGAGATTGATTTCAGTGTGTCCGAAGGGACTAATAAATGAAACGGGAGAAACCAATATTTGCAGAAACATTTTTCTCTCTCGGGAACAACAGCATTACCCAAAATATGTATTTTTACTATTATGATATTTCGAAAATTTACTTCAATTTAATAAAAACAAGCGCTATTCGGGGTGAGCTGGATTCCATTCAAACCAATCTGCAGCGATACATTGACGAGGACACTCTCCATATCAATAATAAACTCATTAGAATGGTGATAAAATCTACTGATGTATTTTTTCGTGATAATGATCCTCTTTTCCCGATTCTAAGCTTTCAAGTTTCCTCAACACCCTTCCTTCTCAATACTAATGCTCTTAATGAAGTTCACTTATACGCTAAACCTGAGAAAATTCCCTATTCGGCAATTTCTTGCTGGAACACATGTGGAAGCATCCAAAAAGTGGAATCAAATTCCTTTTTTAGTATTAATGGTGAACAGACGAATATTACTTTCTTCCTGACAAAAAATGAAATTATTGGGGGTCATGAAAGGATTTTTATTCAATAACCATAAGCCATTATCTGCAATTTATGAAGAAAGTGTTTATACAATCATCATTCCTTATATTGATAACATCAATGTAGAAGTTTATACCCCTTTAAATTAATAAATATCTAACAATTGACATCAAATGCCCTTATCCTAACAGAACTTACAGAAACTTCATACTGTCAGTCAGATCATTCAGATATATGCTGGAAATGTAACTTAATGACCGACCTTGGACAATCAATCTTCGATATTCTTATTTTCGTTCTACCTCTATATTTCGGGAATGCTGCGCCAACTATCCTTGGGGGTGGCCCACCTATAGATGGTGGCCGTTATTGGAAAGATGGAAAACGTATTTTAGGAGATGGTAAGACGATCAGAGGTTTTTGGCTTGCAGTATTAGTTGGGATTCTAATAGGAATTTCTCTAGCCTGGATCATTTCTTCTCTAGATGGTGTGCTTTTTGGAAATCCATCTATTGATATAAGACTAGAATATCAGGAATATTATACCTCGAGTATTGTTTACTCGCTGACATCCTTTTTGAATATATCTGATGTTTTAGCAAATCCACTGGTCTTGGGAGGGGTAACAGGAGGAATTTCAACCCTTGGTGGGATGACTGGTGATATGGTTGGATCTTTTATCAAACGTCGGAGTGGAATCCCACGTGGAAAGACGTTCATCTTTCTTGATCAGCTTGGATTTCTTATCCTAGGTATGTTATTCATTTATCCAATCATACCTTGGCCCCCACTCTGGTTAGCATTTTTAGTCCCAATAACATTTCTTACACACATCGCTGCCAATTTATTTGGCTATTTTACTGGTATTCAAGACGATCCTCTTTGAAGATCATAGTCTGTTAGAGAATTCTATTCGCAAGATGTGTATGATAACAAAATAATTATCTTAGGGCGTTATGACAGATTCGTAAGATTTTTCAAGTCATTAGGGAGGGGAAATGTGGGAAACCATAATCTCAGTGATTCAAAGACGTAACACTTTACATAGAGTAACAAGGAGCAATTCAAAAATGTCAGAGGAAAATACAGTTTTCATCGGAAACAAACCTGTAACTGCATATGTCATGGCTTGTGTAACACAATTCAACAGGAATGCAGATTCAATTGTATTAAAAGCTCGTGGTAGAGCGATAAGTCGAGCCGTAGATGTTGCAGAGGTTTTAAGACGAAGATTTATGAAAGATCTTGTTGATGTCACAGATATAAAAATCGATACCGAACAGATAGAAACGCGTGAAGGTAATCTTTCTAATGTCAGTGCAATCGAAATTACCATCGTAAAACTCTAAAACCTGTTTCACACTCTTGACTTGAGAGGCACTTTTACGTGCAGATTTTATAACTTCTAGAAAATCTTCAGTGGATAATCTCGCAATTTCAACTTTTTTAAGAAAATAAACGGTTTCTCCTTTTAATACGATTGCACTAATAGTTGATATGGAAATAAAAACCCTATTTTTTGCCCTAGAGTTGATTCTTTCATTATGAATGTATATAGAAAGGTTTATTATCATAATTGTCCGTTTTTTTGACAAATTAATCAATGAAGTCGAGATATTGGTACAAAAAAGGTGGGTATTTTGAAAATTGTAGATCAAGTTTGTGACAAAGTCCGTCCAAATTTAACGGTCGAATATCAGTCGGGTCGTCTGAATGTAAAAGATTTTCGTGATTTGCTCAAAAGAATTGAGTTTTCTCAACGGGAAAAACGTTACATCAGTGCGAATTTTAGATTAATAATAACTAAGCTTGGATTGTTTCATTATTTACCAGAAATTCGGGGAAATGAAGATTTAGCTTTATTTCAGCTTATAGAAGTAGTAACTGAGACGTGGATTGATTCAGGAATAGTTAAAAATCGAAACGAAGCCGCGACTCGTCTTATCGAGCAAATTAAGGAAAGAATTCAGGATAAAACATTGACTATCATGTCTGTTTCGGATGCAGGGGATCTAAGAATCCTGATTCAATCTTTACGAGAAAACTTGGCACGTTTTTGGGAGAAGTCACCTGAGAGAATCCCCGAATTTATCGAGCAGTTTCGTGATGTTCTTTCCGAAACCAGTCAATCTTCTAGATTGCTTTACGATATCGCATCGTATAATCGTAAAATTCAGACAGGAAAAGTGAAATATCTTGAGGATATTCTTGAAACCGTGGATGAGTGGGAACAGAGATTGTATTTAGATAAATAAAATGATTTAATTAGGGATTTCCTAAATTCTGGGCTAAATATTCCTCAAACTTAGCTCTTCCAAGATTGTATGCTTCTAAATTAAGCTTGTAAAATGGTTCCTTGAATTGCTGTTTGAGTGCCATTTGTAATACATTATCAGTTAAAGGTAAGTCAGGAACAGCAGATAAAGATCCTAACATAATAATATTCTGCATTATTGGTTTTCCAAGTTCAGTAGCTAATTTAGTTGCATCTTGCGCAAACACATATCTGGAATAAAGTTTTAGTTCTGTAACTATAGTATTTATCTCTGGGTACGTATCCTTAGATAAGATAAAACTCGGACTGGGAATTGAATGTTTATTAACTAAGCAGTATCCTGCTGGTTTAATGAATTGAGCGTATCGTAAAGCTTCTGCTGGTTCAAAACCTAGCAGAATATCTGCAGTTCGTTCCATTATAAGAGGGGAATGAACATTCCCAAATCTCACGTTTGAAAAAACACTTCCACCTCGCTGCGACATACCATGAGTTTCAGATCCACGTACCGTAAATCCCATTTCAACTGCTGCATTACAGAGAATATCGGTAACAGAAAGAATCCCTTGACCTCCTACACCTGCTAAAAAGATTTGATACTCCATCTTATTCACCAACTACCTCTTTTGCATCTTTAGAAACAATAACACCATAAGGACATACTTGAGAGCATAAACCGCATCTTGCACATAGGAACTGATCAATAACTGGAATAACTTTTCCTTTAGAATTTTTCTGATCAGACCACATAATTGCAGGACAGGCGATTCTATTTATACAGGTATGACACCCAACACAACGAGAAGGTTCTACTACATATGTAGTATCAGGAAGCCCCTCTCTTCTAACATACTGTATTCGACATTCGCCTTTTGAGATAATTACCGATACTCCATCATTATTTACAGCTTCTTTAATTAATTCTAAGGAACTCTTTGGATTAAAAGCATCAACTTCTATAACATATTTCACGCCTACTCCCCTTGCTGCTTCTGTTATGGACAATTTTTCTCCAGGATTAGGTTGGAATCCAGTCATTGCGGTGGCTGAATTATCCACAATAAGAAGTAGCAATTTACTGTTATTATAAACAGCATTCACCAGACCAGGTAGCCCTGTATGCCAAAATGTGGAATCCCCTATTATAGAGACCACAGGGTCTGTTTGATTCGGAAGCTGAGAAATTCCTGAACCGATACCTAAAGATGAACCCATACATATCACTAAATGCCCTGCATGTAAGGGGGGGGAAGCTCCTAGCGTATAACAACCGATATCAGTACTAACTATTCGATGACGTTTAGGAATTGCCTTATTAAGGGCATAAAAGGTTGCACGATGAGGACATCCAGGACAAAGAACTGGGGGACGTGAAAATTGAAAATTATCAGTTGGTAATGGTATGGATGGAATGGATATTTCTCCTTTCAGTACTTTTGACAAACCAATGAGAAGTTTTCTTGTAGTAAGTTCCCCATGTGATGGAGTGACTCCTTCAACGCGACCAACTATTTTCCCTGAAAAATTTACTTCAAATGCTAGTTTCTTAATAAAAGTTTCCAATATAAAATCAGCTTCCTCAATGATTACGATCGTACTCGTCGAATTAGCCTTGAGAAAACCACCTATTGTTTCTTTGGGAAAAGGGTGAGAAATCCCTATTTTAAACAACGGGAAATCTAATTTCAAATAGTTGAGTGCTTCTCGAGTATAAGCATAAGCTGATCCACTAGTTATAATAGCATATTCCTTATTACTGCCTTGATCAATTTGATTCCAAGTACTTTCTGTAATGGATTTTGAGATTTGTTCCACACGATCTAAGATTCTTAATTTATTCTTCCTTGCATTCTCAGGAACACATACAAATCGAGATGGGTCGATTTTGAGCTTCATGTTATTGGGAATAATCGGATTTGTTATAGGATTAAGGGGAACATCAGCTCTAGAATGGGCAATCCTTGTTACGGTTCTTAAAATGACGGGAGTTTCAAACTCTTCACTCATTTCAAAAGCTGATTTAAGCATGTCTTTGGCTTCTCTAGCATCACTAGGTTCAAACATAGGAATATTTGCTAGTTTTGTGTACCATCTGTTATCTTGTTCATTTTGACTACTATGCATTTGTGGATCTTCGGCGACGATCATCACCAATCCACCTAATACTCCCGTGTTAATTAAGGTTAAAAATGCATCAGCCGCTACATTTAAACCCACGTGTTTACATATGAATACTGTTCGTAAACCACTAAAAGAGAATCCATAAGCACTTTCGAGTGCAACAGCTTCATTTGTACTCCATTCAAGATACAGATCATAGTCTTTTTGTTTTAAGAGATTTTTCGCATGAAATAATGTTGTAGGAATCTCAGATGATGGTGTACCGGGATATGTAAACACTCCAGCAACACCTAGTTCAACAATTCCTCTTGCGATAGCCTCATTTCCTAGTAGAACAAGATTTTTCTGCCCTACTTCTTTAACATCTTGGAATATATCTTTTAGCTTAGCCAAATTTATGTCAACCCTAAATTACAAAAGCAGATAAATTTCGAATTAGATACATTTTACGACGATCTGATTTGCAGAGAAATAGTGAATGCTTTATATTTTATGGCCTTGCACGACTCAATCACCAAAAATTAATTAGAATTAAGCTAAAAGAATGATTATTCACCCTTCTTCCCAGTTTATTGAAAATCATCATTTGGAGGATTCTGATATGTTATTGCTGTGGAAATTCGAGAATTTTCTTTCAGTCTTATACCTTGTTCACCAACATGTAAAATTGTTGTAATTTTCTGATTTTTCGATGTAGGTGACCAATAGAAAGCTGGATGTGAACTACCAGTCTGAAATAAGCGCGTATGAGGGTAAACGAATGCAATATAACTCTCGTCGGTTAATATTTCATTGTACGTAATCAGATATTGACCAGGCGAGAGGCTCCACCATGCATATTTAGGATCATCTTCAATAATTGGAGCAACATTTTCCAGTATTGCTGATCTAAATTCACTTCCTCCAAAATCGATATGTCCCTGACTGTAGAAAGTGTCAATTGTATTTATAGTCAGTTCTAATGCATTCTTTCTTAATTGTTTTGGCGGATGTACCAGATTAGACCACACAGAGAGAATTTCCTCATTCTGAATTATTTCCAAATTCATCACCGAGTTAGGATTAATAAGAGATTAGAGCTCTAGATAACAGATACATTTCAATTACTCATCCGCAGAATCTTTATTATTGTTTTCAAAAATTTTTGGACAGAACACATGTCGGTAGAGATTTGATTACTTCTTGATATTTTATTTTGAATCCCTGAAGATGAATACAAATGGCCCTTGATCTTGATCCCTTCTTTAACCCTGAATCTATTGCCCTTGTTGGGGCGAGTAACAACATTTCCTCATGGGGATTCATTGTGGCCCATAACATCATTCAAAATAACTATACTGGATCTTTTTATCCTATCAATCCTAAAAGTGATAAGATCTTGGGGCATACAGCCTATCCTACAATTCTGGATGTTCCTGAAGATGTAAAAATCGATTTAGTAATAATAATCATACCTGCCGTCAAAGTTTTATCAATCCTTGAACAAATGGCTATACGGAAAATCCACTATGTTGTGATTATATCTGGTGGATTCAAAGAATCTGGACACGAGGGGGATATACTTGAACAAGAAGTGTGTCGATTTGCAAAGGAGAATGACATACGCATTATAGGTCCGAATGGAATGGGGATAGTCTCGACACGAGTAAATCTAACAGCTGTAATGTGGCCTGTCAAGGAACTAAAACAGGGTGGCCTCGCATTTATTTCCCAATCTGGAAATATTGGAACAATTGGTATATCCGTGGCATCCCGTAGAGGAATTGGTTTGAATACTTATGTATCTGCAGGAAATATGGCAGATTTAACAATTGCAGACTACCTTGAATATTTTGGGAAGCAAGATAACCAAACTCAGGTCATCGGACTGTATGTTGAGGGAATACAGGATGCAAGAAGGTTTGTTTCACTTGTTAAGGAAATATCTAAAATCAAACCAGTAATTATCCTAAAAGCAGGAGGAACAACGGCGGGCCGACGTGCTGCACATTCTCACACTGGTGCCATTACAGGGGATGATGCCGTCTTCAAGAATATTATGCAAAATGCTGGAAGTATTATTGTAAATTCACTTGAAGAAATGTTTGATTTATTTTTAGCGTTTTCAAATTGGATAGATTGGGAGTTCCCTAGAGGAAAAGTAGTAATATTGACTTTAGGAGGAGGTTGGGGAGTTATGGCGGCTGATGAATGTTCTCGCCATGGAATCAGGCTTGAACCACTATCAGATAATGCATTTGAGAGAATCAATGACCTCTTACCACCATTTTGGTCCAAAGGAAATCCAATTGATACTGTTGCATCTTTAAACTTAGACGCTCTGAGAGAGATCATGCTTATTGTTTTTGAAGAAATGCCCCAAGTTGAAGCCATTTTCCTACTTGGAATTGGTGGGTTTTCATTTCTTGCAAATTTAGCTAAATCTTCACCCTTAATTCCAGAAGATGATAAAGCCAATTTGGATTTTATTATCCATGCTGAAGTAGAATTATTCAAGGAAATTTTAGCTCTTTCAGATAGATTTAGGAAGCCAATATTGATTACTACGTTACTAGTTCCAGCAGATTCTCCTGGAGTAAAGTATTTACAATCACAGAATTATCCCCTATTTTCGAGTCCAGCAAAAATGGTTCAGGTTTTCCGTTATATGGTTAATCATTTCCGTTGGAAGAATCGAATTTAGAACTATTCTTTTTCTTGATAAAAAGCAGGAACCATTGCTTGCGATAAAACTAAGGACATACCCGCCTCTGTAAAACCTAAGCATAACAATAGCATTCCTAATATGAGTTCATCATCCAAAGCTGATTTTCCGATAATCTGGGGTAATGATGACCCTATGATCAACCCCCAACGAACATTTTCATCTTGCTCTTTTCGTAGACGTTCAATGAGATCCAGGTTTTCTTCATTTTCTGGATTCATCTGATAAAGACATGAAAATGCAAGGCTAGCAATTCGTTTCACCTGCTGATCACTGGAATGAATAAATGGTTCAAAATAAATTGCATAGGAATATTTATTTTCAAGTAAACAAAAAGAAAATGATCTTAATAGGATTAAAAAGCGTCCAAAATAGCCTGAATCTCGCTGAGTGAACCCCTCCTGAATAAATGGCTCAAGATCTATCTTCTCTTCAGTTGTTTCCAAAAAGAAGCTTGCATTAATGCCTGCAGCTTTAATATCCATTGTATTGCTTCTTATTAGGTCTATCAAAATTTCCATTATCTGGTTATTAGTGGATAAGATTTGAAAAATCTGACCATAATCTGGGTCTAGTTCTTTTATCTGGTCTAGAGAATGCAAAAATTTTCGTTTCATCGGTTCATCCTCATATAAAGAAAAAAAAGTGAAAATTATTGCAAGATCCGTTCCAAATTTTGATTGAAATTCGAATTCTCCATGAATAAGCCTTTTTAGCTTTTCCATTCGTAAAAAGGGATCTGCTATGAGAGGGATTAGGAATGCATAACAGATAATTGCTATCCGTCTACTTTCTTTGCTCGTTAAAGGGGGGATAATCGATTCTAAAATGAAATCCGCGGCATTTTCTGGATTCCCCGCATTTATCGCATTTAAAACAAAACCTATAACATAAAGTGTAGGATTTTCAACTTTAAAAGCTGGATAGGATTCCATTAAATATTTGAAATCCTTTTTTGTAGATTTATGTTTTCCTCCGAGAAGCCCCATGCTGATGACAAGACCTTGTTTCACCTGCGCCGATTGCTTTTTAATCTTCTTTTTGATTTCTTTAGTGATTTTTTTCTTGACCTTGGAGTTATGTGTGAAGTAAGCATTAATCCCTTGTCCTAGTGCTGATGTTATTCTGATTGAAGAAAGAGGATCTTTGAAATGCTTTTTCAAGACTTTTTGTTGGTGTTTGGGTGTTTTCCCTTCTTTTAGGATAGATGAAAAGGCTATTCCAATTATTCCTGCCCTTCTAACACTTACATTCTGACTTTCAACAGCCCTTTCAAGGTATTTAAATCGAATTTTAGTATTAATATTTGGTTCAAACCCCATTGCAATTGCTAACGCTTCCTGTTCAGTCACCGAAGCAGATTTTAGACGTTCAAGCAAAAATTCTGCAAACGGAGTAAGATGTTTCACTCTAAATCCTCATTTTATAGTAAACGGCATAGAAAATCCTCAAGATATCTTATATAATTTGTTGTGGGGGAACAACTGAAGTAATCCATTTGAGGGGATAATTACGATTAATTTTCATCCCTTGCATTCAGAATATCTCATTTCCCAATAGATATTTGAATTCTTCAACAAGAGGCTTTTTTATAATTTTAGTAGGATGATTATTGACTATGACTTATTCTAATATTATTGTTACTACAGAGAATCGGATAACTACAATAAAAATAAACCGCGAAAAAGCACTGAATGCTTTAAACGAAAAAACAATTGAAGAATTGCATGATTGTGTTGAACAGTTATCTCAATCTGAAGATACCAAGGTTGTGGTAATTACAGGTGTAGGAAAAAAATCCTTCATCGCAGGTGCAGACATTACTATGTTTGAAGGAAAATCTCCAATAACCATTAGGAACATCATCTTGAGACTCCAAGAAACTCTGAATAAGCTTGAAGATTTACCTATCCCTGTGATTGCTTCGATTAACGGTTATTGTTTAGGAGGAGGTATTGAATTGGCCATGGCCTGTGATATACGAATAGCCAGTAACACAGCCATTGTAGGACAACCAGAAATAAAACTAGGATTGATTCCTGGTGCTGGGGGAACGCAACGATTAACACGCTTAGTAGGATCAGGTAGAGCCAAAGAAATGATCTTTTTGGGTGAGAATATTGATGCAGAAACTGCAAAATCATTCGGACTAGTTAACAGAGTAGTACCTGCTGAAAATCTCGAAGAAGAAACTCTAAAATTAGCCTCCCGTCTAGCAAAGGGGCCATCATTTGCTTTGAATATGGCTAAAGAAGCTATTAACAGAGGTCCTGAAAATTCCCTTCTTGATGCAATAAGGATGGAAGGTGAATTATTTGCCCTATGCTTTGCACATGAGGATGTCAAAGAAGGGGTCAATGCATTCCTCAACAAAAGAAAACCTAATTTTAAATAGTGGACGCTGCATAAAATATGGGTACCCTCATACCTCGCCTGAAGGAATTTGAAAAATCACTCCTTTCCGAATTTTCACAAGAAATCAACAAGAAAAAAACTCCCATAATTGCAATTGGGGGGTTTTCAGGTACTGGAAAAGATACTGTAGCATTAATTGTTCAGAGATATTTCGAAATTCATCATAATCTTTCTCTAAGATTGGTTCACGCTGGAGAATTCGTCAGAAAGATAGCTGTTGAATCGGGATGGGATGAAAAGAACATGGACGAATTCATGGCGCATATTAAAAGCACTAAAGACAATGAATTTGCAGAAAAGGTAGATTTAGGGATTGAAAAACACGCATTGAAGACGGCACTACTTGAAGGGGGAATTTTTGTAGGAAGAATGGCCCCATTTGCCATTGGAACCCATGGTACTACTATTTGGTTGGAAGTTGCTGCACATGTAATAGCAAAACGAATAAGCAACGATCCTACCCGGGCAGAATTCCGTATGAATGAGGAAGAACTAATAAAAAAAATTCAATCCCGCGATCAAACTGACGGAGATCGACTAGAGAGAATTTATGAGATTTCCTTCCGGGAAAAGAAGTTTTTTGACCTCACATTGAGAAATGAAACGTTTTCGATTAGTGATCTTGAAGAAATTATCATCGAACTGTTGAAGAAAAAATATCCAAATTCAATCAGCGAGGGATAAAGAAATGGAATTAGAAAAATTAGCAAAAGAGGACCTAATAAAAATTATCAGAATGTACGCCAAAAATTGGTTAGCACACGATGGATGTTGGTTTTTAGCTGCAGAAAAGAGACATGGCTTAGAGGAAGCCATTCAAATTGACAAAGAAGGATGGAAGAAGTTCACGACTGTGGAAGCAAAACGTATAATGAATGTATTTAATATTCAAGAAGGATCAGGTTTAGAGGGATTAGAAAAAGCTCTCTCATTTCGTCTTTATGCAACCATTAATGTCCAAGAAATTGATAGAATCTCTCCCATCAAATTGGTTTTCAAAATGCAAACTTGTAGGGTCCAAGCTGCTCGCGAAAGAAAGAAACTACCCCATTTTCCATGCAAGGAAGTTGGCCTAGTGGAATATGCTGGTTTTGCAGAAACTATAGATCCTCGAATTCAGACTAAAGTTATTGCTTGCCCACCAGACGATCTAGAAAGAGATTTTCACTGCGGCTGGGAATTTTCACTCCCTGAATGAAACGAAATATTGTGAGAATCCTCTTGTCAGATTGATTTCGCAAGAAATCTGAATAAAATCACTCAGACCATACCCAATTACACTTAGAACATTGATAATAGGTAGTTGTTTCCCATTCTTCCTTTCGTCTATCTTCAGCCTCCCAATAACGAGCTTCGTTGTGACTACACTTTGGGCAGATTACACGAGCGGTTGGTCGAACATCAAACTCGTCTTCAATCACAGTCAGCCTATCTTTCTCTGAATGGTCAATTTTCGATTTTATTTGGTATGATTGATTCTTGAATTCTTCTTTGGATTCTTCCTTGCATACTTTACAGTACAGAGAAATTGAACCATCATCATTCCTAGTCGGCTGTAGTAAGGCACCACATTTTTCGCAAAAATTTACCATGAGAATCACTCATTCGTAAGAATACCTAGTACCCACCTTTTATTCGGTTTCTAAGCATCGAAGACTGATTTAAGGTGAGATTTTCTAAATATTATCATTCTCTCCTTTTTAAAGCTATAGAAACGAGTTGATGATAATAAAAGGAGAGGACAGTTGAAAGAAGGTATCATTAATTTGTATTGATCACTTCAGATAAGGTGAAAATACATTTTGTACCTGTTCCTCCTGCACAGAGTGGATCCTCATCCATATGAAATCGTTTATTAAGGACTGCAGAAGCATAACCACTCCACATCTGTCCTAAAAAGTGACAGAAAGATAAATTTGATCCTCTTTCTCCCATGCCACAGATTTCCACGGAACCATAGAATAATAATTCATCTATTTCATCAATGGGAAGTAGTCCAATACCTTTCAGCAATTGATGATTTTTCAAATTTGGGAATTCTAAACGGATATTTTTAACCATTATCTCCCCTATTTGATGTGCATATTCGTTTAATTTGTCAGCATCATCAATATTGATGTAGAAAAGTTCAAGGATTTTCAAAGGTTTGTCAATAATATCTTTACGTTCTAATAACGAAGGAAAGTTCTCACCTACAACTATTCTTGTTGCTTCAATAAGAAACCTGGCAGCATCTTGTGCTCGAATACCAGTACCAAGAATAGGGTCTAAAAGAACAGTAATTGACAATGAAACACCTGGAATCTCTTCTTCTGTACCAATCACCTCCGCAAATACGTCTTCTGCAGCACGAAATTGTATTTCATACGTGAAACGAGGTGATAATGTCTCTGAATTCATGAATGATGCCTGAACAGCAGTACCCATAAACGCAAATCCTAAACCTTTCACAACAATAAGTAATAAACTTCTTACAAGCTTTTCCTCCTTTTCAGAGGAAGAACGCCATATTCTCCCTTTACCGAGGAGAATGGTACCAATCCGTGTATCTTCTTTCCAGTCGATCTCGCAGGGGGAGAACCCAAGGGATGCAAGAAATAATTTGGCTTGAGCTGTTGGGTTATCACCAGCAGATAGACTAAAAGTTTCCCTTACAAGAGGAAGAATGATCGTTTCCAATACTTTTTCTCTCTCTGTTTTCTCAGTTTGCTCTAGAAGCTCCTTAGCGATGTTTATTACTGATAAACCTAAGAATCTTTTTACCCGTACTCCGACAATCCCTTCTGAATATCCAGTAGTCTGTTTCTCAGCCAAATCTTTGACCTCCTTAAAAAACATTAACAATCAATGGAAGAATTTTCCTCTTCAAATAACAAGATTTATCAATTATATGAATAATGTAAACATTAAGAAGCAAAAAGGCCTTAAAAAGAATTGGATTAGAAGAACTCATATACTAATTTTTTAATTTTGGATGAGTGTCAAACAAAATGAACCGATTTGTGCGCTTTTTCCGTAGGATCTTTACACCACCAAAATTATCCCATGATGCGTCTCGAGTTGCAAAGAAACGTATGGAAATTGCTTCAAAAATTAGTGATGATGAGATTTATGTACAAACAATTCGGAATGCTCTCCGGGTACCTGAGGCCACAGTAACAGATAAATTAACATTTGCTTTTTCCTCTCTTCCAGAGGCTCCAACCAATTTTCCAAACGCAAAAAATCTTTTTTTTGATATATTAGAATTTCTAGAAATTAATGATGAAGTAACCTCTTCAGATGTACAACTATTCAAAGAAACACTTGAGCATGTTAACTCTTTTGACGAATTAATGGCTAGCTAGGTTGAGAATCTCATCTAAGAGAATTGTAGTTACTTATATGAATGGAACTCATTTTATCGATTAAGTTCAATGAGCGATAATGCCATGTGCTCAAATGTTTCTTGGATATGATCACCAGTTTTCGCAGAAGTCTCAAAAAAATGCTCAACTTTGAACGTTTCCTGAGCTTTTTCCCCTTCTGATGTAGAAATTTGTCGTTCATCACTTAAATCATTCTTATTCCCCACTAAATACAATTTTGCATTAGGAGAATATTTCCTGAGTTGGTCTTGCCATAACGGTATTTTATCTAATGTGTCAGGACGAGTAAGATCATAAACAAGCAAAGCACCAGATACTCCCTGAAAAAAAACACGTCCTACTTGAGTGGACCTTGTGTGACCTCCCAGATCCCAAATTTGTAATCCAACCCTAACGGATTCTCCGTCCAAATTTAAATTTACAGATTTTACAAGGAAATTTGCGCCAATAGTGGCCATATAATCGCCTGGAAATCGGTCTTCCACGTAACGAAGTACCATCGACGATTTTCCCACACGAAATTCACCAAGCAATAATATCTTGGCGAGAAAATTGAAATTTAGAGACATATTGGTTCAAATCTGGAGCATGAAGGTTATTCTATATTACAAATATTCTGTGATAATGAGGTAAAAAAAGGTTTTCACAACGTCTCAAGAATCGTTTTGTTTTGTCACCTTTTGATGTAGATAAATAGAAACAAAGCTGATAAACGTTTCAGAAAACTCTAAATCATTAAAACAAAATTGATACATGATTTGGATGAGGCAATTTTTTAGAAAATTTGGAGAAATAAGAAGGATGATGCGAAGAGGGAACACTTCTCAGGAAGTTATTCGCGTTTGTCCAGTTTGTCTGCAGAGTACGTTATCAATACAAACTTCTTTTCTGACGTTTATTGCACCTTCAACTTATATCTGCTCTAACTGTGAGTATAAAGGACCTATTTATGCGGAAGTCCCAGTTGATGATTATGCAAATTTGGTTAACGAAAAGGAAGAGTTTATCGGACAAGAGATTGTAAATGTGGATAATCCCTAAAATGACAAATAGTATATCAATATTAAAGAATTTAATTCAGATAAAAACAGAAAATCCGCCAGGAAAAACTAAGAAAATCATTGAGTGGATTGAACACTGGGCAAAAGCTGAAAATATTCCTGTAGAAACTCATTGGTATGAAAAAGATCGAGGAAATATTGTATTAACTATCGGTAAAGCCGATAAAACGATTTTGATATGTGGACATCTGGATACTGTTCCAATTGGAGACATAGATAATTGGAAACATGATCCATTTGGAGGAACAGTGGTGAATAATTATATCTATGGAAGAGGCTCAGCTGATATGAAATCAGGAGTAGCTATTGCCCTCAACAGCTTAAAAACGTTTAAAGATAACTTCAAAGACTCAGATATGCAATATAATATCACTTTTCTAGGTACAAGTGATGAAGAGGTTGGACTGGGAGGAGTTAAAGCCTCTATAGAGCTAGGTTTATTGGATAAAACTGAATTTCTTATCGTTCCCGAGCCTACAGGATTGAAAGTTGGTATTGCTGAAAAGGGTGTTTTATGGGTATCAATAATTGCTTCTGGTAAATCTGCTCATGGATCAGCACCTGAAAAAGGGATAAATGCGATTGAGGAGCTAGTTAAAATTTTTCCTATCCTACATTCGTCAGTACCTAAAACCAAAGATGATATTCTAGGTAGAAGTACACTGAATATTGGGGTTATACAGGGTGGAAATATTGCAAATGTTGTTCCAGAACGAGCAGAGGTCCAATGTGACTATCGTCTAGTTCCACCTGTTCAACCAGAAGAATTTAGTGAGAATTTAGCTCAAAAAATTGAAGAATTTGCTGCTGAAAGCCCTGCAAAGTTTGAATTAGTTATAAATCAAACAATGCCCGTAATAAAGTCGTCGGAAGATGATGATTTTGTCAGAAAATTCATTGAAAAATCAGGAAATCAACCTGTTTCAGGATTAAATTACGCAACAGATGGGGCAGTATTAGTTTCAAACGCTCCAATTAATCTCCCTTTTGTGCTTTATGGCCCAGGAGATCCAAAGAGAATCCACATATCTGATGAGAGAGTTAGTATCCAAGAAATAAATGCTGCAGAAAAAACTTTCATGGATTTCCTAACCGAAATATGTTTACCAAGATCCAAGAAAAGCGAAAAATGATTTAATTTGATGTGGAGGTTGAAATTTTATACAAGATCATGTATGAATTTTTCTTGTTCCTCAGTTTCAATTGCTAATGGATTTAGTGTTCTTATTTTCTGAATCGCGTCCTTAGCAGTCATCTGATCTAGAATTTTGATCACAGAAGCAAGAATGGTACCAGTTCGTCCATTCCCTGCAGTGCAATGTATTAGTATGGGAAAATTTGGTTTTATTTTCTGTTGATGAGACAAGAAATTAAGTATCTCTGGAAGATCTTCAGAGGACGGTACTCCAAAATCTGGAATAGGCCGATGTAGGTACGCAATATCAAGTAAATGTGCTAATTCCATTGATGTACTTTCTTCTTGTAAACAGATTATTCCTGCTAAATCTATACTTTTAAGAAATGGTAGATCAGATAGTTGTGGTTGACTTGCTCCACCAAATCTCTCTTTATCTATCCAATATAAAATCAAAATAAAAACCAAACATTTCTCAATCGCAGAGGTTTTTGACTATTTTCTTTCTCAATTTTATTCTCGAATTTGATCAGAAATTATTATATTAATCTGATTGGATTCAAAATCAGCTAGTATTTCTTTAATGGATGATTTTTCTGTAATTACAGGTTTTGTTAAATCAAGAATGACAAATACTTCAAAGCCCAATTTGTACGCGTCTAGAGCAGTATATTTGATACAGTAATCCAAAGCTAATCCACAGACAAACACTCTGGAAACATTAAATGCCTTTAGATACTCATTCAATCCAGTTAGTGTTTTCTTATCGTTTTCTAAGAATGCAGAATACGAATCGAGTTCTTTATGATATCCTTTTCTTAGAATCATTTTAGCCATATTTTGATCAAGGTTCGATGCGAATTCTGCTCCTTTTGAACCTTGGATACAATGATCAGGCCAAAGAACAGGACCCAATCCTGGACTGGAATATTCATCAAAAGGTTTTTTCCCAGAATGGACACTAGCAAAAGACTGGTGATCAGAGGGATGCCAATCTTGTGTGAAAATGATTTGATTGTTGTGTGAAAACGTTGTTCTTAGATCATTTATACCTGTAATTATAGTATCTCCATCCGTAACAGCTAGACTCCCTCCAGGTAAAAAATCATTTTGTATGTCAATAACCAATAACGCATCATTACCAGTGATTTTTATTGGAAAATCTAACATTTTTTTCGTACGCATTTTACCCGTATCCAATTCTTTATGTTTCTATTAGAAATTGTGTTTGAAAAAAACTTCTATGCTATTTTCTTATTACCTCAAGTTGGTTTAAAATGTACGTTCTTATCTCTTCAATGGATGGTTTCTTACTGATTCTTTTACCTTTCTCAAGTTGTTTTACTAAAAATGGTTTCATTGGGATCTGACAGTGACCACAAAACCCATCCTCATTTTCCCAAGATATAACTTCTATCTTTAGGCATTTTTCACACCGTAGAACCTTTTTTCTCCCAGAAAATTTCCCTCGTTTAGCTACAGGTTTCCACTCACCTTTTTCTGAGGCTATTGATACAATGTCTAGAGCAAAATCAATTGGTGGTGCAGCGCTAATTTCGCTACCAATACCAAATCCATCTACTAGTTCTACATACTCAAGAACATCTTCTTCCCCTAATCCTCCAGAGATGTATATTTTTACACCTGAAAATCCTCGATGATCAAGTTCCCATCTTACTTCTTGGATGATACTCTTGAAATTTCCCCTACGAGAAGAGGGAGTATCTAACCTAACTCCTACAAGATCAGGAATTGCTTCTGCTGCTAATATTGCTTCAATTTTCTCATCATAATATGTATCGACAAGGGCTATGCGAGGTACTGATTTCGGGATGTGAGTATCAAACGCCTTCCAAGCTGCTATTTGATCTTGAAAAAGAATGATAAGAGAATGGGGAATCGTGCCTGTAGGTGCAACTCCCACCTTTTCAGCTCCTAGGATACAGCTGATTCCATCACAACCTCCGATGTAGGCACAGTATGACACAACTGGAGTAATTGCAGGATGAGCTCTACGTGCTCCAAAACTCAGTACTGACTTGTTCTTGGCTGCTAAACGAATACGGGCAGTTTTTGTAGTCATTCCACTCTTAGAACATATAAAACCGAGTAGAGGTGTTTCAAATCTAGCAAAGTTTAGATATTTACCTATTATTATAATTGTAGGGACTTTTACACCTTTTTCGTCTTCTTTCTGAAATAATGATCCCTCTGGCATCGTATAAACATCAATATCCAGTCCAACCAATAGATCAAGAACATCTTCAATTCCTGATAAGATTCCCCAACTCGAATTCTTTATAGACGATGCGGTTACCTCAACGGCGACTTTAACATCAAGTGATTCCTTCTTCAATACTTCTTCAGTTCGTAAGAAGTAAACATCAGTCGTTTTTGCCTTCTTTATTTCCTCTTCGGTTGCTAGAAAAAATGAACTTTCGTCCAATAGTTCTCACCCTTAAATGCGTATAGATTTGTTATAAAACGCTTATAAGCTAGTTCTTTATTCATTAATTTGTTTACTTAGTGTTTAAGATTAACTCATTTTAACGTAAATATATATGAATCATATTACCAAAATCTACTTTGAAGATTCTCTCTAGGAGAATTTATTAAAACCCCGAATGAGCTAGTTAATTAACACAGACATTGATTAAATAAAGAGTACATAAAAATCATTCCTAAAAGAGGGTAAAATGTGCCATTATACAAAATATGCCTGTTAGGAGACGGAGGAGTAGGAAAGACATCTTTACGCGAACGTTTTTTGGGAAAAGGTTTCCAAAGTGGCTATATTTTAACCATAGGAGCTGATTTCGCTGTTCAAAATCTTACTATCAGAGATATTCAATATAAATTTCAAATCTGGGACTTAGCAGGACAACAACGATTTTCTGCTGTTAGAGCACTGTATTACAAAGGCTCACATGGAGCAATATTAGTTTTTGATCAAACCCGATTAGATTCGCTTTACAGTTTAGAGAATTGGAAAACGGAACTCTTTACAAATGTTGGTCGAGAAATCCCTTACATCATATTAGGCAATAAAAGCGACCTTCCTGGGGCCATAGATCAAGAACAAATTGATCATTTCATTAAAAAATCGCAATCAGAGACTCACGATATTCCCTTCAATATTAAATATTTAAAAACATCTGCTAAATCAGGATTAAATGTAACAGAAGCTTTTGGACAATTAGGTCTTATCATTGGAGAATATATTGAAGAATACAAACGACTTAATACTTAATCAGTTACAATGCTGAAATAAAACTTGATATTTCTTCTGGGGAATGAAAAACACGGAATTCATCACTTAACTTCTGTGTATTTACTTGATCAATTGATCTTATATGAATCTCAATTTCTTCATCGACGGAAAAAATCTCTGGATATTTCTCTACGCATTTTCTACACCCTACACAAAACTCTGACAGATATTCTGCATTTGAAGAGCTTTCTAAGTCTAGAGCTCCATAGGAACAAACTTTAGGATCCAAATCTTTTGAATCCACAGGTTTGGTTTTTCGAACAGGTAGCTTGGAGGTAATGGAATCGAACCCTCTATCGGTTGGGAAAATTCCAATCATTTGACCAGCTTTTTTTCCTGCAGACAAGAGATTGAGTACCAAGGTATCATTTATCCCCGTTGTAAGTTTCGCAACAGAATTGGAAGTTAATGGACTTGCGATAATGCATTTTAAGTTCTGATTTGCTAACCAGATACTTTTGGCAAAGCAAGGATCTCTAGGCAATGTTGAGTACGGGATTTCTTTCTTTCTCAATAGTTGTTCAATATTATGATTCAGCACGAAATCGCTCTCAAATAAAACTCTAAAATTATCCATTTCTGAATCTAATCTACTCAAATTCCAGAAAAAACCATATCTATTGTAGACAAATGCACCTGCATCAGAAAAAACAGCTAAAATTGGAATTTTTTTTGAAAGCATATCTAAAAGTACATGATAATTATCCTCAAAAAAATCTCCTCCCCCTGTTATACACCAAACTATCAGATTTTTGTTATGTTTGGTAACGAAAGATGTTAAGTTATTGTTTTCCTTTGAATGAGTGTATTTCCCATTTTTTGTCAGTTTACAGACTAACCCGTTTCTTCAATGGAACCAATATTACACTCTGGTCCTACCTTAACTTTTTTTCCACGCACAGTTTTGGCTTCAACACCCTCAAGATAAATTTCTCCATCAGATTTTATGTGATTAACTGTCAAAAATCCTTTTCTAGAGTCTTGCTCTATAAATATATCTCCACCACATATTAAATCATTTTCAATTTTGCATCTCCCGTTTATCTCTGAAGTAAACTCATTCTTACATTCCACCGATCCAGAGATTTTATAAGCACCTGAAAACTCTGCTTTGTCACAGATAACATCGCCCTCAACCTTAAGAGATCCACTAGACACGACAGAAGCACTTTCAGCTAAGAGAGAACCATCAATTTTACCTGAACCCGATGAATCAAAGCGCTCGTGAATAGTTAACTCCCCATTAACTTTGAATGAACCTGATGATAAGAATTTTCCAGCTTCGATTGGACCTTCAGCCTTTAATGAACCAGAAACTGATAATGAATCAGTTTTAAGATCTCCTGGGAGAGTTCCTGATCCAGAAATCTTTATTTCTTCATCACTAACCTTACCTGACCCAGAAATCGTGATTGTACCATCTCTCCACCCTTCAATTCTGCCTGATCCAGAGATTGTTACATAAGAGTCAGTTACTTTCCCAGAACCTGATATGGATATATACGATAAATTCCTTAGAAAACTGTGTTCCTTAAGCGCTCCAATTTCCTCTTGAAGTTTTGTATTGTATTTCTCTTTTAATTCTTTATACTCAGCCTCTGTGATCTCATCAGCTTGTAAACGTATTTCTAATGCTTTAATTAATGTTTTAAGGTCTTCTATTTCTTTATTCGACATAGTTCTCAACATTTTATTCGTTTAGAATATTAGAGTAGATATTTTATGGAATTAGTATGTAAAGCAATTTCTACAAGTGTATCTGCTCTCTTTCATAACTTAAAGCAGAAATTGTTTTAAGATATTCTAATAAATTGAGTTTAGAGCCGAAACTTATCAGTATATACTGTAAACCCAAAAGTTAAATGTTCCGAATCTTTATTAATTCGAACTTACTAGATGTTTACAAATCGTAAATATTAATTTTCCTTATTTAAAGTTATAAACGATGCGAGGATGAATTTTCTGTCTGATAATTTAGAAAAACGAACTGCAGAGATTCTGAAAATTCTTTCAGATCCGACAAGACAGAAGATAATCACTTTAATTACTCAAGAACCTAAAAATCCTCAAAAACTTGCCTCTCTCTTAAACATTTCCCGCCCAGCTGTCGAAAAACACTTGAAGCTAATGTGCTCCCAATATATTGCTGAACGAAGAGTCGAACCTTTTCCCTCTCCTCATTATGTCTATTATATTTCTACACCAGGTTTAGACTTATTGAGCACGATCGCATCAGCTGCTATTATTTACTTTCAAACAATGGATGGAATTGTTAGTGCAGAGATAGAGCAAATTGAACGGGATTTTATCTTACAAAGGATCAGTAGGAACGAGTATGAGTCTCGTCATGAAAGTCTGATACAGAAACAGAAAGACCTCTCTAAATTACAACTAACTCGTATTTGGATAGAAGAAGCTAAAGAAATGATTGCAAACCATGACAAAGAACTCTAATTCTGTTTAAACGGAATCATCGAATGTGGAGTAAATTAATTAACAGTCGGAGATGTCTTGACATTTCTGTTCTGTAAATACGAAAGTTAATTTTTTGTAACTCCGTCTTTTCTAATTGAGAAGGAGAGTATACCTCAATAACGTCAATATAGCGTTTATAAAGCTTAAGTCCAGCGATATGTGCCTCGAGAGGGTATTCCAACGCAACTTGATCTTCATTCAAGCGAACATTTACAGTCCCAAGATACATTTTTGCAGAAGAAGAGATAGCATCAGATATCATAAGTACAAGTTCTCCAGCATCTAATAACCTTGGGAATGGAAGTTTAAACTTTGACGCAGGATCTTTTCCTCCAAGAACTGGACGATAATTTGAGTCAAGGGGAATTAAAACTTCATCCTGTTCAATTCCTCTCTCTGTTCGATGTCCATTTAACTCTATAGAAATATCAGAATGGATTACTTCGACTTTCGTCTTTTCTAAATTTGTTAATGCATGTTCACGAGTTGACGGAGTAGGATACAAAAAATTGGCCTGTTTTAGTAAAACCTCAGTCACCCATAGTTTTTCCTGGAATACGACTGAGAGGTTCATCGTGGCGGGATCATGAAGGAAAATTAACTCTGGGCTCTTCATCCCACAGATAGCAGAGAGACTTGTTGTTCGTTTCCCACCAACTTTATCTATTAGAGTATGAAGAATTGAAGGAACAATAATTTTATCTTGATAATCAATTTCATATTTTTCATCGATTAATAAAGGGTCTTTGGACGGCACAGAGTAGGCATGATGAATCCATACGTCTCCAATCACCCCTAACTGTAATTTCAAACTTTCTAATAACGATTTTCGACCTGGAAATGAAAAATCATCTACTTGTTCCATTTCTGGATCCTCAAAATCTGTATTAGGTTGACGATTTTTCATGTCAGATTACTATATGAGTTAAGATTAAAAAAACTTACTACATAAGAAACAAATTTCACTCTTAATTGAATTACAGTAAGAATTATCCCGAATTACTTTAGGACAAAGAAAACAGTTGAATCAATGAAGTCGTGATTAAAGGCAGGTTTTAGTATTTGATTACTTGAACAGGGACAAACTGAGCAACTTTTCTTCCTAATTCCAGTCTTTCAACCACAGGAAGAACTTCAGAGGGACCACGATAACCATATTCTAATGACTCAACATTCTGAATAATCATGCGACTTTGCATTGGAGCCTGAGATAGCTCGAAATAATACTCGTTATTGTGTATCAGAGTCTTAACGTCATAAAATGGAAAATGAAGTTTGTATCCTCCACCATGAGGTAGAATATTTACTCCCTTAAGGATTGAAGTGTGATCCTTCTCTTCAGATTGTTGTAATTGAACTCCTGTCCAATATTTAGTATCAATATTGGGTTCTCCTTCATATAAGTAGATGAATGAATAAGCATTGAAACCTATTGGAAATAGGGGAAGAGGAGTATCACCAGTTGTGTCGAGAGAATTATACAGTCCTAATCTCATTGTAAATAAGTTGTTCTCCTTATAATATCCCTGATGAGTAGGATTAGAAATACAAGTAATATTTTCTTCTCCAAAAAGAGCTTCGGCAATCGATTCACGCTTGTTTTTGGAATAATTCTCTACTGATTCAAAATAGTTTAAATATTCATTGCCTGAATCTTCAGGTAAACCCTCTATTACACCAAACGGGGTTTTAATCCGTTCAAATTCCTCCTCCTTCCAGTAGCTCAATTTTTCTTTTTCCGTTTGTTGTGAAGAGTGGATTAGTACATAGTCTCCAGATGGTAGATATTTTTCATAGTGAGAATATCTATTCGTTAAAGACTCCAATCGGAGTAGATCAATGAAATGATTTGATTTCCATACATCCCATTTTCCTGTTTGTCTTCCTACTGGAACACCGTCTTTTTTTAAGATGTGCAATCTATCCATCAACTGATCAATAGGTGGCATATTGGATACATGATACAGTCCAAAGCCACAACCATTAGGATGAAGAAGACTAGGAAAAAGATAATCTTTTGTGATTACAGCACAACCATAACCAACTCCAGAATTAAATCGTGATTTGTTTCTCGTAATACTTCCGTCTGGTCCAAAAACGACTAAAACATTGTTTGGATCATTCCCACTTTCCTGATAGAAACTTATTATTTTCGCCAAACCTATACTCATAACTTCTTTAGCTAATTTGGAAGTTAAATCATTGGTTGTCCATGAGTACATATGAGACTTTGCTTCTTGCAATAAATCCCTTATCTGAACACTATCCATATGAATCTAATCTCCAATGAAGAGATTCAAGATCTAAGAATGAAGATTTTAAATCCTTTAATTTTGGATATGTATTTTCATCCACCGAATTTATCAATTTAAGTTTTAGCTATTTCTTAGTTCTGTTAGAAATAGGGGAAATGAGACCTAAGTGTGTGAAGACTAGTATCCTTGAGCTTGACCATCCTTACGAGGATCAGACCCACCGATATAAGATCCATTCTCAGAAATAGATATGATTTGACCTCCTCCAAAGTTCATCCCAACTGAATCTCGCACGTTATGCCCCAATCCCCGTAATTGTGTTTTAACCTGTAATGGAATAGGTTCTTCAAAAGCAACAAGATTGGAATTCTGTTCGTGATGAAAACGAGGGGAATTTATGGCATCCTGAGGATCCATACCGTGTAATACGAGGTTAAGAAATACTTGAGATTGTCCTATTGGCTGATGATGTCCTCCCATCACACCAAAAGAATGCAATAAACGATTTGTAGAGGGAGAAGTTATCATAGCTGGGATTATTGTGTGATACGGTCGTTTTCCTGATTCATATTGATTAGGGTGCCCTTTTTTGAGTGTGAATCCAGCTCCTCTATTTTGGAACGCAATTCCCGTTACTGGATCTCCTACTCCTGAGCCGAATCCATAGTATAGAGAATTAATGAAAGATATAGCAAAGCCATTTTTATCAACTACAGTTAAATATACTGTATCTTCTCCCATATCTAAAGTATAAGGTAATTCTTTCAATGCTTTCCTAGGATTTATTTGACTGGCTCTGGTTTGTGCATATTTATCAGTTAGAAAGACATCTACATCCACATTCATTGCTCTTGGATCTGCTAAATAGGTAAAAGCATCCGAAAAAGCGAGTTTTTTTGCTTCAATTAGAACGTGCAAATATTCAGCTGAGTTTAGAGGATAACGTGCAATATCTAACTCTTCAGCAATTGACAAAATTTGTAATGTGACAAGTCCTTGTCCATTTGGTCCATGTTCCCATAATTGATGGTCATAAATTACCTTAGAAATCGGATTTGTCCATTCAGCAGAAAAATTATTTAGATCAAGTATATCTATCACGCTTCCCTCCTTTTGTAAAAACTCTATTGTCTGATTCGCAAGATCACCGGTGTAAAAAGTTTCATAACCATGGTCTGCGAGATTTTGAAAGGTTTTCCCCAATTCCTCTTGTTTAAACAATTCCCCTGAGTGTGGAGCTCGTTCTTCATTAATCAAATAGGTTTGTCGAGCTCCTTCATGCAGTTTGAGCTTAGGAACTAATTCATTCCAAACTTGAGCAATTAATGGACTTATAGGGAACCCATTTTTAGCATAATTTATTGCAGGTTGGAGCACTTCACTCCAAGGTAAGGATCCAAACTTCTTGTGAATTAAACCCCAAGTGCTTACTGCTCCTGGAACCGTAATAGGTAAGATTCCAGTTAATGGGATCTCTGAAAATTGTTTTTCTGTAACAAAGAAATCATAAGTTAATTTATTCGGTGAGAATCCTGATCCATTAATTCCAATTGGTAGGTCCTCACCAGGAACATAAAGAAGTGCGAATGCATCTCCTCCTATACCTGTGGAAAATGGTTCAACTACATTTAGTACTGCGGCCATTGCAATTATCGCATCACTTGCATTTCCGCCAGTTTGAAGCATTTGAATTCCTGCAGATGAAGCTAATGGTTGAGAAGAAGCAACTAAACCATTTTTTGCATGTACAGCAGATCTACCTGCTGTGGGTCGTCTCCAAAATTTTACTGCCATTTTAACCATTCCTTCTTCTTATTATGAATATTTCTCAATCCATTGAATGATTCTTCTGATTCGGTCTACAATATGTCGGGGTTCTGCACTGCGAGAAAGTTCATGACCATCACGCGGATATAGAACGAATTCTATTTCTTTTCCATATCTTTTTCCATTCCTCTGCAGCAATTGGCATAACAATTTTAGCCATTATATTTCCCTACATCAGTATTATTTGATTAAACTATCCTGATTCCTCTGTTTTTTCCGTTTTGGATATTTTTTTTCCGTAATTGTGCATCTTTAGCCAACGTTTACGTACAATTGGAATATGCTCATGCCTAACATCGCATTTACCTTTTGAATGGAGATAAATTATAACTCCATGTGGATCACGAATTGTAGTAAACTTATCGTCGAAAATTTGTTCACCACACGCTATACACGTAAGCCGAGATACCATTTTTTCAGTTACACTTGACTGTCGAGGTTTCTCCTGATCCTCTTGTTGCTCGATTCCCTCCTCTCTTTTTGTTATACCAATGATATCATGTACGGATTTTCCAGCATTATCTAAATCGGTTGGGGAAAAAGTAATCGTATCTTGTTTACGTTTTTCCAGCAATTTTTTTCCACTTGTAGTCATACTGGTGGAATAAAAAGGACATGAGAGTAAATGACACTCTGTAGATTGTTCCCAATAAGAGCATAGTTTGTTATTCCTAAACAAACATTCTTTTCTATACTCTCTAAATGGAATCATTAGCTTCTTTCCAACCCAAAGGAACTTTTAAGATTGAATAGGGAACATAAGATGAGGGATAAAAATAACTCACGGTTGTAACAGACAGAAGAAATTCAGGTTTAACTTATCGAAATCTGTTTAAGTACTTCTGGATAGAGAAAATTCGTTATTCAGAAGGGTAAACTTAAGGAAATTTTGCTTTTTAATCGTTAAATATTGAATCGGGGGATATAAGAGGATTGACTAATATTGAAAGACGTTAAGGGAACCATTAGTATGCTTGCCCCATCTAAACAAAGCGAACTTCCTTCTGGTCATCCAGTAACCATATTTATGTAAGAAAATCGTGCAATTGAAGCTCTACTTCAACAATTTACATTTATTTTGAATCAGATAAAGCAAGATCAAGATGAAGCGTTAAAACTTGAATTGAGAATAAAATATAACCTCTTACTGGACATAAGAAAACATTACTTAAGACTAGAAGAATTGCTATTTCCTTTATTGCAAGAGAAAGGAATGCATAAAAATCTGACCCTATTACGCAAAAATATAGATAATATTCGCGATCGCTTAGAGAAGATTGAAGACATCCTTTCAGCACATTTAATTTTCCCCCAAACCATTGAGAATAAAATAAAACCATTTTACATACTATTCCCTGGATAATTAAAAAAGAAGAGACGGAAATATTTCCCATCGCGCTTGAAAAATTATCAGAGGACGATTGGCTCCGTATTGCATCTTTAAGCGATGGTTTTGGTTATTGCATCATTGTTCCAGATCAAAAGGCGCAAGCATCATTTCCAAATATGAAATACAAAGAAAATCAAGACTCTCAGATAATTAATTTCTCTACTGGGCGTATTTCACAGGGATTGTTTGAAAAAATAATGGAAAATGTTCCCCTTCAACTATCGTTCATTGATGCCAACGATAAATTAGTCTATTTTTCTCCAACAAAATCTCCAATTTTTCGAAGAACACTAGCTAATTTAGGTCGTGACGTCTATCACTGCCATCCTCCAAAGAGTATTAGTCATGTGAATCAAATATTAGAAGATTTCAAAGCAAACAAACGACACGAAGAAGAATTTTGGATTAACCATCAAAATAGATTCATATACTTTCAATATCATGCCATACGAGATAAGAAAGGCAAATATCTTGGAACTCTTGAAAGAATACAGGATGCTACGCGAATACGAGAGATCCAAGGAGAAAAGCGGTTAACAAACAATTCAAAATAATTGATGGTTAATATGTTTCTTTTTTGTTAAAAATCGAAAAATTCTTAATGAATTGACTGAATTTTTCACCACACAGGATTGATTTATTAATTTAGGATTTCGATAATTTTTCAGAAATGTGAATAGGAATATAATATGAGGTGACTTCATGTCAAAGCCTGATCTGTCAAAAGAACTAGAGAGACTGAAAATTCAAATTACTCCTAGTGCAGCCGAGGTTCTAATGAATAGTAAGGTTCCTTATGCAATGCTTGTAAAAGAAATTAAAAAACGATGGGAGAAAGACACTTCGGCACTTACGGTCAAAGATGCTATTGATTTAATGTTAAACTCAGATAAATATGTAAAACTGTCGCAGACGGTGCATGAAGAACTCAAGGAAAAGGTAGAAGAGACTTCTACAGTTCCAAGACTCTTGAGAAAAACGTACTTTACTTTAAAAAAGTTAAGTGGACCAGTTACTGCAGGTCAAGTATCAAGAATCACTCGTCGAAAAACAAACACGGAAAAAGTCTATTTAAATAGATTAACGAAGTTAGGATTAATAAAAAAAGATCTCCTGAAAAATAACAAAATTCATTATTTAATCATCAAATCGAAATAAATAGATTCAAATCTTATAGAATCTACGATTGCTATACATTTTTCAAGGAAAATGATTTCCGCTTCAATTCCACAAACTACAATCTGTATCAAGTGCTAAGGTGTAATTATTTTGTATAAGGTAGTATTTTTGCGTCATGGTGAATCAATTTGGAACAAAATCAACAAATTTACTGGTTGGACCGATGTAGATTTGTCAGAAAAAGGTATTAATGAAGCAACTACTTCAGGGCAGGTTTTAAGGGATGAAGGGTATTCTTTTGATGTGGCTTTCACTAGTGTGTTGAAAAGATCAATCCGAACATTATGGCTAGCCTTGGATGAAATGGATTTAATGTGGATTCCTGTTCATCGATCTTGGAAATTGAACGAGCGCCATTACGGCGCATTACAAGGGTTAAATAAAGCGGAAACGGCTGCGAAACATGGTGATGAGCAAGTATTGATATGGCGACGTAGCTATGATATTCGTCCTCCAGGGCTGAAAAAAACTGATGATCGATACCCTGGGAAAGATCCTAAATATAAACATCTCTTACAAGAAGAATTACCGACGTCTGAATGCCTAAAAGATACTGTAGCGCGTGTACTTCCCTATTGGCACGAGCAAATAGTTCCAACAATAAAATCCGGAAAGCGAGTACTCATAGCGGCTCATGGAAATAGTTTACGTGCTCTCGTGAAGTTCCTTGATGATGTACCAAACGAAAAAATTCTCAAATTAAATATACCAACTGGAATTCCGCTTGTTTATGAATTGGATGAAAAAATGGATCCAATTAAGCATTATTATCTGGGTGATCCTGATATTGTTGCTAAGGCAATGCAAAAAGTAGCAAATCAGGGAAAATCAAAGCAATAATTGATGTAGATGAAATTTTAGGAAGATCCTTTCAAGATTCTTCTAGCATCATCCAGATATCGATAGACGGCTTTATTCTTGGTCGTTGCACTCAGATGTCGTTCTTGGTTTTCAATTGTATTCAATGCATCAATAGCTTTTGCCTTTTGTCTAAATAATCGGTGATTCTCCGCCTCCCTTACAATTTCAGTAAAAATTGTATAAGCCTTTTCAAAATCCGAATGACTCCAAGCTAAGTATCCATGTTGAAGTTTGCTTTCGAGTTGAAGCACTGGCAAATTCTTTTCAGATAGTTCTTGATCAATTAATGTTAATCTTTCTTTAGCTTCCAAGAATGCTTTTGGGTTACCAATCCGAGACATTTCAATAAGTAATTCAGTAATTGCTAAATCATCAGAATAGGTTATCGCCCCTATTTCAGTAGTAATATCTATTGCTGTTTTCAATGCAATTTGGGCTGCACCATAATTCATTTCATATTTCTCAATTCTAGCGAGTATTCGATAGAACTTCACTCTATCCCAATTAGATTTACACTTTTTACGCACAGTCTCTAACTTACTTCGGGCTTCTTCAGTTCTATCTTGAGTGCAGAGAATTTCTGCTTCTATTTCCAAGATATTCAGTTCATTAAATGCGTCGTCATTATTTTTAACTAAAGATCGTACAGTATCTATAGATCTAACTGCATTTTCAAAGTTATTTTGTAAAAAGTAAATTTCTGCATAGCCTAAATAAACAAACGCCTTTGCTTTCCCTTTCTCAGCTTCATCATAGGTAGAAAGAAGATCAAGAGCTTTATCCAGCATTTCCTCAGCTTTTTGGAATTTTCCTGAGAGTTTAAAAGTTCTCATATATTCAAAATATAATTTTAATTGAATCTTGGGTTTTCTATTGCGGTAGAACTTCTCTAATTCGTTCCAAATCGCTAATGCTTCTTCCCATTCTCCCCTTAGGTAGTGAAGAATTCCTTTACTCCATATCGCATTATGATATCCATCAATACATCGAGAATCGTCAGGATCCATTGCTTTTACTCTTAAAAATTCCTTTTGAGACTCGTGGAAGTATCTTAAAGCCATGTCATATGATCCTTGGCCCCGATATGCCACTCCAAGTGCCCGTTTTATTTCAGCAGATGTATTATAATCGATCTCATCCTCACAACAATAATCTAATAAGCTTTTGAGTAGATTCACGGCTTTTTTGAATTCCCCTGATTGAACTAGCAAATGACTCTTCTTTAACTGTGCTTTTCGGTAATCTTCACTTCTATAGACGGGAATCTTAAATTGTGAATCAATTACCTTTATTGCTTCGTCGATTTGTCCTTTTTCGACGAGAGCAGTTTCCAACTCGAAAAGGATGGATTTGGAGAGGTTAGAGAGTTCTTTATCCGATAATTCTTTACTACTCGTGACTAAGGGTAATATCTTTTTATTAGTATCATCTAAAATTGTAATTGCTTTGTCGAATGATTTTTCTTTAATTGCAGTTGATCCAGCATCTTTTAAAGCAAGAACTATAGTTTTTAACTGTTCTACTTTTAAAGATGCTTGTAAATGCTCAGTCTGAACCGTTAATCTTTCTTTAAGATCGCTAAGTGTTTTTTGCTGATTGATGAAATTTGAACTTGCTGTTTTAAGAGTTTTATCAGGTAGAAATTTTTGGGATGATAATTCATCAATAATAGGAGCTAGATCTTGTTTGATACTAGTTTCTAATTCTGCTATCCAAGTATTACCCTCAAAAATTTTCCCAATCTGTAGAATAAGTTCTTCTGTTCCTTCAGTCTTAAGAACTAGATTCGAAATACTTTTTTCAATATTCTTCATATTGTTATCTACTGAGACTGAACTAGGGGAATTATTCCGATTGATTTCAGTTTTTAGCATTTTAATATGGTGCTTTAACTGTTCTTTTGCATTAGGATCTCCTTTGATTATCCCATCCGTAATTTTTACCAGATTTGCTTCAAGAGGTTGAATTTTTCTCTCCTTCCTAATTTGTTTAAAGTTATTTCTCCTCTCTGATTTGGTATCACTAGCTTCTTCTTTTTCATTAGCATCAGTCGAGGCAAACACCGCCAATCAGTCCTGAAATTGATGGAGATTTCAGAACCGTCACCATTTGTCAATTTATATTTCTACAGATTGACATAGTCATAATTTGAAAACCATTTTTCGAATAGAGACAAATTTATTTTCTCTTCAGCATTATTAAATAGACTATTTTTGGGGCAATGTTTTTCTCCCTGAAGAAGACTCAAAAGCTAGAGAAAAGAATCACAATTCTATTTTCGGATGATACAACAAATTAGAAAAATTCGTAAGAAATGGGGAAAAAAAAAGAAAGAGAGCGAGAGAGTAAAAGAACGTAGGACATTAAGCTGCTTATTTGGTAGCGGCTAATTTAATGTCTGATTCTTTAACAGTCTTTCGTCCAGAGTGACGGGCAATCTCAACTGCGTATTTAGCAATTTCCATACCTTTGTTGGTAACAATTTCGTTTAATCGATCAATTGCGCCAGCAGATACACGGTGAGCACCAGCATCTCTGATTACTTTTTCAATTCTTGCTCTAGCAAATCCTGCCATTTTTCTTTACACCTTTTCTCAATGTAATTAGTTGTGAGTTGTTGATTTTTCTCACACTAGAAGGGTTTAAATTCATCCTATATAAATCTTCC
>JAEOTQ010000165.1 GCA_016839785.1 Candidatus Hodarchaeota archaeon | reverse complement strand
GAGGTCCTAGTACCCAAATAAGAAATACAAATAATACGCTAAAGATAGTACTAGCTACAAAGAGCAATTTCGGCAGTTGGGATCTTTCATCGGATCCCCAAGTCTTTTTTCTCTCTTTCCGTTGCTGCAAAACGAGAAATACTAATATCACAAGTGTTACTAAAAGGGTTAGGATAAAAGTGAAAATCATTTGAAGTGAAAGTGTGTTCGTCAATAATTATCAACTCAATGTAAATTTATTTAAATATTGTTTAATTCGAATTCTGCTCTTCTGATCTGTTAATAAGAATAATCCCATCACTATGAGGATGTTTGTAACAAGAAAAAACACGAATTCTTCAATGGGGAGGATTCCTCCTAATAAAAAACCTGTTGAAGTATTTGAGGTTATTGTCCAAATTCCATCTGCGATTGCTATTGCGTCTATAATGGATAAATATAGTGTACTTAGGACAATAATAGTTAAAATTGGTTTAAATCGATGTTTGATGATGTCTGATCCAAAGAATAGCTGAAAAACAATAGGAGGTAAGCTCCATAATAGTATTAAAGCAAAATAAGTTAGGGACTGAATTTGATTCATGAAAAGAAATAATGACAATGTCCAGATGAGGAACACGCTAGCTGAAGATAATAAATTAAGAAAGGGCCAGGGTGAAAAAGAATCCTCTTGTTCACTCGAGAGTAACGAGAGGGTGGAAAAAAATACTACTCCAATTAATAAGGATTGAAGAATGAAGAATGCATACTCTTCTATGGGAACATATCCCAATGTTATTCCGATGACCTTTGTGCTATCATAAAACCAAATATTATTCCCCACCAGATAATTATCCCAAATTGGGGTATAAATGAGAGCTATCATAGCCATTAGAAAGAGTGAAAGTAGCATTGAGGTATTTGAAACATTTCCTGTCATTTTAGGTTGTTTTCTAATGTAATATAATACTATTGTAAATATAAGTAATGGAATACAGACAAAAAAAACCAGGAATAAGAAATATGTCAATTTTCTATCTCCTAGTTCTGATATTGATTGCTTTCTAGATTCTTTTTCATGTATTGAGAACCATTCCCGTTATTTAAAATTAGATCTGTTGTGACTTTCGCACTAGCAACGACTCCAGGTAATCCTGCTCCTGGATGTGTGCCCGCACCGACTAAATATAATCCTTCTATGTCTTCAGATTTATTGTGGGGTCGGAACCAAGCCGATTGAGTGAAAATAGGTTCCAAAGAAAAGCCTGTGCCCTTGAAACTGTTATAATCCTTCTCAAAATCGAGGGGGGTAAGGATTTTATCCACCACAAGATTATCTAAAAGTCCTGGGAGATGATTTTTGTCCAAGAACTTTAGGATTTTTTGCTTGAATGGTTCAGCCATTTTTTCCCAATCAATTCCGGAATCTTGGTTGGGGACTGGAATTAAAATGTAAAAAGTCTCATATGCTCCCTTCGGAGCTAGATTAGGATCCGTTCGCGTGGGTACATGTAAATAAGATGAAAAGTCTGTGGTTAAGGACTTCTTTTTGAATATGTCAGTTAATAACCCTTTGTATCGGGGGCCTAGGATTATAGTATGATGTTTCATTTCAGGATATTGCTTTTTTGTCCCAAAATAAATGACTACAAGTCCCATGGAGTACTTTGCTTTTCGGTATCGCTTATCAGAATTCTTCTTCCTCCACTTAGGGTCAATTAATTTAGTATAGGTATATGCAGGATCTACGTTTGAAATGACAATATCTGAAGGAAAAGTTGTGCCATTTACAGTTTTTATTCCTCTTATTTCATAATCCTCTACAAGAATTTCTGATATTTCACTATTCACGATAATTTGACCACCTAATTCGGTGAATAGTTTACCTAATGCTGAAACAAGAGCTGTTGTCCCACCTTTAGCAAACCAAATCCCAAATTCCTTCTCAAGGTATTGAATTAAGCTATAGATAGAGGGAACAGAAAATGGATTTCCCCCGATTAAGAGTGGATGGAAGCTGAAAACCATACGAAGTTTTTCATCTTTGATGTATTTAGATACAAATCCGTAGTTTGAACGATAAGCCTGCAACTTCATAAGCGAAGGAGCAACTTTTAGCATCGAACTGAATGTATGAAATGGTCTAAAAGATAAATCCTGAAATCCTTTCTCATAAATAGGTTTCACGGCTTTGATCATTCGCTTGTATCCTTCTACGTCAGTAGGAGCTAATTTCTCAATTTGAGGAATGTTCTTATCAGGATGAGCATAATCAAATGAAGAGCCATCGTCAAATAGAACTCTATAATATGGCTCAACTGGAAGTAGAGTCACATAATCCTCCATTTTTCTATTTGCTTGATCGAATAGATCACGAAAAATCTGAGGTGCGGTAATTACGGTAGGTCCAGCATCAAAAGTAAAACCATCAAGGGAAAAAACCCGTGCTCTTCCACCAATTTGCTCTAATTTTTCTAGTATCGTAACATTATATCCTGCCGTTTGCATTCGAATACCTGCAGCTAATCCACCTATACCAGAGCCAATAATTATCATATTTCTATTATAAATTTGTTTACCCATTTTTATCAACCATTTTTCTGTGTTAATTGACGTGTATCGTTTTTTTACTCAATTTGTTGTTTTGACATCGGTATCAAAACACTTTTAATTCATGAACTAAGATTAATTCATGAACTTATATATTTTCTGTAAGCAACTTACCACCGACTTTGGTGAAGAAAAACAATGTACTCAACAAAAATTAGTGAATGGGAACTAATCCCCTCTTCATTTGACGTAAAATATAAAATAATTGATCAAAAATTAGAAGAAAGCTACGATTACTGTCTAGAGTGGATGTCAGAGCATTCTAAGTCTTTTTACTTTGCATCAAGGTTTTTGCCTAATGATCAAAGACGGAGTGTCTCTGCTCTGTATGCTTTTTGCCGCTTAACCGATGATCTAGTAGATGAAGCTGATCCTGGAACCTCCAAGACTGAACTTAACAATTCTCTTGATGAATTAAAATCAATTATCATAAAATTAAATCAGGGTTATACTTCATCAAATCCGATCTTACAAGCTTTCGGTGATACCATCAAACGACATAACATTCCAGTACATTATATGCATGAATTAATTGAAGGCATTAGAATGGATCTGAATGTTTCAAAATATAATACCGACGAAGAATTGGATCTCTATATGTTTCGAGTTGCGAGTACGGTTGGTTTAATGATGACCCACATTTTCCTAGATAATCCCTCACCTGAAACACTTGAACGAGCATCTGATTTAGGAAAGGCAATGCAACTTACAAATATCCTACGTGATGTTAAAGAGGACTTTGAACGAGGAAGAATATACTTACCCAAAGTAACTCGTGATCTGTATAGAGTCTCTGAAACTGACCTTAAGGGAGAAGTAACTAATGAAACGTTGCAGAAACTTATTGAATTTGAAATTGTACGGGCTAAAAATTTCTATGCACGCGCTGAGCTGGGAATCAAGGATCTACCCCCTACAGCAGCCTACACTATTAAGGTAGCCTCAAAAGTATATGGTGAAATATTGAATGAAATAAAAAGAATGGATTATCAGATATTACATCAGCGAGCTATAGTCTCAAAGTTACGAAAGGTCATTATTGCTACAAAGGTACGTTTGGAATTCCTTAGGAAAATTTAAAACGAAATAATGTTCTTTATTTCAATATATAATTCTGAAGCGATTCTACATGTCAATGAATAAATCAGAAATTCTGGAATTTTTAAGAAAAAGGCGTACGAAGGAGATTTCATTGGAAGAACTGATGAAGTCAGTTGATCTTGATGAAACCAAGGCCCTTGCATTTCTTGACGAACTTCAGAACGAAAATCAGGTTACCCTCAAAAAGGAATCTGGGAATGTGATTATAGAAAAGAAAACCACCAAGGAACTCATCATGAGTCACTTGCTCAGAAATCGTGAACGTGAGGTCTCAGTAAAAGAGATAGCCGAAACATATAATTTAAAGCGGAATACTATATCAAATGCGATTCGAGAGCTGGAGCTTAAGGGAAAAATTATCTTAGATCGACAACGAAAAAAAGGACAATTCACTCATATGAGCTTAGCAGGTGAAAGGACAAGTAAAGCAATAACTTCCCCTCAAGTTCAGCACACGAAAGTTTCTAAAGACTATAGGCAGGAAGATTTAGTAAAAAACGATTTCCAGAATTCTATCGAATATCTTCGATCAACGAATTTTAATCATGTTGATTTTCGAAAGATAACTGATGGATTAAAGTTGAATTCTTTCACTTTCATTGTTAATTATGTTACACCCTTAATGAAGCGGGTAGGAGTACTCTGGGAGGAAAATCTATTGTCCACGGGAGAAGAACATATTATTACAGAAAGAATGGGGAAACTTCTTGTCGAACTAATCAATGAGCGGAATAATAAACAAGGTGAGTTAGTATTACTAGCACCAGTCGAGAATGAATTTCATACACTTGCACTACTCTCCCTTGAATTAATCTTTACAGATTATAATAAAAAAGTCATAAATCTAGGAAAACCAATCCCAATTGAATTTTTTATAAGATATATTCATGAAACAGAACTTCCGAGTTGGATTTTCTTATCTATGACCCTCCCAATGTATAGAGGGACTTTAAAGCGTGAATTAAAAAGTTTAAGAACTGCTTTTGGTACAAAAATTAAGATAGCCATTGGAGGGCAAGGACTTACAAATGAGGACAAAACTAAATTTCCAGAAGCAAACAACATTATCGTCAGCAATGAAGACTTGGATTATTTCTTTCAGAATGTCTTAAACAACAAATAATGGTTATTGTTCATAATTGAGATGATTTCGTTTTAGAAATATCCCTTCTTTGGGCCTCCCTACGAATTCACCATTTTCACACAGAATATTTCCCCTCAATATCGTAATTTCAGGCCAACCTGTTACTTGAAAGTTTGTATATGGATTCCAATCGATATTATAATGTAGAATGTCTGGTGTGATAGTTTTTCTCATAGTAGGATCAAAAATAACAAGGTCTGCATCAGTACCTGTTTGTAATGATCCTTTCTGGGGGTATAAACCAAAAAGTTTTGCAGGATTGGTTGAAAGTAGCTGTATTAGTCCAGGATAGCTAATTTTCTTCGAATTAACAAGAAAATCATGAATAAGAGGGAGAGAGGTTTCTATCCCTGGGATTCCATTCGTAACCTGATGAAAAGGTAATTTCCCATTTCCTTTTCTTTCACGAGAAAATTCACAATGATCTGTGATCACCATATCAATAACTCCTGATTGGATTTGATGAATCAACCCCTGTTGATCTTTTGTGTGTCTAAGAGGAGGTGACATGAGATTGAGGTACCCCTCTGGAGTGGTATATGCTTTTTCATTGAGTAATAAATATTGTGGACACGTTTCTCCTGTGACTCGAAGATTATTTTGCTTAGCTTGTGCTAAAAGATTTCCTCCTTCCTTAGTAGAGATATGTGCTATGTGAAGGTGAACCCCAGTACGTTGGGCAAAAAGAATAGCTCTCTGAATTGCTTCTTCTTCAGCTAGGTGCGGACGAGAATGAGCATGATAGATAGGATCTTCTTTTCCATCTTGAATTAACCGTTCACGATAGGTTTTAACCATGGAATTATTTTCACAATGGCCAATCACAAAGCCGCGATTTTTCCTGACATTTTTAAAGAATTCTACAAGTTCTGTATCAGTTAAATCTAGTTTCCTCCAGTCATAAGTAGTAAAAAATTTGAAACTCGTGACTCCTTGTTTTATTAATTCAGGTATTTCATCCAAATAATCTAAATCTGTTTTAGAAACATGCAGACTATAATCAATCGCTACTTGACCATCTGCTGATTTTTTTCGTTCTAAAAATCCTTTAAGTGGTGACTCTCCTCGCGTTTGATCTGCGAAATCTATGAATGTCGTAACCCCTCCAAAGGCTGCAGCTTGAGTTCCCGATTTGAAAGTATCAGTTGAGATGATTTTTCCTAAGTCTTGAAGTTGAAAATGCACGTGTGTATCAACAATTCCCGGAAACACTAATTTATTGGATGCATCAATTATTGTATCCGCAGAAACATCTTTACTTCCTTGATAAACACTAGAAATTTTACCTTCTACAATTCCAAGATTTGCTTGGTACATTCCGTGGCTATCTACTAGCGTTCCGTTTTTAATCAAGAGATCAAACATATATAATTCAACACCTGCATCAGATTTCCGATAGCTCTATTAGATTTTCCATTATTACTATTATTACAATATTGGATGACATTCCTCGTTCAGCCTTATTCTTGATTACTAGCCTCTATCTTTTTCAATGTAAACTCAGAGGTAAAATCTAGAGTAGGATACTCTCACAAAGTTTTAGTCACTCGTGAGAAGAAGTTGATCAATAAATGAAGAGCTTATTAATGCGTACAAGATTACTGGTTCCCCTATCGGACACTTTAGGAAGAGAAACTCGAATTGAGGATGGTTATATACTAACAGAGGGGAACCTGATCAAGGAAGTAGGAGAATATTCGCCTGATAAAGCTGATAGAATCATTAAAGACGTCAATACAGATTTAACTGTGATAGGTTCTAGTAACCAGTCAATTAGGAGTTATAAAGACGTCCCCCAGATAAATGGGGTCGCATTACCAGGATTTGTCAAAGCTCATGGACATGATCATGAGTCCCCTCTCATAGGAATTGCGAAGGATGTCCCATTAACAACCTGGCTCGACGAAGCAGTCAATCATTTCACAGGTTTTCTTCACGAGGAAGAAGAAACACTAATAAAAAGATTTGGGCGATCCCCTTATTATCTTACTTACCTAAAGGCACGTATAGATGATCTACAGCACGGAATCACAACTGCAGTAGTTCATCACTGTAATTTCAACAAGTATCATGTACCTGAATTGGTGGAGGCGAATCGTGATGCAAAAACAAAGATCACCATTGCAGTGGGGTCACAAGATAGGCATTATGATCCGCGAATTCTTGATAAACCAGTAGAACTGGCAATAAAACGAATGGATGATCTCTATGAGAAATATAAGGATGAACCCAACGTTCGAATTATTCCTGGTCCTGATCAACTTTTCTCTAATGGACCAGAGTTACTTAAACAATTAAAAAATTGGGCCAATGATCATCAAACAATGATACATATCCATTCCAGTGAGGAACATGCTACAACT
>JAEOTQ010000021.1 GCA_016839785.1 Candidatus Hodarchaeota archaeon | reverse complement strand
GAGAACTAATGGGAGAGCGAAACGAATTTCCTACAACATACAATCATCAATTCGAGGTCATGCGACGCCTTCTTGCAGTTTTCCTTACCCAATTAGATCCAGAGTACAGTACACAAGCAGAAGAGCTACGAAAACTCCTTTTAAAACGTTAATTGGTTTTTTCGGCAAAAGGATCCATTATTATATCATTTTCTTCTCATTAAAAGTTATTAACTTCCATGAGGATTCAGGTGTTCTTATTAACTCATTCATCTGACAATTCTCATACCATTCACCATCATCAGGCACAAAGTCTGTGAGAATTCTTAAAATATGATAGAGAGCTCCTCCGTGGGTAATAACCAATAAAGAGGACGGTTGAGGATTTAGATTGTTAATTATATTTAGAAACTCGTGGATACGCTGAATCATAGAGTTGATACTTTCTCCCCCTGGGACTTGTTTCGAATAATCACTTCGAATGCTGTCTAAAAGTCCTTTTTCATTCACCTCATCTACAAAATGTCCTTCGTAAATTCCTAAATTTAACTCTCTCAATAGAGGAAGATATGTAATTTTATCAATCTTCAGGATTTGAGAAATAATTTTTGCCGTTTCAGCAGCTCTAGAAAGATCTGATGAACACATGTAGTCAAATGTAGTATATCCAAGAGTTATCATTCTTTGAGCGAGCTTTCTCGCTTGTATTCGCCCATGATTTGAGAGAGGTGAATCCATATGGCCCTGAAGCACTCTTTTTGCATTCGCCTCGCTTTGGCCGTGCCGAACAAGTATCATCCTCATTCATAATTCACCGTTAGAAAAATTCGCTTTTGATTTTGGATTCATCATCTTCTATCAGATTAGATCAAATTTAAAATCTACAATAGATAAAGACTAACACGAAAACAATCTTTAAAACTGCTCGTAAAGGTTATTGTTTTGGCAATTGGAAAAGATCAAGCGATAATGTCAGGAGAATTTTATCCTTCCTCTGACAAAAATGCTATATATCGTTGTCGTCTGAACAACACGACTGGATTTCTAATAGATATCACGCTTTTTTCTGTGCTAATTGGTTTCTTCACATTTTTCATCGTTCAATGGGTAGCCTTGATTGTTGTCCCACTTTCTTGGGTTCTTCTTGCACCGTGGCTTACTCCGAAGCATTACCGATATATCCAAATAAACAAACATTCTGTCGTCCTTGGTACAGGATCCATACTAGCATTGATCAATTCTGGATTCAACTCACTCTATAGGTTGGACAAAGGTAGATATAGTGATCTACATTATCTTCGCCTTGATCTTTGGATAAGAAAAAAGTTTGGAGGAAAGCTTGACAGCTTTGGTCGAGTAGAAATCAAGATTTCTGACCTTAAACCTATTTTTCGTATTCTTATTGAAACAAATGATTTCACTCGGCTTGTGAAAATTCTAGAATCTCATAAGTTTCATTCGAAAGTGCAAAAAAACCAATCTCGTGATGAATTATTGATAGTTTTCCCTTCTTCTCCCCGTTATTCTAAGAAAGGATAAGATTCTTAAAAAACTCCATTTTATTAAATGCTACGTGAAAACAAGGCGTCAAATTTGAAATTTAATCTGAATGCTATGGTTATTCTTGTATTTCTAGTATTAGCTCCAACAAGGTCAGCTTCTACTTCTACTGGCATAGAAACCAAAGTTCCCAACGAAAAGGTTGTCAAAAGGATAAGAAAGGCTCCTCCTAACCAGATATCATACCAGTCACTCAACTCACCACAAAATCGTAGTTTAAGCTTATCTCAAGAATTTAATCTTCACTCTTTACATTCTCAAAAAGTAGATTACGATGTTTTAAATACATTGAAGAAATTATCAACGCTATATGTGAAACACGACCCTATTTCAATCAGTAGTACGGCTAATTTCAGTGCGACAGCAGCAATAGAAAACTGGCCTGGTAATGGCAGTAAATCAAATCCGTACACTATTAATGGATTGAATATCACTGGACCAGCAGATAGAATACTAATTGGAATAACGAACACTGATGCTTATTTTCAGATATCAAACTGTGTCCTTTCCGATGGATTGACTGGAATCTATTTCTATAACGTTTTAAACGGAGTTATTTCCAACAATACTATTTCCCACTGCAGTGATTATGGAATATTTCTTCTTGAATCGAAAAGCAGTAGAATTTCTAACAATTCTGTAGTAAATAATAGTAAAACTGGTATTTATCTTGATACCTCTACCTATAACAGAATCTCTGACAATTTTGTCTCTGAAAATCAAAGAGGTTCTTGGGGAAAGGGGGATCCCCCAGCAGGATTTGGAATCTTGATTACAAATTCAAACTACAGCATAATTTTTAATAATACAGTATCAAATAATGAAAATGGAGGAATATTTTCAGCAGAATCTTCACACAGTAATCTCTCTAGCAATGTTGTTTTTAATAATAGTGGCCACGGAATAGACCTTGAAGAATCTGAGAATTGTATTTTGTCTAATAATATTATTTCCTACAATTTTGAAGGAATCTTCTTTTGGAACTCCGGAAATAATACGATTTCTGGTAATCATATCTCCAACCATATGGATGCGGGAATTTACCTCTCGGTTTCAGGGAATAACAGGATTATAGATAATGTGTTTCTAAATAATGGTCTAGATGTTGAATCATGGGAAGATGAACAAAATTTCCAGGCAGAAGTAGAAAATAACACAATTAATGGAAAAGAACTGATTTTTTGGCAGAATGTCATTGGTGGAACCATTCCTAACGGAGGAGGGCAGATTATTCTAGTTAATTGCACTGCTGTGACAATTGCAAACCAGAGTCTATCAAATGTAACAACGGGGATACGAGTTATTTCAAGTCGAGATTTGTTGATTCAAAACAATATAGTTTTTAATAACAGTTGGTACGGGATTTTTCTCCGATTCTCTCAAAATTGCACAATACTTAGGAATGATCTTTTCAACAATGGAGTAGGACTTTTTATCGAAATGTCTGTCGATTGTAACGTTTCTGATAATGTCATTAATGATAGCACCGCGGGTATTGGAATCTGGGGATCTGAAAGCATTAATTTATCTGACAACACACTCACTAACAATCACGGGACTGGAATTAGCTTCAGTGACTCTGAAAATAGTAGCGTATCTAATAATACCGTGGTTTATAATGGGGGGTCTGGAATCAGCCTTGGAAGTTCAGAGAATAGCATAATATTTAGTAATAACATCTCAGACTGCTACAGAGGAATTGAAATTGGGAGCTCAGATGATTGTAATCTGATCAATAATGTAGTTGCAAATACTGACAGCAATGGAGTGAGTCTTTGGGATTCCAGAAACAGTAATGTTTCCAATAATACAATTCATAACTGCTTGAATGGTATTTTTCTTATGGTATGTGAGGACAGCTCTGTTGTTAATAATACCGTTTTCGAGAATATCTATGTCGGAATACGGTTGGAGAATTCTAATCAAAACAATATTACTGATAATTTAGCCTATAACAACTCTGAACATGGAATCTGGTTATATGAATCAGATAGAAATATCCTCTTAGGGAATGTCGGTAACAATAACACCTTTTGCGGCATTAAATTAGTCCAGAGCTCAGCCCATAATTGGCTCGAAAATAACATCGTTTTTAATAACAATGAAGACGGTTTTTGGATTGTGTCGAGCACTGGGAATACTGTTATTAATAATACTTCAAATTATAATTACTTTTATGGTATTTCTCTGACCTCAAGTGATGCTAATACTATAGCCAATAATTTTTTTATGAATAATGTACATCATGGGATTGCAATCGATCAATTTTCTGAAAACAATGTTATCAAGTGGAATGATTTTATCGAAAATAATCCTGTGGACTACTCTCAAGCATATGATATTGGCTCTGACAATATTTTTTCTTTCAACTATTGGAATGACTGGACTTCTCCAGATGTTAATACTAATGGAATTGTAGACATTCCTTATTCCATTGGTGGTGAAATGTATTTCGCTGATTCCTATCCACTTGTATTTTCAAACCTCCCTCCCATTGAATTAGTCGGATTAAAGATAGCCTTTCCAAATGGTGGGGAAACCCTCAATCGCACTATTCCTATTCGTTGGAAACCAGCAATCGATGCTAGAGGAGATTCATTTGTTTACTCATTCTATTATTCCTCTGATGGAGGAATAACTTGGGTTCTTTTTGTACAAACTCAAGAAATACCAACAGATGAATATGACGTCGAATTTCAGTTTGATTGGAATACTACGGATATGACCGATGGTTCCAACTATTTGATTAAGGTTATCGCAGAAAATTTTGAAAGTTCCCGTATTGAGGATACTTCTGACAACACATTCACGATACAGAATCATCCCCCTCCCCTCCCACCACCTCCTCTCGGTATACGAGTTGCTCTCTTTTTTCTAATAGTTGGTGTACTAGCAGTCGTAATAAGATCAACTTTGAACCAACGTAAGTAGAAAAATGAAACGACATTCTCTCTTAATTAAACTATACTGTGATAGAAAGTGAAAAACTGTTTATTATTGGACAAAATTTCATATCGATTATTCATTCCTTTCAGCCTTCTTGTATTCATCATTTCATTACCATTTGAAGCAAGAAGTTTTAGTTTTTATACTCAAGTGAATGCTGAGGTTGAAAACAATTTGAAGCTCAGTTTTTATTCTGAATATGAACCGAATGGTAACTTTTCTGCTTTACTTGCAATCGATGCATCGCTTTTTGGGCCTGATAGATTTTTTCCTAACATGAGTTATCTTATCAATACCTTTGAGCACTGGGTTCAACCTT
>JAEOTQ010000164.1 GCA_016839785.1 Candidatus Hodarchaeota archaeon | reverse complement strand
TTCATCTAGCCTTAGGATCAGGTTATCCTGAAACAGGATCTAAAAATGAATCTTCTATTCACTGGGATATTTTGAAAGATATGAAATCTCCTGATTCTAAGATCCTCTTAGATGGAGAATTGATATATAAAGAGGGAAAATGGTTAATTTAACCCTTTTTTCACACTTTTTTCTATCATTGCTGATCCAATCTTGAACCCTTCAATCTGTTGATTTTTGATTGAGGAAATAGCTGGATATCCCACCAAAATTCTCACATTACTCGATTTAAAATGTTTTACTTTTTCATTTAAGTTAGCATCTGTAATTATTAGCTCATTTAAGCTATCTTTAATAATCGTTTGAGCTTTCTGAGATAAATGTGACCATGATGAGATTTTAAGTTCCTCTTCCGAGATGTTAGCAGCTTTCAACCTTTGTTGAATGGTTTTTCGTCTCATAAGATATGGGAAAACATCATTGAATGTTTCCTCGTCTTGTCTAGTTTTGATGATTAATGGAGTATAAATTGCCAACGGACATTTTGTGCTATTAGAAAATCCATTCATCAGGCGAGAATCCCCATTGAGTGCAAATGGAATCACACCTGAGTAGGATTGACATATTGATTTTACATATGTTGAAGAAAGATTGTCTATCCCTAGAAATATTGGCCGATCAGTTCTTTCCCTGATTTGTGCAATATATTTTCTTAAAGCAAATTGTGTTGATACTTTTCGATCAATATTATAGGCTGGATGTCCTGCGACCAGATTCACACTCACATTTGAGTTATCAGCTAATATATCAAGGTATGATCTCCAGAGACCATCACCATTCTGAAATTCTAATGCCCTGACAGCGACTGTTAACACCAAAGTGTGATTAAACTGGTGTAAAAGATCTTTAATCTCCTTAAGTGTAAGAAGATTATCTTTACCTTCATAATCCAGAAATACAAAAGAATGATGCTTATCAGCGGTCAGGATAGAATTCAGAAAATCTTTTTTTCCAGAAAATTTGGAATATTTTAGGGCAATACCTGTTAAAAACGTATTTTCATTATTCAGGAACTAAATCCCACATGAGATTAACCTCTATTTTACTAAGTACTTATTGAGTACATATTCTATCTGAACAAGAAGAATCTTGTTCTTAATCTCACGAAAATCCTAACTTTAAATAAGCCTAACTATATTGACATCAGAATATTTGTAATTCTTTACAGGTTTCTTTTTTCTGGGTGCTCCCCATGTCTATATCGTTTTTCCAACACGAAAATTTAAAAATCATATTGAGCTTATAAGGAAATTATCTCGGATATATTGTCATTAACTTTTCAATATTAATTAACGATTTAGTATTATAAATTAAATTCCGAGATCAATAGAAAAACGTATTTGGTGTAAAAATATGAAAACTCGTGTAAAATTAACACTTTTACTTGTTGGAATCATGCTTATTCCAATAATGACTGTTAGAGCAGTTCCTCAAAAGACACATGCTCTACCAAATGAGATTAAAGTTGGAGGCGTGTTCCCCATTACCGCACGACCCGATGCTGGTCCAGATCGTCGAGATGGATTCTTAATCGCGATTGCGGAAATCAATAATCAAACTGGCGAAGATCGTATCCTACCAGAAGGAGTCACACTTGTTCCCAATGTGCAAGATGACTTAAACACAGCCGCAGGAGGTACTGCTGCCGCAGAAACCCTTTTAGCTTGGGGTGCAGATATTGTTCTAGGTTCATCTGGTAGCAGTGTAAGCGCTGCAATTGCTAGTGCATTAACACCTACGAAAGTTGTTCAAATATCTTATGCTTCGTCTTCACCCTCATTAAGCGATCGGTCGTTGTATCCTTACTTCATGAGAGTATGTGCTTCGGATGCTGATCAAGGAAAAGCTATAGCTGAACTTGTTGACGCTTTTGGATGGACTAGAGGAGCAGTAATTCATACCAGTGATTCTTATGGAACAGGTTTAATTGAAATTTTCAAATCAGCTTATAATCAAACTGGTAAGGTCCTGACAGACCAATCATTTGAAGCTGGTGCAACTGATGTTTCTGCTCAGGTTCAAGCTCTCAAAGATAAGGATCCTGAATTTATTGTAGGTAACTTTATTGATGAAGACGCAAAGACTGTTATGAAAAAAGCACACGATCTAGGGATGCTGGATTATGTTTGGATAACCACTGATGGATGGTCGACTCAAGCGACAATCACGGACGCAAAAGTTAAAGAAGCCATGAATTATTCCATAGGTACGAATCCTGCTCCAGCAGGGGGCACAGGGATATCTGATTTCAACGATACATGGTTTGATCCCACATGGGCCTATTTAGAAACCCCAGGAAATAGTCAAAGTACTGGAACGCCTTTCAATTCATACGCACCCTTTTCTTATGATGCTGTATATGTTGCCGCCAAAGGATTAGCAGCTGCGGAAACTACTGATGGTGATGCGTTAAAAACTGCTCTATATGCAGTTGAACATGATGGTGCAACAGGTCATATCAAATTTAGCAATCTGGGAGAAGTTGTTGGCAGGTATGATTATGTACAACTCAAAGATGATACCTATGTTAAATTTGGTGAATATTCTATTCCTACAGGATCAACCTCACCAACAGCTGTCCTAGACGATGCATCTGCATTCTACTTGAAAGACGAGTCAGAATGGTCTATTTCCAATAATGTTGTGACAAATGTAAAGGAAGGTATTCATGGACAGGTAGCACCTGGATTTGAATTACTCGCTGCATTATTTACCATTGGTATCTTAGCCATTTCAGTCAAGAAGCGAAGAAAATGACCACTAGATCTCCTTGAATAGATATTTAAGGATCTAATTCTCTTTTTTCTTTTTTTTTTCCTAAAAATTATTAAATTCAGAAGGAGAATATTCCAACTTGTTATTTGGATGTATTTAGATGAGTCGAACAGTGCTCCGTGGTGAAAAAATCTACTCTGGTTATGGCAAACTTCAAGTAATCAATGGTGTTGATATCCATATAGACGAAGGTGAATTAGTGACGATCATTGGTCCAAATGGGTCGGGAAAGTCTACTTTGATCAGAACAATGATTGGCTTGGTATCATTATTCAGGGGACACGTATACATTCGAAACAAAGAAGTAAGTGGAATGAAGCCTCACGAAATAATCGAAGCGGGAATTCCTCTTGGATATGTCCCCCAGCTTGAAAATGTTTTTCCAAGCTTAACAATCGAGGAAAACCTTAAAATGGGATTTTTTGTCAAAAAATGGGATGATCATTACCTGCAACGAACAGAGGATTTGTTTAAACTGTTCCCCATCTTGAAGGAGAGAATAAAACAAAAAGCTAACCTTCTTAGTGGAGGAGAACGCCAAATGCTAGCGTTAGCAAGAGCTTTAATGCCCTCTCCCGAAGTTCTCATTTTGGACGAACCTACGGCCGCATTAGCTCCCAACTTAGCAGAAGATATGTTACAATTAATTGTTTCTCTAAAAAAAGAGTTGAAAATCTCAATTTTACTTGTCGAACAACGCGCTAAACGTTCTATGGAACTCTCTGATCGCGGATATGTATTAGTAACAGGAGAAATTGCAGCTGAAGGCCCAGCAAAGGAACTTTTAGCTGAAGATAAGATTAGAAAATTATACCTCGGAGTTCGAGATCAGAAATAGAATTTAGTTGATACATATTGAATAAAATGAAATAAGTGATGATATAATGACATCAGGAATTATTCCAATCGATATAATAAGTCACACCTCTCTCACGGTCATATATGCTCTAACTTTGATAATGTTAACAATTGGTTTGAATATGGTATACTCAGTACTGAAGTTCTCGAACTTTGCTCATGCCGAATTCATCACTTTTGGTATGTTTATCTCTTGGTGGGTATTACAAATATTAACTTTTGCTATTCCTTGGGATTCATCTTCGTATTTAATCAATAACCTGATTGGACATGCTTTATTTGCATTCCTGATGGTAGGGCTATTGGGAATCGCTAGCGAAATTCTTGTCTTTAGTAAATTAAAAAAACTTTCAGCAAGCCCAAGATCTTTTACAGTAGCATCTATAGGGATAGGCCTCATACTTAGGAATTTTCTCGCAATGATATTCGGAAATTTCCCAAAGCCAAATATTGGAGGAACCTCAATCTCAGCACTTCCATTTGATCTCGAAATTGGTATAAAACACTATTTTACTAGGAACCATCCCTTTTTTGGAAACCAAGGAATTTTCATTACAAGTTATGAGGTTCTAGTTATCATATTCGGTGTAATCACTGTAATACTAGTAGATTTTTTGTTTAGAAAAACCAAACTGGGAATTGCAATGAGAGCTACCTCTGATTCATTTGAATTAGCCCAAGTTTCGGGAATAAACACGCGAAAAATTGTATTTTACACTTGGTTTTTAGCTGCTGGAATTACCGGGTTCGGTGCAGCACTCTTACGAGCAAATCAACCCCGATTTAGTACGTTAGACGGTTTTATGCTGTTACTTCCTATTTTTGCTGTAGTAATTCTCGGCGGAGTAGGATCATTTCGTGGTGGAATAATCTCAGCATTCATTATAGCAGGTGTTCGAACGGTGACGAATATTATCTTTACTCAATTTCAGAGCCCAGGCGGACTTGAATACATGATTGAAGATTTCTTTTACGACATTTTCGGGATAAAAGGATTAACAATTTCTTTTTCACCAGGTTATGCTGATGGAGTTGGGTTTGTTGTGCTAATCGTTGTTTTACTTTATCGCCCTCAAGGTATCGCTGGAACTGTTGAAGCAATTAGAGAGAGGGTTTAAATAAGGAGAACTGATTATATGGCTAGAATAATACGAAAAACCAGAATTAATGATAAATTTCGCAGTTTTATTGTCGGAGTTGCACTAGCTGTACCAATTCTCTATTTATATGCTTATGCTTTTCTTGCCCAGACAAACAAATCTATATTCCTTATCGGCACCATACTTGCCATTCTTGTATTTTTTGTCGGAGCCCTGAGCTTAGATCTGGAAGTTGGTTCGGTTGGATTGCCAAATTTTGGAAAAGTGGGCTTTTTCGCATTAGGTGCCTATATCTCAACACTTCTTTATAGCGTGTATAGATGGCCATTCTATTATATTCCTGGTATTGGTCCAATCGCTCAATTTATATTTTCATGCTTAGTTGCCATAATTTTTTCCGCTTTAGTAGGATATTTAGTCTCTGTTCCTACTGTAAAGCTTCGAGCTGATTATTTTGCAATAATGACGATTGCTGGTGGGGAAATTATTCGCTTACTTCTTCAATATGAAAGACGATGGTTTTGGGCACCTGCACCAGTAGGCCCACCTACACAGGTAATCTCAAATAGAGTAAAGGTTGAATTTACAGGCCTTTATCCATTTAACCAGACTCTAGCTGACTTCTTTGGATTCACGTTTTTTGAAGACCATAACTTGGGATCGATCTTCATCTGGCAAGTAGTATTAATAGTCATTTTTGTACTGATATCGATACTGGTTTATTGGTTTGTCGAACAGATAAGAAAATCCCCGTATGGACGAACATTACGGGCTATTCGTGAAGATGATATTACGGTTACTTCTGTAGGTAAAGATGTCTCTCGTTTTCGTTGGCAAGTGACTACCCTTGCAGCATGTATTGCTGGTTTAGCAGGGATCATGTACGCAATGACTTTCAGTGCATTTGAAGCAGGGGATTTCAGGCCGTTCCTAACATTTGATCTCTATATTTTTATTATCATTGGAGGTTTGGGGAATAGTCGTGGGGCCTTTGCAGGAACAGCGCTTGTACAAATGTTTCTTCGAGCAGCGCAAGTCCAAGAGGTTAAAGAAAATATATTTCTTTATTTAGGTAAAGAATCACCTCTCATTGGCCCACTGTTCGATTTCCTTCAACTAGATGTGTATATTAATCCCGATAATATGAGATTAGTTATCTTAGGTATCATTCTAATTCTCTTCCTGTTATTTATGCCTTCTGGACTAATACCTGAACCAAAAACAGACAATGAAAAATATCTACAGTATTTAACACCCGAAGAACGCCTAAGTTCGGATAAAGCTGTTGCAACTAGGCAGAGTCTTACCGAAAGAGAGAGAATAGATGAAGAGGATGTTACCGAACTAAATTCAAATATATAAGTTATGAAACTGGAGCTACTATAGTTGGAAAAACAACCTGACAATATCAGCTTAAAAGCGCATAAAATTCACAAATATTTTGGAGGAGTGAAAGCTCTCGAAGGATCTTCTGTGGTCGTCACAAAGAACAAACTTATTTCATTAATAGGCCCTAATGGCTCAGGGAAAACGACACTTTTTAACGTTATTTCCTGTTGGTTATCTAAATCTCATCCAGACGATTTTATAGAAGAGCCAGAGGATGAGCCAAAACTTCAGACAAGAATATTGAAAACCTTAAAGAAGAAGTTTGGTGGGAATGAGGAAACTGACGAGAGAACTGAGGTCGGATATGTTGATTTTGAAGATCTTAGATTAGATGGCTTGGATGCACATGAAGCAGCTTTAACAGGCATGATGCGAACTTTTCAGACAACGCGAAATTGGCCAAAATTGACAGTTCTTGAAAATCTACTCGTAGCACCTCAAAATCAAACTGGAGAATCTTTCACAAATATTTTCTTCAAGAGAAAGCAAATAAATGAAGAAGAACGTAAAAATACCTTGAAAGCATTAGAAATATTAGAGTTTCTTGAAATTACACATATCCGGGATCAAATCGGAGAAGAACTTTCGGGAGGACAATTGAAACTATTGGCTTTGGGTCGATTATTAATGACAGCACCCCGATTAATTCTATTAGACGAACCAATGGCTGGTGTAAATCCAACACTAGGAAATAAAATTATGGACAAAATTTTGGAACTCAAGGTAGACTCCACGATTTTTCTAATTGAACATAACATGGATGTGGTGTTTAACTATTCTGATGAGATATTTGTCATGGCTAGTGGGAAAATTATTGCTCAAGGAACTCCCAATGAGATCGAAACTAATAAAGATGTCATTAAAGCATACTTAGGAGTAGACTACTGATCTTATTCAAGGTAAAATGACTACTCCCTATAAAAAGACAATATCTGCAAATTCTAGTTTAGTTTCCTAGTAATTATCTTTTAATATTTATTTTTGGATTTATTCTCTCTCTAGCAGCTTTTGTAATCCTTTCACAAGTAAAGAGGAAACAGGTTCTTAATGCTCATATATCAGGGGGGCAATAAATTATCGCTTCAATTTCAAGATGAACATCTCTAAGTAGAGGCCCAACCTGTACGGTGGATCTTGCAGGAGGAACATCTGGAAAAAACTCTGTATACGTAGCATTAAATTTATCGAAAAGTCTCATGTCAGTCAAAAATACAGTGGTTTTCACAGTATTTTTCAGAGAGGTTCCCGCTGCATCAGCAATTGCTGAAAGATTCTGCATAACTTGTCGTGTCTCATTTTCAATATTGTCGTTTATTAACTGTTTTGTTTCAGGATTAAACGCGATTTGCCCGGCAGTAAATAAGAAATCTCCAGATTTTATTCCCTGACTATAGTAACCTCCTGGAGGAGTCCCCTCATCAGTTTTAATTATTTCTACCATTTTGAACTTCTCTTTCACATTTATGAATTTCTCATAAGGTTAAATCTCTTCTTTTAAGATTCTTAAGAATATTACCTTCTGAGATATCTTTTTGATGATTGTTCAGATTTATTTTAAAATTCATGATTTAATCATATTTTTATATCCACAATTTCTCCGAAATTCATTACTATCTTGAATTCCGATCCTGAAAATTTCATGTAAATCATTGAAGGAATTTGTATACTAATGGAAATTACTCCTGAAATTACTAGACTCAAACCCTCAGCAACGCTTGCTATGAATGAATTAGTAGTCCAAAAACGTAATGAAGGGCAAAAAGTGTATCACATGGGATTTGGTGAATCACCATTTCCTGTACATGAAAGCGTCAAAAAAGCACTAAGTATGCATGCTGATAAGAAATATTATGCCCCGACTCAGGGGATTCTCACATTGCGAAAGCAAATTTGTGACTTTTACAAACAAGTTTATCGTTTAGAGTTTATGCCAGACCAAGTACTTATTGCTCCAGGCAGCAAATCACTAATATACAATCTAATTGTCGCTCTTGAGGGGCCTCTTTTATTACCATCACCATCATGGGTAAGCTATCAGCATCAGGCACATTTAGCACACAAAGAAATTATGCTGTTAATCACTTCTCCGGATACTTCATATCTAATAACTCCATCGATGTTACTAGCGTCATTGAAAAATGCATCTATGGATCAATTATCACAAAAGTTATTATTATTGAATTATCCATGTAATCCCACAGGACAATCATACTCAGAGAACCAACTTAAAGAATTAGTCCCAATATTGAAGCAGAACAACATCATTGTTATTTCTGATGAAATTTATTCTTTAATTAGCTATAATAACCATGTTCACCATTCACTCGCGGAATACTATCCAGAAGGGACACTAATTACAGGAGGAATTTCCAAGGATCGATCGCTAGGGGGATACCGGTTTGGGGTTTTATTAATTCCACAAGGAAATGAGAATGTTAAACGATCCATTCTATCCATAGCCAGTGAAATCTGGTCTTCAGCATCTTCTCCCATTCAACATGCTGTAATTGAAGCATATAAATCCAATAAGATGTTAGGATATATTCAGATATGTACACGAATCCATGAAATGATGACAAATTACGTATATAAACGTTTGAATGAGGCAAAAATATCATGTGTTCCTCCCAAAGGAGGATTTTACCTTTTTCCTGATTGGAATAACAAGAAATCCTCACTCAAGAGCATGAATTTGCATACTTCATATGATCTCGCAGAATACTTACTAGAAACGTATAATCTTGCCTCGTTACCTGGTGTGGAGTTTGGGATGGCAAAAAGTGATCTCAGCCTTCGATTATCTACCGTTGACTACGATGGTTCTCTTGTACTAAATAAATTTATGGAAAATTTATCTACAATAGAAAAGAATTCTTCAGAATTTATTAGTGAATTTGCTCCTAATCTAGTGGCTTCATGTGATATTTTGGAGGAATTTACGTCATCTTTGAAAGAAACATGAGAAACTCTGGAAATCGATACAGAAATAAAAGTTAAGAGACTTACATTATCTAGAATAATATTGCACTAATGCTTTCAAAGCCTTAACAGTCATCCCAGGCCACTTAAACACAGGAATGCTGTTATTCTGCAGGATTGGGATAATATTATCAGCAGTGTCTATGCAGCTAATCAAGACAGGAATTTCATTTAAATGAACCCACTCGAAAAATCTGTCCAGAGTTTCCTGTACGAGAAAATCCATGGCTTCAAGTGGAAACAATTCTTTGAATTCACCATTACTAAAACGAACAGACCGCTCTAACATGCTACTCCCGAAAATACCATAAAAAATTAATGCATCTACT
>JAEOTQ010000163.1 GCA_016839785.1 Candidatus Hodarchaeota archaeon | reverse complement strand
GCTTTAACCAACTTATCAGGATATGCCATTCTTTCATGGTCTATTGCTGGAGATTTTTTACTGGGTCCCCACGAGTTTTATCTAAGAGTTCAAGATGGGCTGACAACTCTTGGATCAATTCCGATAACCATGATAATATATGAGCAAACCGTTTTGGAGCTCGTATAGAGTTTTTACACACACCAAAAAGCTACACAATATTTAGATAGTTACAAGTTATCTCTACATGATAGCCACTATTATTCTCAAAAGTTGAGGAAATTGTGAGTATTGGAGAAATAAAATGACCCGTCAACAACGTATCGAAGAATTATTAGAACTAATGAAAAATCCTGACCATATTCGGAATATCGGGATTATTGCACACATAGATCATGGAAAATGCGTTGCTGGAGATACCAGAATATCATTTGTTGATGGGAATGTTTTGAGAGCCGAAGAACTATTTGAAATGGTTTCGAAAAAATGTGATGTTGCATTAGAAGCAGAAGATAGGGTAGTATATGATTCGCGCAAATTAAAACTAGAAATCTATTCACTAAATGCTGCGAAAGGAGCAATTGAGGCATACCCAATTGAGTATGTGTGGAGAATAAAGGGTGGACTTTTGCAAAAACTAAAATTGAGAACGGGATTCGAAGTTTCTTCGACTCCGGAACATAAGTTTCTAGTTTTTGATGGATTTGATTATATTTACAAAATGGCAAAAGAGATCAAAGTTGGAGATTGGATTGTTTGTGCAAGACAAATTTCCCAAGAGACGAATATTGATCTAAAATCCGTTTTCATAAAATCAATTGCTGGTGTTTTCGGTTTTTATGTGTTAATTCACGATCAATTCAATAAACGAATTAGGAAGCTTTTGAAAAATCTTGGGCTAAAAGAAAATATTCACAAGTTTTCTGATTTATCATATGATTCATTTGCATGTGGTTTTAGACGGCGAAGATACCGTTTGGGTGATATTGAAAGAATTTGTGATTATTTTGAGATTCCACTAAATCAACTATATGACGAGATTGAGGTGATTAGTTATAGAACAGGAAAACAAAATTTGCATCGTGGAAGATCTTCAAATAAATTAATACTACCAAAATCATTTGATGATTTCTATTATCTTGTTGGCTTAATGATGGGCGATGGTTGTGAAGATAAATTCATTGTTGGAAAACGCGAGCTGGGAAACCGCTTTAGAAGAATTTGCATCGCACTAGGATTGAAACCTAAGAATCGTGAATACGAGGGGAAATGCCCTGAGATTAGTTCAGGTGGCGGATTAACTTTATTAAAAATCTTTGAATCACTTTTTAATTATCCCCTATCGAAAAAATCTCATAATATCACAATTTCAAAATTTCTTTTTCAGTCACCTGACATGTATGTTTCAGCATTTATTAGAGGTTATTTTGATTGCGATGGAGGTGTTGAATTAACAAGAAGAGCAGTTTCAATAAGCTCCGCAAGTCAAAATATGCTAAAGAATTTACAGTTACTTTTACTACGATTTGGTTGTATTTCTACATTACAAAATGATAGGTTATTCATTTCTGGAAGTTCTGCTAAGCAGTTTCGAAATAAAATTAATTTTGATTTGGCTGAAAAAAGAGAAAAATTGGATGAATTATGCAAAACCATAACAGGAAGTTATACATCTGATTTAATTCCAATCTCTGGAGATCAATTAAAAAAACTGAGAAGTGGTAATCCAAGGGCTCAAGTAAGTCATCATTATTACAAATATGAAAATGGAATTTACTACCCCACCAGATCAACCTTTGCGAAATTTATGAAGTCACTCGAGGAAATGAACTGCGATATTGAACAAATGAAAAAAATTCTTAGTCCAGATGTGGCATTCATTCAGGTTAAAGAAATCACTGAAGATTTTGCTGATTTTGTATATGACTTTACAATTGAGCCCCATCACAATTTCATTGCAGAAGGCATGATAATTCATAATACAACACTTACTGATAGCCTTCTTGCCAATGCAGGACTACTAAGTCCCTCTCTTGTTGGTGATGCACGTGCCCTCGATTTCTTAGAAGAGGAGCAACGACGTGGAATTACAATCAAAGCGGCTAACATTTCTCTCCTCCATGACTATCGCGGATCCCGGTATGTGGTCAATCTAGTAGATACACCAGGCCATGTTGATTTTAGCGGGAAAGTTACTCGAGCGTTACGTGCGATTGACGGAGCTATCGTAGTTGTAGATGCCGTTGAAGGTGTTATGGCTCAAACAGAAAGTGTAATTCGATCTGCAATCAAGGAACGAGTAAAACCTGCGTTATTCATTAACAAGATTGACCGCCTCATCCGTGAACTAAAACTTACACCAAAACAAATCCAAGATAGGTTATCACAGATAATTCAAGATGTTAACAAGGTCATTACTCTCATGTCCGGAAATTCGAATGAAATCTGGAAGGTCGGGACTGATTCTGGTACTGTGGCTTTTGGTTCTGCACTTCATAAATGGGCATTTACTCTGGAGTCAATACATGAAGCGAATCTACAATTTAAGGACATCATTGAAATCTATCGAACCGATACTCCAGAAAAACTTAGTTCATTATTACCTATTCACCTGCCAATACTTAGTATGATATTGGACCAACTACCTTCTCCAAAAATTGCGCAAAATGACCGTATAAAGCACATTTGGAAAGGTAAAATATCGTCCCCAGCAGGAAAGGCTCTTCTTTCTTGTGACTCAGCTGGCCCTCTGATCATTGGCGTAACCAAAGTAATTACAGAATCAAAGCACGGTCCGATTGCTGTTGGCCGATTATTCTCAGGAACAATAAGAAAGGGAACACAAATACAAATTTTCCCTTCCAATGAGCTTTTCAAAACACAACGAGTAACCTTATTCATGGGATCACGACAGGTTGTGATTCCTTCTTTAACAGC
>JAEOTQ010000162.1 GCA_016839785.1 Candidatus Hodarchaeota archaeon | reverse complement strand
CGCAGTTGTTTTTCTTTTTCCGATGACTTTAATATAGATCTCATAAGGAGGATTGAGTTCCTGTTCCGCGGTTATCGATTCATCGCGGAATAGATAAAGTAGAGATATTAGAACTCTTGCACGTGTCAACCGCTTTTGCTCTTCAGAACCTTCCTTTGTTTCCATACCCCTAACTACTTTAGTAAATTCAGCTTCATCATTTTTATCTATTTGAGCTAGGCCTTGAATTACTTCAAAAGTTCTATTAACAATATCTTCAATCGCAATCCGATCTAGATCTAGTTCATAATCGAAGCTCTCGAAATCAGATATCTCCAATTTTCGTCTTCTTCGTTTCTCCTCTCCAGTTCCCTGCTGTTTTTTCTTTTCCTCTTTAATTTTTTCTATTTTACGCTTTTCATCTTCCTCTTGAAGGCCTAATAACAATTCTGCATAAAATTCATCTGGATTAGCGCTTTCTGCAAGAGATAACAATTCTCTTGTGATATAATACGGGAGAGGAATTTTAAACTGAAAAGCGCGTCTCTTTGTCCTTATTGCTATCTTTTCTTCCTGTTTTTTTTCATATTGGATAGCTAAGCTTACTTTTTTCTTGTGAATTCTAGCTGCAGAGTAGATGGCTTGCCCTAGAATACGAAAATCTAAACCTTGTTCTAGTAATTTTCCATAAAAATCAGGAAGGATTTCTTTTAACTTGAATTCCTTTACGTAAGCTACTTTTTCCGGAAAAAGGTCTGGGTTAATTAAATAAACATAAGGTTCTTCTAAGAAGAATTGCTCTTGGTGACTGAAAAGTCTGATATATTCGTCTTCATCGTCAGAAGAGTCTTCATCTCGGACGTTTTCAGGTTCAGTCATTGTAGAAAAATCCACTCAATCTTCTTAATATTCCATTATCCTATTAAAATGCTTGATCTCTTTCTAACTGTTGATCCTCACTCATTTGTATTGAGAAGACAGAACTTAGGCCTTTTACGTTTGTACAACCATATAATCTATCTGCCCAGGCCATTAAAATATCACGATGGCTTATAACAAGGAATTGAGCGGCAGGTGTAGTTGATTTTCTTGATTTTTTCCCATCCTCATCTTCTCCATCTCTTCCTACACTACGGGACATCTTATATAATAATTTTGCCACTCTTCTGACATTCATTGGATCAAGAGCAGCATCAATCTCATCTAAAATGTAGAAGGGTTGAGCGTCAACGGTTTGAACTGCAAAAATAAATGCTAATGCTGTTAGAGCTTTTTCACCACCAGACATGCTTTCTAATGAAGCAATCTTTTTTCCTGCGGGATGTGCTTCGATAAAAAGGCCGCCTTCAAATATGTCTTCTCCCTTCTTCGGATCCTTCTCTAGAATAAGCCTTGCATCTCCTCCAGAAAGTTCATTGAAAATTAGGCCAAAATGTCTGTTAACAGATTTATACACCTTCATAAATACTGAGTACTTTTCTGTTTCAATTTCCTCAATAAAGTCAAGTATAACCTGTCGTTCCTCAATTAATATATCACGACGATCAAGTAATTCGATATATCTCGAATTTTCAGATTGGAATTCCTTCAAAGCGCGCATGTTGACGGGTTCTAATCTCTTTTTCTCCTCTGATTTTCGATTAATTTCTGAATTTATTTTTTGTTCGTTAATTTTTTCTAATTCTTCAGCATCGGCAGGTATAATTTCTATCTGTGCTTCTACTGCTTCACTTTGTAATTTTTCTGTTTCTACAGCAATTCTTTCTCGCTGTAATTTAATTTCAGTAACTTTTTCTTCGTCTTTTGTTATTTTTTCGTTCAATCGTTCTTTATCTTTGATTAATTGTCCTTGATATTTCTTTTGAGTAGAAAGATCAGATTTATAATCTTTTATTTCTGTTAGAAGAGATTCTTCATTCTCGAGTAACTCTTCAAGATCTGCATTAAATTGATCAACTTGCTCACCCAGAACTTGGATTTCTCCTTCCAGATTGGCCGTTTCAACCTTTATTGTATTAATTTCATTCTTTGTTTCTGATAATCGTGCATCTCTCTCTTCCTTTTGGGTCTCCAAGCTCTCAATGCGTGAGTCTATTCCACTTAGTTGACCTTGAGATTTTCCTAATCTTTGTTCAATTTGATTCATCTTTTCTAACAAAGGCCTCGTATCTGCAGCTTCAAGACGTTCTCCAATATTCTTTACTTCTTCCCCTATAACTTCAAGGTTCTGCTCGTGGTGATCCATCTCTTCTTTTTGTTTATCTCGGTTAATAAGTCGTTCTTCAAGTTTTTGTTTCAGTGGGTCAAGTTCCCCTTCAATACTTTGCTGGTTCTCTGAATATAACTTGATTTCGCTTTCTTGTTGATTTAATTGAAGAGTAGCTCCTTGTATACTCTTTTGCAGTTTTTCTATTGAGGAAACTACTACTTTCTCTATTCCCAGGAGCTTTTTCTGGTTCTCCTTTTCTTGAGTAAATCTCGATTTATATTCGCCAAGTTCGCTAGTAATTTGTTCCATCTCTGATTTCAAAGAGTCAACAGACGCTTGGGCTGATAAGAGATGAAATCCTCCAAAGATTATTCCGTTTGAGTAAAAAATGTCACCGTCAGCGGTGGAGAGCGTTGAGCCATGTTTCTTCCAAAGATTGGCAGCTTCGTCTAAAGAGGAAACGACTTGATTTTGTTCTCGAATTTTTTTAACAATATTTGAGAAATTATCAGTTGTTTTCAATTTGAATTTTTCAAGAGGGATAAAATTTGCTGCTCCTATCGAATGTTCTTTCAGGAGATTAATGCACTTTAAGCTAGACTCGATTGTATCTGTAATAATAGCATCAGAAAGATGACCAACTTCCGGGGGGAGATTCACACCTTCTTCAGATAAATTTTGGAATTCACCAAGAATTCCTGAAATACTTGCCTCGTTTTTCTTTCCATTAATGTAGGATACGGCTGGATTTTCTCTCCCTGCTTCTGATTTTACAAAAGATGAAATAGTCTCAATTTTTGCCTTGAGAACTAGTTGTTTATCGCTTAGTTCTCTTACGTTTCCTTCAATTTCCTCAATTTGTATCTCTAAGTTATCTTTTTTAGTCTGTAGTTCCTCCAATTTTACAGAAGCTTCCGTTTGCTGATTACTTTCTTCTTCTATTTGAACTTTCAGTTGTTTAGCTTTCAATTCAGCTGAATCTATTTGTTCTTCTGCTTCTGATTGCCGTCGTTGATATTCATCAACATTATTTTGAAATGCATCAACCATATTTTGAGATACTTCAAAGGACACCTGAGTTTTTGTCAATCGATCATTCTCAATTTTTTGCCGTCTTTCGGAATCCTCAAACTCAGCTTTAATTTCATCATATTCTTGATTTTTTAATTCTAGCTCTTCTTCAAGAGAGGTACGATCACTTTGGATTTGCTCTATCCTGTTAACTAATTCTTCTTTTTTGATATGTAATTCGGCTTTGGTTTGGCTATCATCTTGAATTTTCTTTTGAATTTCTTCAGAGCGAGATTCTAATTGCTTTACACGGTTTTCATTAGACTTAATGGTCTTTTTGTTATATTCAGATTTTTCTTGAACCTTAGTTTTCTCGATATTCTTTTCTTCAGCTGATGATCTGATTTCTTTCAGAGAGGTCTCAACACGAATTAAAGAGTCTTCAAGAGTTCTAATTTTCTCAGAAACTTCTTCCACATTAGTATCAATTTGAGAACGCTCTGATATAATGTTTTCTTGGGTGCTTCGGATAGAAGCAATATCTTCATCGAATTTCACTAAAGCACGATTATTATTATGAAAAGAGTATGAAATCAATAGAGCTTTGAGATTCAAGATCTCCGTATCAAGTTGACTCCACCTTTCAGCATCTTCCTTTTCTTTACGCAGTGATTCAACACGCTTCGCAACTTCACCAACCAGAAGTTGTAATTCGTCCATTCGCTTATTGGCTTCTTCTAGCTCTGAAAGGGCGGAATGCTTTTTTGTATCGAATTGTCCAACACCTGCAAGATTTTCCATCATCTGTCGACGTTCAATGGGATTCATTCCCACAATCTCCCCAACTTGACCTTGAGCAATTATATTATAGCTATTTATGACATCGATACCCGCTATTCTCAGTTTATCCAAAATGTCTGTTCGTGTTGTTCGTTTTCCATTTAGTCTGTATGTACCTGAACCATTTGTTTTAAGTTCTCGACTTACGATTACCTCTGATTCTCTGATAGGAATAGCAAAATCACTATTGTCAAAGACAATTTCAATAAATGCCTTTTCTGACTTTTTTTTACCCCCAATTCCATTATAGATAAGTCCTACCATCTTATCTGCTCGCATACTTTTTTTAGAAAGAGCGCCAAGACAAAAATTGACCGCATCTATTGAATTAGATTTTCCACTCCCGTTTGGCCCAACAATAACAGTAAATCCTTTGGCAAGGGGCATTCGGACGGTACCAGGTCCATATGATTTCCAACCGGTCATCCTAATTTCTTTGATATGTACCAAACGTCGGGCCCCTATTAAGAGATTAAAAGAAGTGCAATATTAGCAGATTGATTACTTGAATTAAAGCCCTTCCTAATAAAACTTCATTCCTTTCAATGACTTCGATTGAAATGTCTATTAAAAAGGTATTCAAATGAGTCATTACTGGTTCTATGGATTAAGGTATTATCATTGGAATGAAAGAATTTGGTTAGAGTTGTTTTGAAAGAAAACAAATATGGAAAGTTAATAGTAATTGAGTACTTGCATATTAAAGTCAATTCAGGTATCTCGAATAATATTCGTAGACTTGTGAATAAAAACATAAACACTATGGGTGAAATCTATACTCTACCATTTTTTCTCTCGCTCAACAAGTAAGATCCCCAAGTGAGAAAAAGGTGAACTAATCCCTTCACCTGATTTTGCAGAACAAAAATAATAGCCTGATAATCCATAATCTTTAACAAATCTCTCTGAGGCTTCAGCGATAATTTTTCTTTTATCCTCTCCAATCGTATCTATCTTATTCCCTAATAGAATAATTGGAAGATCAGGATCATTGTGCTCTCTCATCATTTTAAGCCATTCAGGAACTTCTGAAAGTGTTTGAATACGTGAAGTATCAAAAGCTACAATCCCCCCTGAAGATCCTTGACAATAACCAGGAAAAAGTGATTTAAAACGATTTTCACCCGCATAATCCCAATAAGCTATTCTCAGAATAGTTTCCCCTATTTCATGGTCTAAAACCAGAAAGTTTACTCCTATAGTACTTATTGCAGGAATGTAATTATTTGTCTCAAGGCGTTTGAGTAGAGTAGTTTTCCCCACACCTCCAGGCCCAGCTACAACAACTTTAACAGTTAATACATCGGGAGTAAACTGAAACTTAGTACCAGTCATTAGCCAGTCATTTCCAAGTAATGATTATGCTTTGTCTTTATCTTTTTCTAGAATACGAGTTACAAGTTTATGAAGGAGTTCTTGGGTGTTTTTTCCTGTAATGGCACTAGTTGTAAAATACTCATCAATATTGTAGTGATTTCTGAACTCATTAATCTCAACTGGAGAGATAGATACTCCAAGATCGGCTTTTGTGGAGACAAGGAAATTTATACTCTCTTTTTCTCGACCATATACTTTTATCCATTCATGGAGGGCACTAAAGGTCTGTTCTCGTGAGGGGTCAAATGCAAGTATTAATCCATCGCAATCAGAAGCATACTGAGGAAAGATCATCTGAAAACGCGGCTCTCCACCGAAGTCGAAAAGATGAACATCTATGATATCACCATTTTCTAACGATATACTCTTTACAGTGAAATCAAAACCTACAGTAGAGTAAAGATCTTTCAAAGGGAATTTTTCATGAATAAATCGATGTACAAGTGATGATTTCCCCACACGTTTTTCTCCTGCGATTACCACTTTGACTGATTTATTTTGTGACACCCAGTATTCCCATTCCGATAGTAAAATCTTTTTGAATTGGTTTCGAGTTTTGTTAATTATCTACAATTAGTCCATTCAGTAAAGTTTCATTTAAATCTTCTCAATTAGCCTTTTACTGTTAAAGAATGTTTTGTGCTAGAAACGTTTTATCATCAATCTTGAACCTAAAATCAGGATGTAGCATCTGGATTCAAGTTATCAGATTTCTTAACGGGTTCAATTTTATCCGTTGAAGAAATTTCTTTTGGCAAATAGATTTCTGCGGTTTTAATAAGCATAGAAAGTTCTTCCGCATGCAAAGCGACAGTTGAAAGCAAAGAGAATACAACCTCATATTTTTCGTTAACTTTCCGATCAATGACTGCCTGAATTTCACTCTGGACTCTTTCGAGTTCCTCTTTATATGTTTGTATACTCTTAGATTGAGTTTCAATAATCATCTCGTATTCTTTCATTGAATTTTGTAGATTAAGGGTCAAATCTTCCCTTGAACGAGACATTTGAGTCTGGATTTCTTCGCTAAAGCTCGTAAAAGCTTGTTGAAGGTCATCGCCTACTTTTTTCCTCGTGTAGTGCTCTGAAACCTCATTCAGAATTTGTATGTCGGATTCTTTAAGATTTTGCGTTGTTAGAGTAATTTCAGTCCTAATATTTTCATTAAAACTCTCCAACATTCTGGAGAAGTTTTCAAAGTGAGATTGTTGGTCTTTTTTTGATAAGGAGATTATTTCTTGGAGTTTTTCCTTGAAACTTAACAGGCTCTCCCTTACATTACTGAATGCTTCTGTATGGATTTGAGTAAGATTATTAAGTGATTCAACACTGGTCTCTAAAGTAGTTGTGCTAGTCGTAACAGTTTCGAATTGAGTACGAACTAGCTCTCCTAAAGCAGAAAGAGACGATTTTAGATTAGATTCGCTTTTTTCAAGTTGATTAGCAGTCTCAGAGAATCCTTCCGTCATTTTTACAGATAGCTGTTCAATTTTCTCATCGTGATCAGTTAGAGAGGCTTTCAAATTCTCTTGATGCTGTGTTTGCGAAGAGATTTTGTCATTAAAATGATTTTCTTGTGTTTCGATAACTTCTGTAAGAGTTTTTGTCTCTGAAGAAAAATTACTTTCTTGCGAATCCACAGTGTCTTTTAGAGATTGAATTTTGGAAGAGAAATCCTCTTGGATCTGCGATATTTCTGAATTAAAATTGTCTTTAAACTCGTTCATTTTTTTACCGAGCTCTATATCGAGATCCTGAGATTTAGATTCTAATTTTAATACTTTAGAATTTAAATCTTCAATTATTTCGGAATTTTTTTGTAAATAAGTCGTTAACTCCAAAATCCTTTGAGCTAACTCTAGGTCTTCAGGATTTGATTGCAAATTTCCTTCTTCAGCCAACTTTAGTCTTCTCCTTAAAATCAATTAACGCATATTTAAACGATATTCGAATATCTTCCAGACGATTAAATAATCGTGTTTCAATGCTTTCTTGCATAATAAAATCGTCAATTTGGACTTTCTCACGAATGACAGGACCAAATCGTTTCCAATGGGCTTGGATTTCATTGATATTTTTCAAATTTGATACTATTAATAGTTTCAATTGCTCATTCAATATATTTACAAGGAGTCCAAACTTTTCGCTACCAATATTAATCTCCAAGAATCCTTCCTCAAGGATTGGAATTCGTTTAATCGCCAGATAAAAATTAGGATTTTTTTGAACCACGGGGAAGAGCTCCTGAGGTGTTTGGATAAATATACCTGCAACAGAAAACCCTACAGCGAAATTATCAAGTAGTTCTCGTAGACTCATGTGAATCACATGTATAGAATTTGACTAATAGATTCACTGTGGTGAAGACTCTTAAAATAATCGATATTCAAGAAAAGTAAAAAGCCCATAGAACTCCGATTCTATCAGTGGTCTATATGAGTACTACAAACCCTGTAAGCGAAACAACCATTATTATCCCAACTTTGAATGAGGAAAAGAATATTCATAATATGATTACTCAATTATTAAGTTTATATCCAAGGATCTCTGTTATTGTCGCTGATGATGGATCTAAGGATAAAACAGGGACTATTGTTTCCGATTTTCATGCAAAGAATGAAAAAATACGCTTACTCGATCGTAAAGACGAAGAGGTTAAAGGATTAACAATATCCCTTATTGATGCCTTAGAGATTACTAAGACTCAATATTTTATTGTAATAGATTCTGATTTTCAACATCCTCCCGACAAGATCGGTGAAGGAATAGAACTTTTCAAATCAGATAATAAACTGATTATCGGGACACGGACAAGTGTGGAAGGCTGGGGTCTAAAAAGAAAAATTATCTCATGGGGGGCAACAACGTTGGGAAAGATTAGTTTGTTCTTACGACGACGGACTAGACCTAAAGATATTATGAGTGGTTTTTTCGGAGGAGAAACAGAATTTGTTAGTACAATAATTCGGAATCATCCAGAAACTATCTCCCCACGAGGGTATAAACTCTTATTTGATATACTAAAGGTTTTGCCACGAGATACACAAATAGGTGAGTTTTATTATGAATTTCAAACTCGAACAGCAGGAGAATCAAAAATTGGGATGAAGCAAATACTTGTTTATTTCCGTTCTCTCTTTTAAAAAGAAAAAAAGCTTTAGAGGATTCAAACTTGTCTCTGTTCTGGAGCTGTTCTTTGGGGTGTGGATTTTAGACGGCTTGTTATTCGGCTAGTTTTTCGTTGATTTTCTACAAATCTCATGACATTCGTACCAAGAAGGCCAAATGCGTTCTGAATATTGACACCTGATTTTGCTGAGGTCTCTATATAGTGGCATTCGAACCCTTCGGCTTTTGTGAGATTTGATAGACGATTTGTAAACACACGACCCTGTTCTGGTGAAACTGTGTCATCAGATAACTCTCTCATGTCGATTTTGTTTGCAACCACAACTATAGGAACACGACCTCTCCCGTTGTTCGCCCAGAGCTCGTTAATCCACTTAGGTGTGTTGAAATATGAATCAGGACGAGTTACATCATAGACTAGGAGTGCACCGACACATCCTTTATAGTAAACCTCTCTAACCGCATCAAATCGTTGTTGTCCTGCTAAATCCCAAATTTGATAACGGATACCAGCGCCATCAATCATATCGTCCCTCATAGCGAAATCTGCACCGATTGTGAGGAGGTATTGTGATTTAAAACCTTTACCTAGGTACCGCTCTCGAATAGCTGTTTTTCCTACGCCTCCATCTCCAATTAATACGATTTTTAAAACGGTCACTCGTCACTCTTCCTACTATCTATGGATAAAATTAAGAATAAAACTTATTATGTCTTTCTAGTAATATCCTCCGAATATCCAGTGAATCAGTATTGTTAATTTCAATCTTAAGCGTTTTCTCACTAATTTGACAACGTAAGTACGCACATATATTTACAGTATTTGAATTTTTAGATTTGATTAATGAAACTTTGAAAAGACTTTTTTAAGAAATGGGGTTACTTAGGCGGACATTAATGAGAAATAGATTTCACTGAAGTAAAGAAAAGTGAGTTAGGAAAATGAGCAATGTATTATTGTTGAATAGAAAACAGGTAGAAACTGTTTTGGATATGAAAGATACCATCAAAGCGATGAAAACCGCGTTTAGTCAGCTTTCAGATGGAGCTGCAATCCTTCCTCAACGGATTGTTATCTCGAGCACGAAGGGTTTAAGCCTTTATATGCCTGCTTATCTCCCACAATCAAAATCACTTGCTGTTAAGGTTGTTACTGTTTTTAAAGAAAATCCTAAATCTTATAACCTCCCTACAACGTTGGGAAAAGTACTTTTACAGGATATTGATACAGGTGATGTCATCTGTATTATGGATGGAGGTTATTTAACAGCAATGCGAACAGGAGCTGTTTCTGGATGCGCTATTGAGTATTTAGCTAAAAAAGAAGCAGAAACTGTAGGTTTATTTGGTACAGGAGTACAAGGGATGACCCAGCTTTGGGCTTCTTGTGTGGCACGACCCTCTATTACAAAAGGCAAAGTCTTTGACGTTCGTAAAGAGGTAGCTGAAGATTTTGCACAAAAGATGACAAAAAAACTACAGATTCCAGTAGAGGTCGCTACGTCGGCTGAGGATATCATCAAAAGTTCTGAAATTATTTTGACTGCAACCACATCTGCTCTTCCAATCTTTCATGGAAAATGGATTCAACCTGGGACACATATTTCTGGAATCGGATCGCATAGTCCTGGTACACGCGAATTAGATAGTGAAACGATATTACGTTCCAAAGTTGTATGCGACCAAGTCAGTGCGTGTCTCGCAGAAGCAGGAGATATTATTATACCTATCACTGAAGGAAATATCACTAAAGAACATATTTACGGAGAATTAGGTGAGATTATTACAGGAAAAAAACCAGGTAGAGAGAATGATCAGGAGATAACATTGTTTAAATCAGTTGGTTTGGCTATTCAAGATGCTGCTACAGCAAGACTAGTCTATGATAAAGCAATTGCTGAAAATATTGGTACAAGAGTGGAGATCTAAAAAGAAGAAAGTGGGGTTGATAAACACCCCTATTCTATGAAATTTTAGCTTCTCCAGATTTAACGCCAAACATCATTACAAATGCAATCACGTAACAGAATAAGCTAGCTGGGAATAACAACTCAAAAGAACCTCCAGAAAAAACATCGAAAATTAACCCTACTGCTCCAGGACCAAGTACGGCAGCTGAGCTGCTAAATAAGTAATATAAACCCGTGTAAGATCCCAACTTAACATCAGTAGCTATTTCCCAGACAATGACTATTGAGTTAATATTAACTAAAGCCCATCCAAAAGCAGCACACCCTAAAAGGATCATCATGGCATAGTATTGAGTGGAAGGACCCATGGTTAGGATGTTGAATTGTCCTACTAAATAGATGACAAAGATAAAACCAATTGTAATGGGTAAACCAATTCGAATTGTTCTTGCTCTTCCTAATCGCTGACCTAAAATCCCAGCAGGAATAGCAAAGATGACAAACACAAGTGCATAAACTGTTAACATAAAACCAGCTGCTGCACGCGCCTTTTTAATGGCTTCTTCGGTAGCAGGAGCAGCAATATCCATGACGTGTGGTAATGTTGATGTAGCCCAAGAAGTAAACCATGTCTCAAGGGCATTATAACCAACGAACCAGAAAAAGATTGCAAATAAGACAAATAGACATGATTTATCGCTATCTGTAAAGACTTCTTTCAAGCTACTAATAACGGAGATTTCTTCTTTAGCCGATTCTGGAATTGCATTTTCTGGAATTGTGACAACTGGTTCTTTGACGTACAAAAATAATAAAACAAGTGCACCTATCATAATGAGAGATGTACTTCCGAAAGCGAATATGGGGTCGATAGAATATAACATTGAACCGAAAAGGAAGGCATACACTGCACCTAGACCACCCATTAGATTAATTACCCCATTGGCTTTCGACCTATTTTTTGAGGGGATAATATCTGGCATTAATGCAACCACTGGAGCTCGATAAAACGCCATCATTAGTAGGAAACCAAAAACAATAGCCATCAAGATTAGTAATGTTCCTCGAAACATAGGTAGTAGTATGAAAAAGCCTGCAGATATTGGTATTCCAATCATCAAGAATGGAATCCTTCGACCCCATCTCGTATGCGTTTTGTCAGAAATTGAACCTACGATTGGTTCCATAATAATCATTGCAAGATTATCCAATCCCATAATGATGCCTACGACGAAGCGATCAGGGATAAGATCATTTAACCACAAAGGCACATAACTATTATAAAGTGCCCACGAGATTCCAGTGGTAAAAAAACCTAAACCTATCAGAAAGGTTTTTCTCCAGTCAAGAGAGGATGAAACGGATTTTTCATTAGAATACATAGTAAACCATAAGTTTTGATAAGTGACTGAAAAATATTATGTAAAGAATACTAAGTCCTTTCTTCTACACAATCATCTCAAAAAACCACACCAGATCGAGTAATAGGGAATATCCAGTAGTAATCCCATCTTTTGATCTCGATACGAGTATTGAATACTCAATCCCTTTCTCAGATCCTTTTATATCAATTTTTATATTGCCAAGTTCTTTAATTCGATTTGCTATTGCCGTTCGTTGCTTGATTTGGTTTTGAAATTGATCTCTTCCAGTTATTTCAATATTTTTCCATGGGTTATCCCAAGATGGAGAGCTTGGATCATGAGAATTCTTTATATGGAGAGAAAAATGTTCTTTTGGTATTTGAATTGAGTTTCCTAAAAGGAGGGCCTGTTTAGTGGAAGGAAATGAAACCAGAATAGTTGGTAGTTGTGATGAAAAAGTTTCAATTTCAACTGTATCATCCTGATAATTGATGTTTTTCGCTTGATACCGAATAGAAGTGAATAAAGGGATTAAAGGATTAGGTTTAGTCGATTTTTGAACGTTAGTCATTTTTCGAGATTTTTCTGGTGTCAGATGATCTGAAAGTACTTCTTTTTTCGTGGGGGGGACGCTAATAGTTCGGTTTTGTTGAATATCTTTATCATTCAATTTTTTCAAGTCTCTTTCTGGATGAAGTCTGATTTTAGGAAGTTTGTCGAGCTTATAGGAAGTGTCTGAAGCGTATATCTTTGCATATTTATCCTCTGGCTGATCCGTTTTATTTATTGACGTACTTATATCTGACCAGGATATTAAAGAATCCTCTACCTCTTCATGAGGTTTAGATCCCTTAATTAGATATCCTCTTTGATTTAGAAGGCCTACAGTTGCTAGTGCCATGTTATACGCGTTAAGGAAGCTGTTAGACGTCATCGATTCCATTCGAATTTGGATGACAGTCGTACCATCTTGATACCAATAGAGACTATAGGCTTCAAGATCATAGTTTCGTTTTAACATCTCTCCCAGTTCTGTTTCATAAAATAAATGCCGTACAAAGATTGAATTATCAGCACTGATTTTAAATCGTTGATCGAACGGGGGGACTCCCAAATTAACTATAGTGGAAGGATCATTCCAAGTGATTTGAGGAGAAACTAAGAGATTCAATTTTTCATTAGTTGATTGGTGGAATTTTGTCTTATCAAGGACCCCTCGCAGAATTAAGTCACGATCTGTTGTCCCCTCTTGTTTGTTAGTTATCACTTTAATCTCAAGAGACTTGAATGGGCCTGCATCGTGAGATTCTATGATTGGATCAGAAGATAATCCACCATAATCTAAAATCTTCGTAGTGGGATACCGACGAACAAGATAATAAAAAACATCCTTGGCAAAATCACTCTCATCTTTAATATTTTGAGAATATAAGGCATAAATCACAAAATAAACAATAATTAGAACAATACCTATAATGAATACGGATTCTAGCATATTTTAATCTCCAAAAAATCATTTTAGTTGAAATATCTCTGAAGAACTTCTGAACAGAATCAAAAATTTCTTTGTCAATAATAAGTGCCATGATGCAATATTATTAATTTAATATTATTCTAGCGGAATATGTATTATTTTGAAGGAGGATGTTTACTCATTTTGTTAGATCCTGCTTTAAATGTGTGAAGTTGCTGAAAATGAAAACACGACGAGAACAAATAGTAGAATTATTATCAAAAAATGAAAAAATGACTATTCAAGAATTAGCCGATTTTACTAAAGCTTCAGTAAAAACTGTTGCTGCAGATTTGGACTCAGTCCGAAAAACAATTAAATATGATAATAAGCGAATTGAAGTTAATCCAGCTTCGTGTGTGGGTTGTAATTATGTGTTTTCAGGTAGAGGACGGATCAGTGATCCTCATAAATGTCCTGAATGCCACTCTGAGAGAATCAATCCTCAGAAATTCCGTATTGTTTCGGTTTAACAGAAGAAATCTGAATTACGAGATTATATTCATTCCCCACTACTCCCAAATCCTCCACCTCTGTCTAATTTCTCATCAAGCCAATCAATTTCACTTATTTCCACTTCTTCAACTCTGTGGATAACTAATTGAGCCACCCTATGACCAGAATGAATTAGATAATCTTCTAAGCCTTTGTTGTTCATGACAATCATGACTTCCCCTCGATACCCAGAATCTATGACTCCCGCTGTACAAAAAATACCTTTTCTAGCAAGAGAACTTCTACTTTCAATTTTTGCGAAGAATCCTGATTCAATCTCTAAGCATATACCTGTGTGAACAATGGCCGTACTACCAACATGAAGATTTAGATCATCAATTGCATAAAGATCAAATGCTGCATCGTTTTTCTTATGTTTAGTTGGGATTTGAGCGTTTTTAGAAATTTTTTTAACTTTTAATTTCATTTTATTCAATTTCCAAACGAATTTCATAGGCTGAAAGTCATACACGCATTAAACTATTTGTAAAAAAAAACATATAACTCCCTCTATACTCTTTAGGATTCAAGAATCTCTTTAATAATATTAGCAGCCCACAAAATATCTTCTTTTTCAATGACAAGGGGTGGTGCAAATCTGATAGCATAGTCATGAGTTTCTTTTGCCAGTATCCCTTTGCTGATTAATTGTTGTGTAAAAGGTCGTGCCTTTTCATTTAGTTCGATTGCAGTCAGTAAGCCTTTTCCCCGCACTTCCTTTATTCTAGAATGCTTTATTTCTTTTAATTTTTGAAGAAATAAGTTACCTAGAGTTGTAGCTCTTTCATCAAGGTTTTCATTGACAAGAACATCCAATGCTGCATCTCCCACCGCACAAGCTAATGGAAAACCACCAAAGGTTGACCCGTGTACACCAGGGGTGAAGACTTTCATAATTTCTTTGCGACTAACGACGGCTGAGACTGGCAATAGACCTCCTCCTAACGCTTTTCCCAGTGTCATTACGTCAGGAACAATTCCTTCATGCTGATGACAGAACATCTTGCCAGTTCTACAAAAACCTGTTTGTATTTCGTCTAAAATCATCAATACATTATTTTTAGAACAAATCTCGCGTACTTTCTTCAAATAGCCTTCTGCTGGAACTATTACCCCCGCTTCACCCTGGATAGGTTCAACCATAAACGCTACAGTGTTTGGAGTAATAGCTTCCTCAAGAGCTTCAATATTATCATAAGGTATTACTTTAAAACCTGGCGTATAAGGCCCAAATCCAGTATATGCATCTGGATCTGTAGAAAAACCAACTATTGTCGTGGTACGACCGTGAAAATTATTTTCGCAAACAATAATTTCAGCTTTATCTTTTTTCACTCCTTTTTCTTCATAACCCCATTTTCGTACCATTTTAAGTGCAGTTTCAACTGCTTCTGCGCCTGTATTCATGGGTAAAGCCATGTCGAACCCCTCTCCACAAATTTCAAGCAAATGTTTTAGGAAAAGTCCCATTCTGTCATTATGGAAAGCTCTTGATGTTAAAGCAACACGTTTCAATTGATTTTCAAGTGCTTCGACAATTTTCGGATGTAGATGGCCTTGATTCACAGCAGAATATGCCGAAAGACAATCTAAATATTTTTTTCCTTCAGGATCATGAACCCACACACCTTTGGCTTTAGTTATCACAACAGGAATTGGATGATAGTTATGGGCACCATATTCCGAATCTAACTCAATATATCTTTTAGAACTGGTCATATTAATCACATCAACTCAAATAAAATGTTCCCTCAAATATGAAGGATATTGAGATATCATCTCTGAAACGGACAAAAGCTTACTTCATTAAAAAACTTTCGGACACAGCACTATTAATTCAATACTGGATTATTGGTTTGTCCATTTACTAGATGTTTCTAGCGGGTTTCATCCACTAGACGTCATAGTTAAGAATCTGGTTTTGTTTGAATTTTCTCAAGGTAATCGACGTATAGGTTTTATTTACTCCCTCAATCAGAGATATCTGTTTTTCTACAATTTTGTGCAAATTTCCTATCGAAGCAGCATTTCCAATGCATAAAATATCATGGATTCCTGTTGTGATCTTTATTACATTGATTTCCGAGATTTTATCAAGTATCGTGAGAATATGATCCATACGACTCGCATCTATATCCAGTTCGCAAATGAATTCAATATCATATCCAATCTTTTCTGGATCAATATCAATTGTAAATTTACGAATCACCTCGTTTTTCTCTAACTTCTTTAACCTGTCAGAAATTGTCTGTGGTGATATTTCCAATTTTTTAGCGATATCTCGATATACAGTTCTTCCATCTTTACAAAGAGCTCTCAATATTGTATGATCAGTTTCGTCTAATGATTTATCCATTGACATTTCCCCAGGATCATGAGGTAGTTTTCAACGTTATCCTCGTTTAAGATTTGGATTCTCTTCCTAAGCGCCAAATTAACCAATAACGATGGGCAATGCTTGCTGGTAATAAGGCCGGAATTAATACCATAAGACCTAGGACAACTAATGTTTCCAATTCTAATTGTAAGGTTAAAAGAATTGCCCAAATTCCACCAGCAAAAATGGCGTAGACAATTATAAATACAACATAGTCTGCTACAGTATCGAAGGCTCCTTTAAGAAATCCAAACATGCTATTCAAAAGTAAGATGCCTAATTCAATAATTCCTTGAATTATTAGTTTGATAAACTCCAAAAACCCACGAAATACCGAAGCTCCACCTAATATGACAGATCGAGCTCCAGCTAATATAGAATCCAAACCTAAATATGCCCCAGGTATTGCAATAAATAGAGTATAGAGAAAGAGGAAAAATATGGCTACAAACTCATTTAAATTAGTAAATAATATCAAAATTCCTGTCAAAAGCGCAAATGGGGTCATTAATATTGAGAAACTTACAAGTCCGTCAATTCCAGGATTCATTTCCTTCTTTTCAGGATGTCGAGAGAAGAATTGAACCGTTCTATGGGCTTGAGTATATGTTTTTGTGGGACGTTCTCTTCGTGTGAATCGAACGTAAGACTCATTCTTGGGTTTTTGAGAAGGTTTAACTACTACATTTCCAAAATCAATATCAGATAATTCGTCTCTCGCGATTTTTCCTGCACGTTTCATCTCACGATTAATTACATTACCTGCCTCTACCGCTTTCTTCCCAAAAAATCGCCCCAGCTTCTTAGTTGTGGATTCATCTTTCTCACTCATTTTTATCAAGCATCCCTTTTGGTAAGTCACCGAACAGACACTTTGTTTTTTAAGCGTTCTTCTAAAGGTAGACTATTTCAGAGAGGTGTTTCCTATTTTCGACATAGTTCTATAGAAAAATAATATAAAGTGTTTATTACTGTGAAACACATAAGAATCTCACTCTTAGAGATTAAGTGATTGATTAGAGTGTAATTACTTGATTAACGAATCGCAGCTTAAAGCATTACATAGTTTTACCAACCTTTTAATTGAATGGTTTGAAAAGAACGGACGTGATTTACCATGGAGAAAAACAAGGGACCCTTATCATATTCTTGTAAGTGAAATTATGCTACAACAAACCAATGTGGAGATTGTAATTCCAATTTATGGGGAATTTCTTAAACAATTTCCTGGAATAGATGATTTAGCACGAGCTTCCCTACACCAAGTAAGGAGAATTACTGATAAAATTGGATATACTCGAAGAGGGAAATTCCTTCTCGAGATTGCAAAGGAAATATCAAAAAATAGAAACGGACAATTTCCTTCTTCCCTTGATGAGTTATTAGACTTAAAAGGTATTGGTCGGTATACCGCAGGAGCGATTCTTAGTTTTGCATTTGAAATAAATGACAAAAGTGCAGCTATCGTTGATGTAAATGTCGAGAGAGTGATTAGCCGGGTATTCGGATTTTGGAGAGATGAGAGAAATTCTAAATTTGACAAAAAAATGTGGATTTTTGCAGAAGAATTCATCATGGGTGGAGATGTTTGGAAAAAAAATCAAGCAATCATGGATTTGGGAGCTACTCTTTGTGTATCAGTAAAGCCTAGGTGTTATATATGTCCAATGAACATTCTCTGTACTTACTATGAGCAAATAGTTCCTAAAATCACTCCTTTGGATTCTTTTTTTGATTAAATGAACGATGAATGGTGACGATTTGGTATCACAGTTTGATGAAGATTTTTTTTCTGAATTTATCCAGCAAATAACACCCCATATTCGTCAAATGATTCATGAGTTGGTAGCATCCTCAAGTTCGGCATCAGAATCGGAAACCAAATTCCTGAGATTATTTTTTCCAGAAATGAGGATCGAGACTGATCGTAAACTTGATTCCATCGCAAAAGTTGTAGCTGTTCTGATTTATGACATTCTAAATATTGGTTTAAAGACACTCGAATATACAGATGAAAGTTTGGGTCAAAATTTACTAAGAATAGGAATTTCAAAGATAAGTAAGAGAATTGCTAAGAGTAACTTAGATATCCCCTTGTTTCATTCATCAATATTCCCTCTGCAAGCCATTATTGAGTTATTTGTCTCTAATTCTAAAATATTCGATACATGTGTGAAATATTTTCACCAAGATACGTATAAATTAATGAATTATTCTCAAATGAAATTGCCTTATTATTTTGACAGGAGTATTGGACAACAGAAAAAACAGATGTTAGGTCAAGTTTTTACTCCAATTTCTATAGTAGACTTCATTTCTAATCAAGTTATTAGTTCTGAAACAGAGATTATTATTGATCCTGCGGCTGGTACAGGTGTTTTCTTACTCCGTGCATTAAAAAATTCATTCGATCTTAAATATCAAGTAAGAAAAGTTATTGCTATTGAGAAGGATCCCCTACTATCTCTCATCTGCGAAAGTGCAATCATAGTATTCTGTAAATTTCGCTTCCAAACAACGAAATGTCAAGTTTATAATCAAGACTTATTCACGACTAGTTCAATTCTGAAAGAACTCCATCATGAAAAAAATGGAGCGGTTACAATTCTGATGAATCCACCTTACACTCGTCAAGAGCTAATTCCAGCCACTGAGAAACGGTTTATCAGAAATTGTGTCTCTTCTACTGATATTATTACAAACTTTAGAAAAAGAAATACCTCTTTTCGAATTTCTGGACAATCTAGTTTATATATCTACTTCTTGCTATTTATTTCAGAATTTCTAAAACCCAATGATCGTATGGGATTAATTATTCCGAATTCATGGATGGGCGTCAAGTATGGTTCATTGCTTCAACTTTTCCTTCTAGAGCATTTTTATATAGATTTAATTGTGTCCTCTCGGTTAGAGAAATTAATTCCTTCAGTTGATGTAAATACAGCAATAATGACTCTCCACTTTAAGAGTGAGAGGCAACGTCTTGAACTAAGGTCATCCTCTCATCAGGTTAAGTTCATTTGGATTAATTCTAAAGACAACCTCAAGCAAATTACTTCCTTCGGGATTCAAAAAGCAATTTCTATGAGTGAGGGTGCTGCATTTGTACCCATTAAGGAGGGTAAACTCTTATTAGAACCAAAGTGGGGAGTATTTGCAAAAGCTCCAAGTGCCTACCTTGAATTTCTGGAAAAAGCAGACGGTGATATGAAATATCTGAAAGATTATACATCTGTTCGTAGAGGCTTTACAACTGGGGCAAATGACTTTTTTTACCTTGGTAAACCTGGAAAAATGAATAAATTTTTCGTTTCCAGGGTAGATCCAAAAGATGCGAGTTTAGTTTTGAAGCCAAAAAATAAAGAGTTACAGTCAGTTTTAAATGAACAAGGTTTTCTATTAAAAGAAGAAACATTTGTAATAGAACGGGAGTACTGGATGCATCAGATCCTGAATGAAGATGCAGAACCGAATGAACCAATTTCACATATAACTTCCCGGAATGAGGTATGGGTTCCAAACTACTTGATCAAATCACCAAAAGAACTTGAAGGATTCAAAGTTACTAATGATTTATTAAACTATATAGTCCTTATAGTACCCAAGAAAAAGTCTTCTGAGCTAAAACCTGGAATTAGAAAGTATATCAGATGGGGAGAAACATGGAGACCTATAAAAGGAAACTCTTATGCTTTAAGAACAACTTGCTCAAATCGTAAATATTGGTACTCACTACCTGTAGAGTATTATCGTTCTTGTCCAATTCTCTGCATTATGACAATAAATGATCGTTATCCGTTCTTCTATAATCCCCATAATTATTATTTTGATGCCCGGTTATATGGGATAACTCCACGGACTGGGGTACTAATTGGCAAACAAGATCTAACCGAGTTTCTGCTTTTATATTTAAACACAATTTTTGTCTCCATACAAATTGAATTATTAGGACGTAGAAATCTCGGAGAAGGAGGATTGGATGTCAAAGTTTATGAGTATCAAGAAATCAAGATACCATCCTTCAATTTTAGTGAGAACAGACAGGAATACTCAGCACTCTTCGAGAAAGTGATGAAATCTAAACCTTCTTCTTTTATCAAAACTGGACATCCGACCTCTAAGCGAATTTTAGACCTTTTTCTTAAGCAGATCTATTCATTTGCGGACAATGATTTGGAAATAATGCATAAAGCATTACAACGAATTGTTCAAGCCCGTATTGATAAAGCCAAAACAGATTTTTCTTATCTCAGATGAAGTTATAACTAAGTTATCGACTTGTGAATGACTCAACTTCCAAGATCTGCTCTTTTGTTAAATTGTACAACTGATATACCATTTTATCTATATCTTGCAACAAGTTCTCTCTTTTACTTCTTTTTTCGTATCGGAATCGTCTTACTAGATTAAGAATGTCGATGAACTCTCGAGAATTCCGAATAGGCATTACGAGAGGAAAGCTATCAATTTGAAGGGGGTAATAATCAAACATATTTCCCAAGTCTTTGAACATACATCGAGCGTAGAATGTGAGTGTTTTTGAATTCAATAAAGCTACAAGAACCTGTAGATAATCATCATCCTGAAATTCTTTATTAGGAATGATCCAAACAACATCCTTGGAAGATAGACAACCTTGATTATCAATAGCAAAAGTATTCTTCTTTGCTTTATAGGGGGTGACAATCTTGCTATTTTGCCAATTCATAGTGTAACGTTCATCTCCCTCTCTCCATAAGTAATACTTAGTCACTCTACTCCTGTTTAAAAGTTCATTTTGGTTATCCTTCAAAAATTGGTAAGCTTTTTTTGATTTTCTAATCTGTTTCTGTCGAGATTTTGGAGCATATAAGACCTCTCTACCCTCACGACTTATAAAAAATGGCTTTATCTCCTTCCCTTTTAGCCATGGTTTATAATTATAGGAATTCAAATTTAATTGCTTAGAAAAGAAGTAAGGAATCTTGGGAGCGAAAATCTTGTCACACCCTGTTTCAATACCTTTACTAATTGACGAAATATCTTTCAACCTGAAGTTCGATATCTTGATCAATTTTTCTATAATTTTAAGTTGTAAACTCGATAATAGAGTCCATTTATTCGATTTTAGCCGCGTTTGAGAAATTCTTATAACTTCAATATCCTCAATCTTTGTTGTAAAGTAATTATATGCATAAAATTCTTTGTTTTGACTGTTAATTTGTTTTTTTAGTAGTAAGAAACATGTTTTGATATTAATTTGAGGAAATAATTGAATCCCATTAAAATCGTGAAGTTCAAGAAAAGTGGAATTTTTTGTAATGAATTCTCTAATACTCATTGCATGGACACTGGACAGTAAAGATTTTGGTAGAAGGAACCCTAGAATCCCATTAGGGTTTAAATTTTGAATCATTTTTTTCGTAAAGAAATATGACACATCACTATTCCCATTATAGATTTCTGGAAATTCTTGTCTAATCTTAAGGCGTGTAATCATTGCTAAATCTGTTAACGCTATATAAGGGGGATTTCCAACGATTATATCGAATTTTTGGGGAAGACCAGGTTCACTTCTGTGATAAGATTCATGAAAATTCCATAGTGAAAGATTATCGCCCATATTTTGATGTAATTCACACGAACTGACAAGAAAAGAATCGTTTGTCGGATTATAGTAATCAGAGACCGAAAAATATACTTTTTTTCTAGTTTCATTGTTCAAAAAGGCTTTAAATTCGTTCCACTCTCGCTTTCTTCCCTCTATTATGAAATAATATGAATCTTCTAATTCAGAAACCATTTTGTTAAGTTTATTAATATCTGTTATTCTTTTATGGAAGGAAGACTTCGAAGGAATTTTATAAACAAATTTTTTTTCACTAGAAACAGAATATTTATCATTCCAAGAATCTTGTTCGAGTTTGGAGATCGATTCCATATGTGACGGCATAGAAGAATATTCGAATAGAGAATCTCTCTGATAGATATTGTCTGATAGACCCACATCTGACTCGGTACTTGAAATTAAGTCATCTAATATCCACAAATTTAGTTTGATCTTGGTAATTAGAATTCCAATCGGATCATTATCAAAACCGTAAAGATAATGTTCTATAATCTCCTTTCTAAGAGAAAGATCTGAAGAGATTTGAGCTTCTTTTTTAAAATTGTTCAATAAGGCGTTTCCTGCAGCAATTAAAAAAATACCTGTACCGACAGTAGGATCAAGAAGGACAGGTTTTTGATTTGGTCTCGTTTTGAGGTTAGTATGTATGGTTTTTTTATACCACTGAATGATAATTTTCTCAGTGATTTGCTCAGCAATATAATACGGAGTATATATAATTCCAGAGTGTTTTTTTGATTTATTTCTTATCTCTATCAATAAATAAGCAATTTTATCTAAAAAATCGAAATTTATATTGGTTGAATTTCCCTCACATTGACTTCTATGATTTTTCTTGAAAACAATATCCCTACAAACCATTTCCGCATGTGTTCCCCAATCCACTTTCCTTAAATTTTCTTGCAAGAAATCTCGATTTTCAGAATAATAACCGTAAACCTGATCAGATTGATTTAAAAGCGATAGAAATTTTGTTAATTGAAGGACGACTTCACAAGGATCACTAAAATAAGAAAATACTTCGTTCCAATCTTTTAATTCTAATTTAAGGAGCTCATTAATATTTTCTATCCCAATAAACATCAGAGTGACAAAATGAAAAATGATAATTTCTTCAAATCTATTATCTGAAGTTTCTGGATTGGAATTTTTATGATTGAGCTGTAGAATCTCTTGAATCAATGGTTTTAGTCGGATTAAAGCCAGATCTGATGTCTTATTAGTGAGATGATTTTGATTCAACTGAAAAGACAATCTAAATCTCCAAAATCAGTCGTTTTCCTTTACTTCTATTTTATCGGTTTCTACTTTTGAAACAGTTTTTCTGATTTTATCGTAGATAGCTATTCCGGCCTCTCTCCATTTACTGGGTTCCTCTTCTTCAACAACAATATCACCTTGTTCAATAAGAGCAATAAATACGGCTGAAATATTCTCTGTTATCCATTTTTCAAGTTCTTTTTCATTCATGGATGGAAAAGCCGAATTAGATTGAAGAGCTTGCTCAAAAACCATAGTATGAATTCTTCGAGTAGTATCTTCTCTCAGATCTCTCCATAATTTACGTATTAATTTTCGTTCCTTAACACGGAGATCTTCAATTTCAAGTAGAACCTTCCAAACATTCGAATTTACATACATGGGAGGTATTTTCTCTTTTTTTCCTTTACCCATTCCTAATTCACAATCCTTCTACAAATTTTATAGTTTACTCAATTATTAGTACATGTAATCCTTTTTACTCTTATGAACCATGAATCGATGGATAATAACGAGCCAAAAGAAGCTTACAAGCCCCATACCAATTAGTAAATAAGAAATTAATGATTTTATCCATGTTGTATCTTGAAATCCAAGGGGAGCATTTACTTGATCAGGAATAAAATAGGGAAAAATTAAACCAGCAGAAATCAAAACAAATGCAGCTAAAAAACCAAGAATTTCGGTACGGAATTTTTCTATTAGACGTGAAAGTTGCATAGGATATAGGTCTCCTTCAAATTCTTGACAAGCACTAAATAGTCACCAAAGTTAAACAATTTTTGGGCATTTTATCCTTTTATTATCTAAATATTGTCAATTATACATTATAGATCAATGGATCTTTAATACATTCTGGAATCTGGAGCTAATCTCTTTCTTAAAATCGTCCTCTTTATTCAAGTATATGGGGTATCTTCTGATAGATACTCACTTCGTTTTCCTAACAGATCTATATATCCATTTAAGGACTATATAAATGTAAGGCATTGTCTTTTTAAATACCAAAGCCTGTAAGTACTTTTTTAAATTGGAACTACTAAGAATTTATTACAACTTTCCATGAAGGGGATTTTCATTGATTATAAGATTTTCAACAAATCCATCTTCAGGATATACTAATATCCAAAATTATGAAATACGAAGTCTCTAACGAAAAAAAAGCCAAAAAATAGGATCCTATACATTTTTTTTCCAATATGAACTAGTTTCGTCTTTAAAGCTTTGAGTAGATATTATGGCAAGTTCAGGTCGAAATCGCGGCGCTAATCATGGTTATCGCTCATGGTTTCCCCCCTATCGGTATAATCAGCAGGTAGATCAGCCTATCTTTATTTTGGATTACGAAGCCAAGAGTAAAAAAGATGAAACTTTTGAACCCTCGTTTGATTCTGAGGATGATTATCAATCAGGTGGTAATACAAGAACTATAAACGGTGTTCAGGTATACTTTCTTGATGAGGGCCATAATAAGCGAAGTGCTTTTTTACGACATGCTCCATACTTTTATCTATTAATAAGATCTGAACTTACAAGCAATCAAATAAATCGAATAATTGCTCAGATTCAGGAACTTGGAGAGAAAAAAGTTATCATGGTTTCAAAGGAGATATGTCATGATGCTGCTGATCTTACTTTTCTAATAACCAAGGATTTCCTCAAAGTTACTGTGGATCATCCAAGGTCTGTTCCGAGCATAAGATCTCAATGTGAACAAATTAAAGGAGTAATTGAATGGCGAGAAGCGGATGTCCTCTATAACCATCGTGTAGCTATTGACCATAATATTAGGGTTGGATCTTGGTATCAAGCCGATATTAGAGGAGGAGAAATTCACAAACTTGATATTTTACACAATAAAGCACCACCAGAACTTCAGATTCTTGCTTATGATATTGAAACTGTCTTTGATTTAACACGTGAACCAAATCCCAATCGTGATGCAATTTCAATGATTTCTTTATTCACTGGAAATGTAAATCATTTGATAATCAATGATGATGTAGTGGACACGAAAGATGTCTCAGGCATTGATATTGTATTGAAACAGAAAGATAAGGACCATTCAAAGCCCTGGGTTGATTGGTGTAAGAAAGATACTTTTTTTCCTCAATCAGTACTTATTGAACGAGTTCCAGTCAATGTACAAATTTATAAAAATGAACAACAACTTCTGCATCGGTTTTATGAGATAATAGAAGAATATCAACCTGATGTGTTTGCGGATTTCTTTGGAGATCGGTTTGACATCCCATTTTTAGCAGTTCGCTCTTTACTGTATAATATCTCACTTGAAAGAAGAACAGGTTTTCGTATTAAATATAAACGAAGGCCTGATGGGCAGAATCAAGGGAATATTGATCTCAGAGAAAATTATTCTCCCGCAAGCATTGATTCTGTATCGGGTGCAGGTATAATTCATCTTGATGCTTATTTGTTTAATGAAAAGTATAGTTACTTACCCAAAAAGGATTTAGGACTGAAGCCAAGTGTTGAAAAGAAGCTTAAGATAATACCTATTGGACGAGAAGCACTTTTTGCAATCGAGGAAAGTCCTGTCGATGCTGTTGGTTATGCTGCATGTGATGGATATATTACTTATCGTTATGTTAAAGAAATTGTGTTAGATTTCTTTATTTCTTTAGGACAGATGTTTCCTGTTCCATCTTCCGAAATTTTAACTCGTCGGGCTGGTTCTTTAGATGATTTACTAATTGATGCAGAAGGCCATCATTATAACATTATTGGTAAACGAAGAATTGAGCAAAAACACATTGAATCTTTTTCTCCAAATATAAGGATAGACTCCTTTGCCTATACTGGAGGATTAGTTGAAGCGAGGCGATCAGGAATCTTTCGAAGTGATATCTTCACAGACTTCAAACCTAATAAAAAAGCTCTTACTGAGATTAAAGCGCTTATACAGCAAATTATCACAAAAAATAGTGAAGGTATAGCCAAAAGGGAAATGAAAAACCAATTTGATAGAAAAATTTTAGCAAAATTTGGTGATTTACCGATTTCCTTTACAGATGACCTCGAACAGCTACATAAGAATTTTTCCTCGGCTTTACAACAAAATGGGGTGCCAACTAGTCTTTATGAGGAGAAAAATTCAATTTTACGCGAAATCCTTGAGGACCTTTCTGATATTCAAGTTGAGGGAGTGGAACAAGTTGTAGAGGAGATTGTAAAGCAGATAGACGAGCTATTAGATACATCAGGACCCGTACAGATGAGGGGTGTCCATGTAGATGTTACATCTATGTATCCATCACAAATTCGCCAATATAAACTACAACCTTCGGGTATTGTACCACTAACCAAATGTCAAAAGTGTAACTATAAAGAAAAAGATGGAAGCTGCTTCTTTGAAGGAGATTGGGTAATCAAACTTACTGCTCGTAGACCATGTAAACACAAAGTGAAAAGTTCATCAAAATGTGATCCTTCAATATGTACTACTCAGAATGAGTCTACTTGTAAAGAGTATGAACCTGAAGAAGCGACTACAGGACGAATTCAAGAGATCTTCTCATACAATGGTTCACAGACTGAAGCACACATCTTGAAAAAACGGTCAGGATTCACAAAGATTCCTTTGAGTAAATCATATTTAGGAAAGAATTTCACTTCTGTTGACCCTTATAATAGGATAGAGAAGTGGTTAGAACAAACAGTGGAAGCTACTCAGCTAGGAACTCATTTAGACAGAAATCACTTTGATATCTTTGAAGATCAACCAAAATCGTTTCAGCTTCCAAAGAATACTTACCTAAGTATCGATGTTCGGACAAAAAAAATATCAGTTCTCATTTCTGTTCAATCACGAGTGTGTCAAAAAGCTTTCAATTTCGTAGCTCGTATTATGGATGAATTCTTCAATACTAGAGTTAGACATAAATTCGAAGCCCAGAGATTAAAACAAGTTATCAAGCAAAAAAACTTAACAAATCAGTCAGTTCCACCAACCACGCTTCGACAACAGAAATTTCATGATAGTACGCAACTGGGAATGAAAGTTCCCCTCAATAGTATTTACGGTTTATTGGGTATGCGGGGAGGAGTGAGAAATGCTAGTACACCGTGTGCAGGTATTACTACAAAATTATCTGCGGATTTGATATATTGGGCCGCAAATCAATTGGAAAATATTGGAATGGTTACTGAATTAGATAGTTTGGATTATGCTGAACGTCTTGTTCTCAAAGATCCAGATGGTTTCATCAAAATTGATTCAATAGGAGAATTTACAGATTATTGTCTGTCGATCTCAGAGTCAGGGGTTCAAGTTCAATCTCGAGGAGTAGAATACGTTTCCGTACCAAGTGGTTGGAAAGCATTATCTGTATCAGAATACGGAGTTGTTGAATGGAAGACTGTATTACGATGTGTTAGGCAGAAAACAAACAGAAATATATTCAAAATTACCACTCCGTTTGGTTCTGTCAAGACTACGGATTCTCATAGTATATTCCACCAAATTGAGGAGCGTATTGAACCTTTAATAGTAAATAAATTGAATGACGAATTCATAGCTCATATTGGAACCATTCCCAATATTCAGAAATCAGGACTCTATGTTGATTTCACATCATGTAGCCCAGAAAGTTTGGAGTTATTCGTTTACGTTCCTGTTGGAGGAGAGAAAAAATGGGGAGGACGACAGTCTAGCTTAAGATACGACAAGAAAGACAAAAATAAGAGAAGAAACTATTACGAAATTTCCTTAAAACGATTTAATGGCAAAATAGAACCTGGAACATTGGTAGGTAGTAGGAAGGGGTACAAGTATTCACCAATTATAAAATTAGATGGGAAGATAGCAGAATTATGTGGATGGTTTGTTGCAGAAGGGAGTTCAGGGATCTACAATGGTATAGCAAGCGTTGGGATTTCTCAAAAGAATAAGATTAATCTGAAAAGAATTGAAGAACTCATAGTAGAAGTCGCTAAACACTTACATACAACATATAAAGTTACACCAGCTCTCTCAGATTCCAGATCCCAAACATTTAGGCTAGCTATGGATAATATTTTCTTCTATCATCTTTTCGAGACCCTTGGTTGTGGTCATACTGCCTTTAATAAAAGAATCCCAAAATTAATCCTATCTGCAAATACAGAAATAAAGGATGCGTTTTTAAGAGGATATTTTGCCGGAGATGGATCGATTCAAGGAAAACGAAAGGCCTTCTATACATCAAGTAGTGGATTACGAGATGATCTCTACGTACTTGGAAAACAATTGGGATCCACGGTCAGTATTCAAGAGACCGTCTCAGCAACCTCTGGAAATCCATGTTATGTAATTAACTTCATGAACTATGAGAATTGGAGAGTGGGTAGTGGATTACATTATCCTCATAGGGAATTAAATGATACAATTAATATTCAGAAAAAAAGCTTAGAAGAGGTCGAAAAGACTTCAGAGTATGTATATGACCTGACCGTGGATGAAAATAATAATTTTGTATCTGCGAATGGAGGAATCATATGTCACAATACCGACGGAGTATGGTTATGGGTTCCAAAGCAATTTCCCCTTGATTTTCCCGTGACATTAAGTAATCCTGCAGAATTAGATGAAAAGCTTGAGTTTCGCGTTAGTCTTATTGATAAAATTTTAAATGAAAAAGTTATAACTGCTGGATTCAAAAATGACAATTACCAGTTAAATGACGGAGTGACGATAAAGAGGACTAGTAAAAGCCTAATTCAATTCGAACAAGATGGTCCCTATGATTTTCAATTTGTCATGGGCAAAAAGAAATATATTGTTTATAATCATCTAGGACAGGATAACAAATGGGAGGAAGAAGAAATAACAGGGTTGGAATCAAAAAGAGCAGATTTTTCAAAACTACAAAAACACTTTCAAGAAGAAATTATAAAAGCATATTTAGAACAGTACGATCCCGCAAATCCGATTTCATTAGGACAAATATATCAAAACGCGTTTAAAGCCTCAGATAGGATAAGAAATGAAGTGCTGGAGGGAAACCTAGATCCCTCATACTTTGTCAAACCCAAGGCTATTAATAAGGATCTAAAGGATTATAAGTCAAAATTACCTCAAGTTACAGCAGCATACATCTTGAAGGACCTTGGATATTCTATTGATCCAGGGATTCGTATTCAAATGGTGAACATCAAGGGAAATCATGTTATCCCTGCTCAAGTGTTTGATTTCGATTTTGAAAAAGTTAAATCTGTTTTTATAAAGCATGGGATATGTACGTTAAGTTTTATGCTAAATGAGATCACCTCAATTTCAGATATAAAGCAATTAATTGACACCAAGCAGTATTTAAAAGATATTTATGATCCTGGGAGAATTTTTGATAGAATGATTCAATATCCAATGAAAACTCAAGAGGTAAAATCAGATACACAAATTATTCTTGACATCGAAGAAATAGAGAATGCAGAAAAAGAGAAAATACTTGAACAGGAATCTGAAGACGTTAATACAGCAATAATTATACCTTCCGAACCAGAAGAAGAAACACCACCCCTTAGACTTGTGAAATTATCAACAAACGTAAATTTAAAGAAAACTCAAAAGAAAAGAGGGAAACCAAGGACACAATCTCTTGACACAATTTTTAATTTTCCACAAACAACGAAATCTCAACCAAAACGACGTAGGAAAAAAGGTGGCAAAAGATCGTCATCGTCTGTAAAGCCCTCATCAATGAAAAGCGTATCTCCGCAAATATCGAGGAATGAGATCGAATCTATTATCCCTAAATCTGTAGAAACAACCTCTCGTGATCAGAAATCATCTTTAGTATCACCTGATGAGATTGATGAATTGGAAAAAACGGATTTATATACTAACGGTGAAAAAGGTGAAGAAGAAACATCAATTACACAGGAAGAGTCAACTTCTGATGAAGAAATCGTATGTAGCAAGTGTGGAGCGTTCATTACTTTAACAGAATTTAATGAGGAAGGTTGTGTTTATTGTCACGATCCAACACTGACAGAATGATGATTTTCGTTCCATAGATACCTTTTATTATAAAATTTTATCAAACTTCGACATATTTACCTCGAGTGTAATTCATATAAATAAAAGTGTAAAACTACAAATTGAGACGACTTCTTGGTCTGAATCCCGATTACTGATCAAAAGTATGGAAAAACCAGTTATTTAAAGAGCTTGACAAAATCAAAAAATATAATTTCAAATTGGATAATATGTTAAGCATCAGTTGATAATAGCAGAAATTTAAGAAACAAATAAGGAAAGAGTTTTTTTATGGAAAATATTCAAAAAATACAGAAGTATGGCTCTTTAGAGAGTTTTGCGCTTGATCAAACAGAAGAATTTCTTCGACCAAAGACTCCCCTTGATTATATTTTTACTCTTGCTCTTATTTTCTGGTGTATAATTGCTGTAACATTCACTGGTGATTCAGCCATACGAGCAACCTTATTTGGTATCATTCTTCTGCTTTTTTTAGTAATCCCCTTTTCAAAGTTCTTTTCAGGCGATGAGAGAGAGATTCCTTCTCCTCTTAATAGGGCGGTGAAAATTCTTTTCGGATTTATCCTCATCAATATTTTCTCATCTGCGTCCATCTCCTTCGAACTTTGGGATGTTAATTTTCCAAATTTGTCTTATTCAGAATTTGAATCATTGACGGCCTGTCTTCTCACACCACTAGCGATTATTTGGAACAGGTTCAATTTAAAATCCATGCATTTTGGCTATTTTTACTATGTTGGGGAAGTGTTTCGTGGTTTTTGGATCGCAACAATCGTAATTTTTGTTTTAACTGGATTTTCAATCCTTCTAATCCCTGAATCCTTTGAATTTGAATTAGAAGTATTGCTCCTTGGATCTCTCGTTTTCAATGTTCTGGGGATTATTCTACCTGGTAACGCTCCAAGGCAAAGTGTTTCAATAAATACTCTTCTTCGTCAAAATTTTGCCTTGAAAAATAGAGTAGAAAGAGTACGTGATGGATTTTTGTCATCAGCATTCATATTATTAGCATTTTTATTGTTAGGTTGGATAGTTAATAGAAAAGAGGTTATTCAATACGTAGCATTCTTTCTGCTAATAATTGGGGTATTGCTCTTACTAACACCCCAAAGAAAAAGAACTAATGGATTTAACTCAATGCTTAATTCACTTACAGGAAAAATTGTTGATCCTAATAGTCAAGTAGGTAGTAGAATTAATGAATTTGCCAGTACAATACAAGAAACTTCATTTGAAAAACCAGCACAGGTTTTTACCATTCCTACAGATGATTTGAAAATCATAAGCAAGGGAAAGACTTCTATCTCAGCAAAAAAGGGTTCTATTGCAGTACCTACCGTTACTGACAAAGGAACGACACTGGTTTTAATGGGAAAATCAGAGTTGTCTACAAAGACAGAAGATCAAGAGGTTTCTACAAAAGATGTAGAGGGTACCACAACAATTTGGGTTCCCCCAGAAGAATGGGATGAACTCAAACTTCAACTAGAACCCAAGAAAATAAGTGAACTAACTGAAAACGAGCTGATTTCTGCGGGACTTGATTCCACAACTGAATTATTCGACAATGTCAAGCAGGCTATATCTCAGTTAAAGAATTGGAAAGGACCACAAGGAATTTTTTCCTCTGTTTTTGATACTGCTCCATCAAAATATACAATTACAGAAACAAAAGACTATACTTTGGTTCGATTACCGGGAATATTCGTTTTCGAGAAGTTTGGAATAAACCTGGTTCAAATTCTTGGAGGAGTAGTTCAAGTTGTGGAAATAAAAGGTGTTGGAGAATATGTTAAAATTCTAGGTGGATTAGTTACTGTTCTAGAAACTCCAGACTATTCGTTTGTGCAAACACCATTTGTGTCAGTATTAGAAACGCCTGCAGGAGAAATCGTTAAAATCTTCGGTATGCGTATACAAGAAGGGGAAAAAATTGATCTTGATGAAGCACGTAAAGAAATTACGATGGCCCAAGAGAAATTTGATCGTTTATTCACTGACCAAGTCGAATCCCTTTTCTCAGGTGAGTTACCAAATTTGCTCCTAACAAACTCTGAGGGAAAACAAGAAGGCTTCTTAATTGGTGATTCTGAGTATCTAAGTGATCAGGATGTGCATACAAAACGTAAAAGCAAAAAGGAAGAGAAAAAATCCTCTCCATCTCAGAAAGTAATTGGGCCTAAAGTTTTCACTAAAACAATCAATATTACGTCACAAGCTAAGCAAGAAAAAGCTGAAAAACAAGAAGATCAATCAATAGAATACCACTATGATGAGGAGGGTTTTCCAACTAATCATCCTGAACTTTTAACTCTTAATGGTGATATCGCTCAAATTGAGGATTCATTGGAAAAAGCTGACCAGAAATTTCTCAATGACGAAGTATCAGATCTAAAGCATGAGGAGATTGTTAAGCGATTAGAGCTCAAGAAATCAAGGTTAATTATGAAACGAGAAAAATTAGTTGAACAAATACGGTTAAAATTTATGGACTAATCGGGAAACAAATTTTTTATCAGACCTTAGGTCTTTATTAAATAATTAATGAATTTAGATCTGAAATAATTCCCTCAATTTTATATTTCGACTCAGCTAACAAGAATAAGTCATTTTTTACCTGTAATCTACTTACACGATCTCGTAGTACCTTTTGAATTTCATCCTGAGAGTCTATCGCATTATTTTCTACCCATTCAATCAATAATGCGGCTGAACGAGTGAAATATTCAACAGACTCTCTCTCCTTTTGGTTTAATAACGAGACTAATCCTGCATTGTGATATATAGTACTGCTTCGTCTCCAACTAATTAACGCGTTTGTTAAGGATCGACTTTTTTGATTTAATATTGATTCTGTCTCTTCCATATCTGATAAAAGCTCATAGGCTGCATAAAAATTACTAGCAGCATCCTCGAAGTTTTCGATATTAAATGAATTGCTTGCAAAGAGTATCAACACGGGAATTAGTTCAACAGTAGGAGCTTTAGCAGTAGTAAGGAAATTCTTAGAACGAGAGAGATAATTATTTGATACTAAATGCTGATCCCTATCTATTTCAATTCTTCCAATCTCATAAGATATCAGTCCTAATAATCTTTTAATTTGATTATCATGAGTTTCCTCTGGAATGAGAGAAAGAGCATGATTAAAAAGTGATAATTTCGATTCAACATCTTTTACCGTTTGAGCACCATCGTATAAAGTTTTAAGAGCTGACTGAAAATTATCTACCTGCTTAAATTGCAAAGAAGCCTGTTTTACAAGATTTATCCCTTTCAATTCATTTTCTAAAGAAAAGAAGATTTTAGCAGCTAGCATTAAAGACGTGGCAGCTTCCTCAAGTCCATCATCATTTCTCTTTAGGAAATCAGCAGCTCTAATCCGTTGCTCTGCGGACTTCCGTGTCAAACCAAGAGAATACGTTGGATTTTCTAATTTTTCCTTCTCTGCTTGAAGCATTAATTTACTTGCATATGTAGATGTATATTTTGCAGCAATATTATAATCAATTTCTTCAATCAACTTCACAGATTTCTCAAAACATCCATTCGCATCTTCAAACCGATCAAGATCTTGATAAACTAATGCCATATCGTATTGTAGTGAGGCTTGTGAGTTTAAGTCTTTTATCCAGACAGCTCCACTTTGAAATAATTCAATTGCCTTATCATTATTCCCCAATTGATAGGCCATTTTTCCTGCTAGACAAAAAGCTTGGCCTGATTTCTGAAACTCATGAGCTCGAGAAAAAGCGTCAGTAGCCTGTTTAAAAGCATTTTGTGCATCCTGAAAGTTATTGGTGGCTTGGAAAATGTTTCCAGATAAAAGAAATGCTTCACCAGCAGCATTATCATCAATTTTTTCCAACCGATTTGCCACTTTCATGGCTGTCCAGAGTTGATTACGATCTTTGAGTTTATCCCATGCTTCATGTGCCGTTTGTAAATCTTTCAAGGCACGTGGGATAGCGTATTCGGAATCTATACTAGCTGGATCAAAATGGACTTTTTCTATTGGAGAATCACTTATTGAATCTGTGATCTTTTCCCACACCAATCTTGCATTAAATTTGTCTTTCTCTTCCTTTAGCATATCTAAGTATGTAAAAATGTGAGTGTCGAGATGTGTATTCAATAAATTTACGCTATCATGTTTTGCAATAATAGCTAAAAAAAATGGACGTTCTTCTCCACGAATTGATGGATCAAACCATGCATCAAATGCTACACGGGCAAGGATATTTTTTCCCAAGCTTAACAAGGGGACACTAAACTCTGTCCTTTGAGATTGTCCATGTTGACCGAAAACCGTTACTGAAGCTAGATATATCTGTAACGCGATTGATTCAGGGTCATCAAAGGCCAAAGGATAAAGGGATATAATTGAAGGGCCCGAGATATCGTCCCATAGAACCGCTAGCACTACATGGTTAAACTGGTGCATATTAAAATGAGGTAAAGTTTCTGACAATTAGATTATCTCCAAGAATTTAAGCTTAAGATGCCTGATATCAAGTAATGCCTTTTTCGAGTCAGAGCTGGTTTCTAAAATCTGAATTTCTCTGCAGTTCTTCATCTCAATGGTGGGTGCGAGTGGGGTAAATGACTCCTTTCCTGACATTCTCAAAACAATGAAAATCTTCTCTTCTGATTCTAAATTCCAAGATAAGAGAATATTCGATTTTTCTCGAAGAATAGTTGGTCGTAAATGTATTGGATCAACAAGGGATATACTAAAATCTAACGGTATACGATCATTCAAAGTGATATCATTTGCTGACATATTTTCGATAGTATACATCCAAATATATTCACATTCAAATGAATCAACGAGGGGTTGAGATATTTTTGTACATATTAACTTCCCAGAATCAGTTTCAACCTCAGTTATATATTGACGAGTCAATGGTTTTTCCTTGAAGACATAATTCACGGAAAAAGTATCCCCTGGGGGAAGATTACTGAATATCCATCGGAATAATGTTGAATTATGAGTTGGTATCCTCACAGCACGAATTTTTTGAGGTGAAAAGGCTTGATTAACAACCAATTCTGGAGGAATTACGTCCTCGATAAGTATTTCTTGTACCTGCTCTCCTGTAGTATTAACGAAGTTCAGCTGAGCTTCCAAATTCTGATGCAATGAGTGGTATAAATTCAAAACAACCACTTGCCGTTCTTTTCTAAGGATGATTGATCTTTCTATTCGTTTACGTAGCACATACTCTATTGTTCCTTTCGTCCCTGAAGCTAGTTTTTCAGCCTTCCAGGTGAATACCGTTCCTTCTTCTGTTCTTTTTCTTTCATTAAGCTCAAAATTCGTCTGAAAATCTACAACTTCCCATCTGAATGGAATTCGATCTACAATTTCGATATCTAGTAAATCTTCTTCGTATTCATTGGTAATCTCAGTTTTAGCCGCATATTCGAGATCTAAAGTATCTGCAAGGAGTATTTGCTCAGTAGGAGGGGGTGTATCATCTTGTAATTCAGTTTCAGATTTTGAAATTGGAACAGAGTGTTTTTGTTCGGTAACTCCTTCAACATCAGAACTGGCTCTTTTTGAGGTGATTCTTGACTTCGATGCTAAAAACTTTGTTTCTCCCCTTTGATCCTTCACTACAGCTTCGCTAAGTATTCTTCTTTCTGTTTTTTTTCTTGCACTCTTTGATACTGCCGCTAATACTGCGAATGAGTTCATCTTAGTGGGGTCATCAGTTTTTAATTCGGGTATAACAAAATCTTGTCTATTATAATCAATATCATCATTATTTGTGAATTCTTCGTCGTTTATCGGTATTAATCCCTTCTCTTCCTCCAAAGGTAAGATCACAATATCTGGGAGATCTTCTCCGATGTGAGATTGAGTGAGTTCCGCCTCCATTCCCTCTTCTGTAGTTATTTTTCGATCTAATGCATTCAGTGCCATTTTGAATTGATAGGTTGCGGAAGTGAAACCATAATCTTTTCCCTTTTCAACAAGGATTTTGGCAGTTTCAATATCTTCAGTCATTAGATGTCTGACAATAGCTTTTCCATAACAGCTGGCTGCCTTATCCATTTTCTTGATTTCTAAATAAAAATCACCCGCAATTGTGAGATACTGGCCTGCTTTTCTTCTATCACCTTTGGAATCGAAGCATTTAGCTGTTGACTCATAGATTTCAGCTGCAATCTCTAGAGAATGACTAGTAGCTTTTTCTGCTTCAGTGGCCAATTGCTCACAATTACCTTCAGCCATTGGTTTATTCTCCTATCTCACTTGATTGCAATGAATGTTGATTTAATTGTCAAAACTTCGGAAACTCGTGGTGTATAGTCGTCTAGTGGATCTTTGTCATCATAAGGAATTTGTTGGAACGTTCGGGAAAAAATTACCCAAGCAACTCTTTTGTTATCACTTGTGACAAATCGATAAATTTTTTGATAGGCGTCTTCTGGATCATTTAGAAAATATTGATTGCATAATTCTTTTACCTTTTCTAGAGAGTGTTTTTCTTGATCTTTTGCATAGAAATGCATATGTTCCAGTAAATCAGCCTCTTTTGGATTTATTTTTTTTTCTTTTAGCATTTCAGCGATGAGAGTCCGATTTGTTAAAGAATTCTTTGCTTCTGCAAATGTTACATTAATAAAAGGCATGAATAAGTACCCTTAATTTCTGGTGATTTCAGTATGCGAATTTTTTGACTATTCGCAAATTGGAAACAAGCTATTTGTTGAATAAATCAAAAATTCTCTGAATTATATATATTGCTAAACAGATGGAGTTTCGAAGGAAAATCCCTGGGAAGAAATGAAATATAGTCATTTATTTCATTTATCTAAAAAATGTCTTAAATAAACCCTTATTTGCTCATAAGTAGGAGATCTAAGTGTCTCAACTTCCACAATGCCTTCAAGAATTGCAAACAATGCTTCAAGAGAGTTCTCGCAAAGTTCTTAAACTTCCTCAAGACTATAGAAGAGCAGCTGTCCTTATTCCGCTGTTTCGGAATTTTGAGGAGTGGTTCTTGCTCTTTACTCGACGAACAGAGAAAGTTACTCATCATAAGAATGAGATTTCTTTCCCTGGTGGAAGATATGACGAAGATTTGGATAAAGATTTAATTCATACAGCCTTACGTGAAGTTCATGAGGAAATTGGATGTGAAGACGTTCATGTCTTAGGATTATTGGATGACATTTTCACAGTAAGCCAATATGTTGTCACTCCAATTGTAGGTTTTATTGTAGAAGATTTCGATGTAAAGTGTTCAAATCATAATTCTGATGAAATTGAATATGTTCTAAAAGTAGCGTTAAATAAAATCTCCAATATTAAAGAATTTTGGACAGAAGCAGTACCATACAAAGGAGAAAAATTAATACATGTTCCTTTCTTTAATTATGAAGGAGAAATAATCTGGGGGGCTACTGGAAGAATTCTCGCAAATTTTCTAAACGTCTTAACACAAATTGATGTGTCTTGTCAATCGAATATGATTGGCATTGAGCAGTGGGAAGTACAAGAGGATGATGACTATTCTAATCTTGTGAAGAGAGAATAATCATACAGAAAAAGTCCCTTATACAATTCCTACTTTGTTATTTCGTCATAAATCGATTTAACATTATCATACGTGACTTTTAGATCTCTTTCGGTGAGAATTTCAATTACTTTATCTAATATTTCACCCTTTGCTCCCATGGATGCAGCTAAATTACGCGCATGTAATTTCATATGACCTGCTTGAATGCCAACTGATGCTAATGCCCGAAGTGCACCAAAGTTCTGTGCTAACCCTACACACGCCATTATCTCGGCCAATTTAAGCGCTCCCCCTGGAACAGAGAGGTTCATTATTTTGAAAGCAATTTGAGCAATAGGATGAATTCTTGCGACTCCCCCTACTAATCCTACTGCGAGAGGAATTTCTATAGTTCCAACAAGGTCTCCTTCGACATTTTTTTCCCACGTTGTAAGAGAAGTATATTTTCCAGGTTGTTTGATAGCTGCATAAGTATGGACACCAGCTTCAATTGCACGCCAATCTTGAGCAGTGGCTAATGCAACAGCATCAATACCGTTCATAATACCTTTATTATGAGTTGATGCTCTATATGGATCCGCTTCTGCAAAAGCATAAGCGTTTAAGATACCATCTACGACCTCGGTACCTGAAAATTTATCTGTTTTTAGGTCATCAGCTTTAAAAGTTGCTTTTGCGCGAACCAATCTCCGAACTGCTAAGTTCGATATAATTCTTAATAAAGCTTTACCGCCAGATAATTTTTCCAATAGTGGTGCGACCGCTTCGTTCATGGTATTTACAGCATTAGCCCCCATGGCATCACGAACATCTACCAAAAGTTCCAATATTACCATGGGCTCTGTGATAGTATCCATAAGAACTTTAACATTAATTCCTCTACATCCCCCTCCGAACTTCACTAAAATGGGATCTTGTTCATTTGCTATCTTAATTATTTCATCTTCATGCTCTAGAAATAATTCACGAACAGAAAATGGATTTGGAATATTTATTACTTGAATTTGACCAATCATGATGGGAGGGGTACTACTTGTAGTAAAACCACCTGAAGTACGAGCAATTTTAGCCGAATTCGATGCAGCAGCTACTACGGAAGCCTCTTCTACAGACATTGGGACCAAAACGTCTTCACCGTTTATTGTAAAGTTAGTGGCGACTCCTAGAGGGATTTGTTGAACCCCGATGACATTTTCAATGTAAAAACCTTGACCTGCTTTTTCTAATGTTGTCGAGGATTCATTTAAATATTCTAAATCTTCTTGACTTAACTGACATAGGTCCTTTATCTTTTTTTGTCGATCTCTCATCGACATTCGGAAGAAACCTTTTAGTCGAGAATTGAATTTTTTATCATTCATCAAAAAACACCTTGTTGAGGTTTAAACATGGGGAGAAAAGAGTTTTAAAATTGTTTTTATCGTGAAAAAGAAGAGGGATCAATTATTGTTTAAAAAGGAGTAGGAATTGAATAGAATGACTGAAAGCAGGAAATAAGTGCTTGTCAGATCATCATTCAAGGTTTATTCCCAGAAAAGTATTTCCAGGACAGGTATAGTAAATAGAATAACCTGCAGGTATGGGTATCTCTAGATCATCAAGAGCTTGTACGGAATTCATACTTGAGGATAAATAAATTACAAATATTGGATTTGCTGTCTTGCAAGTAGCTGTCTTTGTATTTCTTTTCAAGGAAAACAAAGAAATTTTTCCTTCCGTGGCCGCAGATGATGTATGAAGCATGGTGAGCGTTGTTTCATTTTTGATTGCAGAATATAATAGCTTTGCTTTTGATTCAGTTACTTCTACAGTCTCATTCGCAGCAAAATATAAGATTGAAGATTCTTCAACTTCTTTCACTTCAATCGGCTTTTCACTTTTTGCTTCCTTTGGTTTTGAGGGAGGGGGAGGTGGTGAAACTGGTTTTATAACTTTTTCTGCCTTGGGTGAATCCGTAACCGTTTTAGCCTTTATAGGTTTTGTCACTTTAGGGGGAGGGGTTGATTCACTGATTGATGCAGCTACTACTGCAGGTGTAACTTCTAATGG
>JAEOTQ010000020.1 GCA_016839785.1 Candidatus Hodarchaeota archaeon | reverse complement strand
TAAGGTACCCCTTCCTTTTGGTGGTTTAATGAGTACACAATCATATCAAACCTTGTATGATGAATTAGAAGCGATCAATCAAATTTTTAAGGATGAAGTGTCAAATTTTGATGAACCGCTAATGGCATTATCATTTATGGCATTACCAGTAATTCCACATTTAAAGATCACTGATAAAGGACTTGTAGATGTCGACAAATTTGCTTTTACTGAATTAATCTCTAATATTAGTCAATAGGAATGAAAAATTAAATGGAAATAAAAGAACATTGCATTTACTCACTTGATTTCGCATATACACGAATTTCTTCTGTTAATAATGTAGAAATTGATTTTAGAGGAATTCTAAGTTATCATACAAAGGATTTGGAGCGATTCGCTCAAGTCACTAAGGGCAATCTAGATCTTGATGCAGTAAATGTTTTTCTATACTTTCAAATTCAAAGACATATTGATTTAATCTTAAAAGATATAAATGAAGATGAAATCGTTAATCAAAGACCTATTATCTTTAATCGCATTAGGATGATTGTAAGAAAGGAATTAGACGAAATTGGTCTTGAATTTGTAAATTTCAAGCAGATTTCATTGTGGAGCCATGGTGCAGCCGCAAGAGGAATAGCGGCATAGATACATATTCTAATTTTTAGTTTCTTTCTTAACTGTTCTTACTTCAAATGCTCGTAATTGAACTTGTTCTACACTTGGCGAATAGCTATGAGGGCCTTGTGATTCCACATAGTATGAAGCAAGCGAGGCAGCTAACTTAGCAGCTTCATCAATCGGTTTCTTTTTTGAAACTCCAAAAATTAGTCCTGCACGAAAAGCATCTTGCCAACCAATATTGGAGATTTCATCCGTTACAGGCCCGTCAGTAACCTTAATTTTCAGATTTTTTGCATAGATTATTATTTTGGAGCGATCCTCCATAGATACAATGTATTTTAGGCGGGGATATTTTTGTAAGAAATCCGAACGAGTTGCTTTTGCTTTCTCTTCAAGCAATTGCAATTCTATTTCATTACAAACAAAGATTGACACTTTTTCCAAGATTTGGGAAAAGCGCCATTGCGACACCTCTCTTATGTTCCCATCGGGGGAATATACCACTGGAATGGCCTTGTTCGTTTCATATATGTAATTTAGGAATTTCACATCGGCTTCAACCTTTCCAGTCCCAACAAATATTACATTAAATCTATCTAGCAGTTTGGGAGGTATTTTAACAATTAGGGACTGTTCCGCAAAATAGTTGTAACAATTATTCTGTTCTATTAGTATAGAATGATCTGTTTCATCCATAAGATGGAAGTTACAGGCAGTTTCTCTATCAGAGTCTTGAAATAATTTTAATTCTACTCCCAATTGTTCAAAATAGGGTTTTAAATTCCATTCAAAATCCTTACCGACAATAGAAGTGAGTGTGGGTGAACTACCAAGTACAGTTAATCCATAGACAATATTGGAAGCCATCCCATCATATTCTCTTTTAGCTTCGGCAGCTTGATGTGTTTTTAATTCATTAAAGGTTGAAAAATCAGATAATATTTTAAAATTTAATTTATACGCGGTTTTTCCGATTACTAGGATATTAGAGCTCATTTTTTCTATCCCAACAATTTATGATTACTATAAAAACCTTTTACGATGATCTAACTAGAATACTAGCGTAACCAACGGTATATCCTCCTCCTGGATGAATATCTGTACTGTTGGCATATTTTAGGATTTCTACTGAAGGAGTGCCAAGATTTTTTGCAGTTTGAATGAGAGTAAAAACAGGCGCATACCCACACATTGTCATTCTTATTCTCTGTCTAAACTGTTCTGCTTCTTTAAGGTTCATAGACTCTAAATAGGACAACATCGTTTTATCATTCTTTACGACAAGTTCATAATTATGTTCATGCGAGAAATCACTACTGGAAACTATTAAAATTCGTTTTTCAGAATGTGAAGTTATGTAATCACTTAAGAAAGTGGAAAGCGTTGAAACTACAGGATTAAAGGACTGATCTCCGAGGGAAATAGGTGCAATTTCAAAGTCATTCTTGTAGAGATATTGTAAAAACGGCAACTGGATATCGATTGAATGTTCATTTACATGTGCGATTCGTTCAAATCCAATCCGTTCTTGGATTGGTTCAAAGTCGTATGTTCTTGCATAGTCTACAAATTCAGTATCAACTTTCACAGATCCAAGAGGGTTACTCCAATGCCCTCCAGGATAGAATGAAATTGGTACACCCAATCCTTGATGATTAGGCCCTAAAATAATTACTGTATCTATCTTTTCTATTCGCTTGAACACTTCTGCAAATCCATGGGAGGCGATAGGCCCACTATAAACATATCCCGCATGGGGGGAGACAATTCCTATAAGATTTGAGTCAATAATCCTATCATCCATATTTTCCAATGGATCTTTCCCATATCCCCATTGTTTATCACAAAATAAATTATTAATTTGTTGTGTCAAGGATTTTTCAGTACCCTCATACCAACTTCCCGCATGTCGACTCTGTCTATCCATTTTTATCTCTTCATTTAATCAATATATGATTATAATTTCTGCATTATTCTAAAATGCTTCCCTCTTTTCACACCATATTTTTCTAAAATTATCTTATTTTTGTCCTTTATCGTGAAATCTCCGCTATCTTTTCTAAGATAACCAACATAGATTTTTTCATTATCTATTTCAAGCCATAAATGGATGAAATTTTCAAATTGAGAATCCTCAGACTTTTTAATATTGAACTTACCTAACTTTTTTCCCTCCTCCGTGATTTGTATTGCATATTCTTCTTTCACTTTGGGTTGAGCTGATTTTTTTGCAGCTTGAGTCGAGGGAGTCTTACGCAGTTTTTTTTCTTCCGTATCCAGATATGAAATTGCTAATTGGGTTGCTTCCTCAATAGCATCTTGAGTTGAATCTGGATCTTGGACATTTAATTCAAACTCAATGAAAATTTCTTCGGGCTCGAATTGTCGGACTTGAATCTTTCTACTCCGTCCTACACGTTTTGGCACAACTTGCCACTTATCTCTCATGATATCACAGCTTTTCCTCTATTCATTAAGTTCAGCATTTAAGAAATCTTTCGTTCCTCAGCTCTACTTTATAATTGGAATTCTATCAGATAATAGGCAAACGCCTACAAACTATTCGTTTACAGGAGTATAGAAAGATATTAAGTGCTAGGATCTGATACTGCATATTCTGATAGGAGTTTATTTACAACATCGCTACAAGCTCTTGTATAATCGATAAATAAGTCAAAAAATTGTATATTTTCGATCATAAAAGTCTTAAGTTTATCTTTTTCCTCCTTCAAGCCTTTAATGTCCTCGATATTGGCTAAAAATTGATCGTTAACCACAGTTTTTGATTTTAAGAATATTTGATTCATCACTCGTATAGTTGACAATAAATTTTCTACTAAAGTATATTTTGATTCATAATATTTTTTTCTATCTTTCGGTTTTTTAAGTACTTGGATGATATTAAGTTGTACTAGATCCGAAAGGGTTGTTGATACGGTTGATCTACTAAAACCAGTTATTTTGCTGATATGGTTCTGTGTAATTGGTTTTCCCTCTATAAAAAATAAAAGGCCTATTGTGACTAGCTCCTTTCTCTTTCCAACAGTAGCATATTGATTTGAAGCCTCTGAGGTAATAAAATCTCTCTTTATTATATCTAGAGAGTCATTTGGTCTATCAAGATAATTTAAATTACTTTCATTAGTTATTGAAACATCAGTGATAAGCGTTTTTTCAATATGGTCTGGGATTAAACTGGGATTGTCAGCATAATTACTCAGGTTTTTTTGAAAAAATGTGACTGCAACATGAAAATAAGTAGTAACTCTCTGATAATCTTGTAAGAATCGTTTGAAATTTGTTTTATCAGAATTCTGATTTTTTAGTGCATTTAATCTAGCTAAATATTCTGGGATATGCTCTGAGCTAATTTTTGTTAACTCTAAACCTTCTATCAATAAACTGTTAAAATAAACAGATAAATCCTGGGGGCAATGATATCGTTTTTTCCGTTCTCCTTTTCTCCGAGATTGTAATACTAAAAATTTGCTATTTGATCCAGTTAATTTGGAAAGAGTATCTGATACTGTCGCTCTATTAAGATCAGTTAAGGCAATTAGCTCTTCCTGAGTCAGTGGCTTTTTTTCCATAAGTAAAGAAAATAAGATACGAATAAGAGAAGAATCAAACCAGGTTAATGTTTGTTCCATGAAATTAAGATAATTACGTTTTATAGTTACCAAAGATAGATGATTTAAATCAGATATCATTTAATTCATATCCAAATTTATGAGAAACAGATAATTTTAAATGTCTATTCAATCATCAGAATTTCTATCATTTATGATAATTCTGAATTTTCGGACAATTCGAAAAATATTTAAACTTTGCGTGTGTTTTGTCAGTTGCATCATACGTGCAAAAAATATCTGTTTAGGTTTTCAAAATGAATAAATCGAAAATTAAAATAAAAAATTTGACTAAATACTACGGGAAAACTCGTGGTATTGAAGATTTAAACCTTGAAATAAAAGAAGGGGAAATTTTTGGTTTCCTTGGGCCAAATGGAGCTGGAAAAACCACTACTATTCGCTGTATGATAAACATTCTTCTCCCCACAAAAGGAGAGATTTGGATCAATGGTAACAAAGTAACTAGAGCGAACCCTAGTATTCGTGAAGACATTGGGTATATTCCAGGAGATTTTATCCTTCCAGATACCTATACAGTCAATGATTTTCTCTCCTATGTACAGAATATGCGAAAAAAACCAAGTACAAGGAGAGAGGAATTGATGAGACGATTCTCATTATCCTCCAAAAAAAAGATAGGAGATCTTTCAAAGGGTAATAAGCAAAAAGTTGGAATTGTTGCTGCATTTATGCACGATCCAAATATTTTGATCTTGGATGAACCCACATCTGGACTAGACCCGCTCCTGCAACAAGAGCTTTATGATCTTCTTTTAGAAGCAAAAGAACAAAGAAAAACGGTTTTTTTCAGCAGTCATAATCTGGCTGAAGTTCAAAGAATTTCTGATCGTATAGCAATCATCAAAAATGGTTCTTTAATAAGTGTGGAAGATGTAAAGACACTAAATATGAAAATTCCACGGATCATAGAGGCCTACCTCAAAAATCCTAATGAAGAACAACTTAAGACTTTTGGTGACAATTTACTTGAAATAAATGCGAATAAAGCACGTATCTTAGTACATCAAACAGACTCCATTAAGCCAGTCCTTGAAAAGCTTATCATTATGGAGCCTGAAGAGCTTTCTTACCCTCCTGCGAGTCTGGAAGATTACTTTATGCAATTCTACAAAACCGAAGAATAGGAGTTATTACAATGTACATTTCCAAAAATATTGCCCTGTTCTATTTTCGTTTTTTGAGGCATAAAACTGAATTTGGCCTCTCTATTATCCTTTTCGCAGCTATTTCATTGTTTTTTCCAGTCATATACCCTGGAGAACTTTCAATGGAAAATATTCTGGTTTATTATGAAAGATTCATTGGAGCAATCGAATATGATAATCCTGGATTTCATTTATGGACAATTATTTCTGCGGGTATGGTAATTAGTATCTATCTTCCATTGTCAGCAATTCTTCTAGGGGTGAATATATTACCAATCTCGGAAAAGGATGGAAAAGAACTATTATTTTCGACACCCAAATCGCTTACAAAGAGTTATATCGAGAATTCTCTGCTACTAATTACGCTAATTTTCCTGTTATGTGTTCCAAGCTACATCTTTTCATCGATTTTCCTGCTTATTAACAATAGCGCCAATTCAATTCCCAATTTAACAATTGCCTTCATTATGGGCGGAGTGCTCGGAATTTTTATATCGTTTCTGACTGCTTTTGGATGTTCAATCACGTTTTCTAAAAAGATGGGATATATTATTGGTGGTGGATATACTGTTCTCGGATTCTTTACAAATATGACCCTCAGCAATAACAAAGAGTTTGAGGCCTTAATGGATTTCAACTTATTTTCTAAAGCCGAAATTACTCAAAATGCTATTACTGGAACTTGGAATATAGAATTTATTGTTACAACACTCGTATTATCGATTTTTCTGGTATTTATTTCCATTCTACTAATAAATAGGAGAGACTTCATAGAAGGAGGTCATAAGAAAACAGAAATCGATGAACTGGAAACAGAGGGACAAGCTCTGACAAAAAGATTTTCTTTTATTAGATTACCAGTTGAAAAACTAATTGGAAGTCTTGGGTGGAGATTTCCTGCTTTTCGTGATCAATTACATTCAACAGCTGGATTAATGACAGTTTTTTTCATTATGACAATTCTTCTTACATTTATGCAAGGAAGTACATACGAAGGAGAAGCAAAGACAGCATTAACTCTTGGAAGTATTGATATTCCATTTATCGATGCAGCTTTGTTTAATTATAAACTTAAACCAACCCTTGAAGGATGGTTCACACTTGAATTCTTTGCTTGGGCCTGGCTCATACCCTTTGGTCCATTAATTCTACTAATTATTAATAACATAATATTCAGAGATAAGAAAGAGAGAATTGCAGAGATTACATGGGTTTTACCTCAAAGTGAAACAGGGATAATTTTCAATAGGACAATAGCTACGCTAATAGGGCTTGTAGCACTGTTCCTTTCTAGTTTCATATGTTACGTTCTCGTAGATTTGTCCTTGGAAAATAATGGTGATCTTGTAAATGCAGCTGTAACTTATTTAGTATTCACATGGGCATATTGTGTATTTTTCATAATATTTTTCTCCCTTGCACTGATTTTTCCTTATAAACATGCTATAAAAGGATTGTTACTAGGATTTACTCTTAGTATTCTCCTATTATTAGGGGGATTTATAGCTGACAATCATATTCTACTCTCTCTAACACCATTCAGCTATTTTGACTTTATGGGTATATTTCTAAAGGAAAAAACATTAATCGATGTTTTACCCAGTGCTTTGCTCTGTACATTCGTAGCAATAATCTTTTACATTATCGCTCTGAAAAAATTTGTTTCAACCAGAGATAGGACAATTTAGCCTTCACTTCCCCTATCTCTTATTTTTATGTAACAGAAAACAATTAACTAAAACAATTCCTCTTAACTCTTCTTCTAAAAGAAACTGAGGTATGACTTATCATCCTCATCGAAGCTATTTTGTACTGTGATTCAAATCTTTCTCAATGATCATTTCATGAATTGCTTTAGCTGCTTTTCGACCTGCTTCCATGGCGAGTATTACCGTAGCTGCTCCTGTTGCTACATCACCACCACAAAAAATTCTTTCCCGAGTTGTAGCACCCGTCTCTTCATTATGTACAAACGTCCCCCACTTGGTAGTTTCTAATCCGTCAGTTGTAAGAGCAATCAATTGATTCGGACGTTGACCAATAGCAATTATGACCGTATCAACAGGAAAAATGAATTCTGTTTCAGGAATTGGAATAGGTCGACGTCGACCTGAGGCATCTTTTTCTCCTAGATCCATTTTCATACATTTAAGGCCGACTACATTCCCCTTATTATCGCCAATTATTTCCAACGGTGAAATTAATTCCCCAATTACTACTCCCTCTTCTTTAGCATGAATAATTTCCTCTAATCGAGCAGGAATTTCACCTTCGGATCTTCGATAAATGATATCGACTTCTCGTGCTCCTAATCTCAATGAAGTTCTAGCACAGTCCATGGCAACATTACCTGCGCCAATAACAGCCACTTTTTCACCAATAGTCACAGGAGTATCATAATCAGGGAATTGGTAACCTTTCAATAAATTCACTCTTGTGAGAAATTCATTTGCAGAAAAAACCCCATTTAAATTTTCACCAGGAATACCTAGAAAATTCGGAGTACCAGCACCCGAAGCCACATAAACGGCGTTGAAATTATGTTTTTCTAAAAGCTCATTTACAGTTATAGTTCTCCCAATAAGAGTATCTTTTTCAAATTCCACACCTAATGCTCTAACAGATTCGATTTCGTCGTTTACAATGGATTTGGGCATACGGAACTCTGGAATTCCGTATGTTAATACACCACCATATTCATGTAATGCTTCATAGACGTTTACTTTGTGACCTAGAGTTGCTAATTCCGCAGCACAAGTTAATCCTGATGGTCCAGCTCCGACAATTGCCACTTTAGTTCCTAAACTGCTAGAAATATTTCGTTCGCCACTCTGTCCCTGATCTGCAACATATCTTTCAAGATTGCCAATAGAAATAGCATTCGGATGAATGCAGAATTCTTGACATTGATTTTCTTGTGGACAGACACGTCCAGTTATTGCTGGAAGGCTATTTGTGCATAAAATAATGTCTTTCGCTCCATTGATGTCATTTTCCAGTACTTTCTGAATGAACTCTGGGATTTGGACATTGACTGGGCACCCCTTTACACATCGGGGCTTTTTGCATTTCAAACAACGAGAGGCTTCCTCCAGTGCCTCTTCATCCGTATATCCCAATGCCACTTCGCTGAAATTGCGGATCCGTTCGCGAGATTCTTGAACACTCATATGAGTACGTTTTTTCTTGAGCTTTTGTTTACGTTGTTCCCTTTCTTCACTCATGATGCTCAACACTCCTTAACTAGTTCTAGACATCTTTTCAACAGCAACCCGTTCCTCATAGCGGTATGCTTGTGATCGAAGAGTCAATTCATCAAAATCAACCTTTAAGCCATCAAAATTTGGCCCATCTACGCAGGCAAACTTCACTCTTCCACCCACCGTCACCCGACAGGCCCCACACATACCAGTTCCATCTACCATAAGTGGAGCTAATGACACTATGGTCGGAATGTTGTGCTTTTTTGTGAAATTTACGACTGCTCTCATCATAGGGATCGGGCCAACAGCTACGACATGATCAAATTTCCTCCCTTCTTTTATGAATTTTTGTAATAAATCTAAACCAAATCCATGATGACCTAATGTGCCGTCATCTGTAGCAATATGTAGTTCATCACTTGCTGCATTCATCTCATCTTGACAGATTAGAAGGGATCCTGTTCGAGCTGAGATGATGCTTACTATATAATTTCCTATATCTCTCATTGCTTTTGTTTTTGGTAATACAGGGGCAACACCACATCCTCCTCCTAATACTGCTACTGTTCCCCATTTTTCAATCTTCACAGGTTCACCAAGGGGTCCTAGCAGGTTCAGTATGTGATCTCCAGTATTTAGTCTTCCCATCAATTTTGTACTTTTTCCTATCTTCTGAAAGATAAGTGTAATAGTTCCTTCTCCTCGATCGAAATCAGCAATTGTCAAAGGAATTCTTTCACCATGATCGGTGACACGTAAAATAACAAATTGGCCAGGTTGACATTTTTCAGCTATCCGTGGTGCATGAACCACCCATTTGATTATTTCTGGGGATAAATCAACTTTCTCAAGAATGATACTTCTCCCTTCAACAAATCTTTGGGCCAAGGAAGCTTCCAATTTTTCAGGTATCGTTTTGGTTTCTTCTTTTTCAAGATTGGTGAGATAACGAGAAATTTGCATTGCGGCCGTTTGACCTTCTGCAGCGTCAATTCCGACAATCGAGTCTCCTCTTATGGCACTGCCAGCGGCAAATACTCCCTGTAAATTTGTATCTTGGTTTGCTGAATTTATGATAATTTTCCCTTCAGGTGTAATGGCCAAGCCAGCATTCATGAATAATTCTCTGTTCTTAATTTTACTACTGAGGATTACAATAATCTCAGTTGAGATAGTAACTTTCTCACCTGTATGTTTCTTTAAATTCACTTTTTGAACTTTTAAATCTCCTTCAAATGAAATAACTTCATGACCAAAACGGATATTGACAAAGCTTTCATTAAGTCGCCTTAACAATGCAGGATGGGCATCAAAAGCATCTCTAGCGGTAATCAAGCATACATGTGCCCCAATCGAATCATAATGAAGAGCATTACGTACAGCCCATGAGTTGTGACCGATTATGGCAACATTTTTCTCTTCATATTCCCCTTCAGGAGGATTATTATAATAAATTCCTTTAGAATGGAATTTTCGTTCCCCAGGAACATTTATTTTTTTTGGATGTAACCCTGTAGCGATAAGTACTGTTTTGCCTTGGTATGTGATCTCTTCTGTGAAAAATTCTCCTCTCTCAACAGTGGTATATACTCGTTTGATTTCTCCCTCAAGCTCTAATCGACTGACACGCTCAGCATATCTGATCGTTGCATGATATTTTGCTTGACGAGCCATTTTATCCAGTAATTCTTGGCGAGTAATACTGAAAAATCCTGGGTACCCATCTACCATCATGCTACCTGCTGTGGCTGATCCTGATCTAGCTTCAAGAACAAGAACACTTCGTCCTAGTTCTGCCGCTCGAATTGCACAAGAAAGGCCTGCAGGGCCACCTCCCACACATATGACATCCCATATCTTTGATTCCAACAGATTCTGCTCCAATCATGCCTGATCTAATGAAATATTTTGTTTTAATATGATGATCTAGGTGAATAAAGGTAATTGTCGCTCAGTTATTGCGATAAACAATCAGGTATTTAATAGATATTCTCGTTCACAATCATGAATATACCAAGATTTTTGAAGTTAAAACAGAAATAGAACGCAAAGAGATTCAAATTGACTAATTCAATGATTCATTTGCAAATACTTGATGGCAGCAAATACAATGAATATAGATCCTTTTAGTACGAATTCTACGGAGCTGGAAAAATCAACCAAGCCACATTCATTTTCTTCGAGCTTGATCGGATTCTACTTATGTTCGTTCGATACAACCTATGGACTACAAATCCTTTATTCTATTCCAACAAAACTGCGAAAAAACTCTGAAGAACATAATGTATTGAAAACCCATTACATATGGAAGGTTGAACACATTCCTATGCGTATAGACCTGAAGATTTCAGAGTTTATTTATACAGCGCTTCAATTACAAGAATCTCAATCACAAGACGTTATAGGTACCGTAGAAAAGCCGATTTTTGGGATCGTGCTAAAAATATGGAAGGATGGGGATTTCATACATCCAGAAGCACTGGAACAATTCCGAGACGATCTGCAAACTAATCATTGGAAAGATATCGAAGTATTGTACAAACGGCATATATTGAAGTTAAATCCTACTAAAAGACGGAAGTATTTGCAATATTCGGATAAGGCAGCTAAAATTGGTAAATCCCTCCAAACGCTATGGGAAAATCTTGGAAACAAATTAACTGAAACCAGAATATTCTTTTCTTCTCAAAATCTATCAATCTCAAAATCCTCTTTGCACTCTCTAGATAAAAAGTCTCCTGAAAAGAGTTTTTTTAAAGAATCAGTTACAATGCGGATATTAAGCACTGAAGAGAGTGCCGATGAAGTTTTAGTCATTTTAGTTAATCAAACAGAGACGTTAGAAGAAGTTAAGATAAAAGTTTCCAAGAAGACGGAGTTTTTCAGTGAGAATTTGTGGGAGCAAAATCTTGAGGAATGGCCTACTAAGGAAGATTTAATTCTTGAATTCCCTCGATCTTCAAAATTGGAAAGCTACATGCTAAAAATCAGTAGTAAGAATCAAACTGTGGCAATTAAATCATTGGATATTGAACCTGCATAAACATAGTTATAAAATAGCCACAAGAAAATGTTAAATCCTAAATTTTTAAAGGAAATGTAAATCATTTTGTATTTGTGTATCTTCACGATTATTTGGAGTACATTTCTTTGCCGAATGGGAAATCAAATCCTATTGATTCGATTCATCTTCAAGTAGAAGATCGTTCTTTTGGATTTTTCATTTATTTTTACGATGAATTACAAGGTCATTCGTTACTTTTTACCTACCCAAAGGCTCTTATGGAAAATGAAAATGAAAGGGCCATTTTAACTATTCATCCGGCATGGTGGCATCAAGATCAGTTTCTTAAGTCTGATAAATTCTCGACAATGGATCTTGAACTTAGTGGAGTAGTATATTCAGCCACTCTCTTTGAATGCGATACACAACGCTTGAAAAAACGGTCAGGTATGAAGGCAATGAAGTGGCAGAAGGAAAGGTTCATCCTTATAGTAAAAGCTCCTTCAGAAGTCTCTTTCGTTGCTCAAGAAATACTCCATGAATTTTATTCTAAAATTAAAGAAGATTTCAGCAAGCATCTCTGCTATCTCGTTAGATTCCAGCTTGAATCATCTGCAAACAAGCTCAGTGAAGATTTTTCCCTAAAAAATGCAAGGTTAGTTGAAGAAGAGCTAACGGAAATTTGCCAGTCATTAACTCCTAACATACCAATTAGTAAGCTTGAACCGTTATTTCGAAAAGACAGAAAACGAGAAAAGATAGTTGAAGTTGATAAGAAATTTCTTTCAAAATCTGTTCCAAAGAAGAAATTAAGATTCGCGATTCCAAGAAGTAAAGATAGCAAAGTTATTGGCCAATCTAAAACGGAAGATATCCGAGGAAGGCAGAAAACAATCAAAATCTTATCAATAAATAGAGGGGAAGATTTAGTAGCAATTTCATTAAAAAATACCTCTCCCTTCACTATAAAGAATGTGACAATTCGAATCTATGAATCTCGTGGATTCTTTGGAAAGGATAAGGCCCTCAAAAAACTTGAGAAATGGGATCAAGGTGAGGTTAAAGGAATTGATTTCAAACCTGAAATTGAAGATGGGATCCGTTATTTACTTAAAATAGAAGATGAAGAAGATACTTTGAAAATTAAGAGAATTTAAGGCTAAGGGAATAGAATTTGAACTTAACAAGAGTTAAAGACTTGATGACAAGGGATTTAATTACTATTAGCGGGGATAAGAGTGTGATATATGCTTCAAAAATGATGATAGAGAAAAACATTGGTTCCATACTGGTTTATGAAGATTCCACTGTGTTTGGAATAATAACAGAACGAGATATTGTACGAAAAGTAATTACCGATTGCAGAGACTTGTGTGAAGTACAGGCAAAAGAAATTGCAACAAGAGATCTCATTACTATTGCTCCAGAGGATACCATTGAACATGCATTAATCACGATGTATCGAAAAAAGATTAAGCGGATCCCAGTCAAGGATTCAGACTCTCATGAATTAGTAGGAATCATCACTACTCATGACATTATTTCTGCATTTAATACTCTTGAACTCGGATAATCTTGGTATTTATCTTTTTACTTCCTCAGCAACAATAATTTTTGACATAATTTTACCATGTAGGTCATTAATCGTAATCAGATATTCTTTCTCGTTTTTATCTATACGAGGACAATCAAATTCGTGTTCTTCGCCAGGCGACCAGCGAGGGATAGTTGTTTCAAACATAGTTGTTTCAAAGAAATCATGAACATGAGAAATACGAATTTTGACTTGGTCAAGCTCTTTCTCTGAAGAATTAATTAAATTAAGTCTTAAATAGACCGTTTTTGGATAAATTGCTGCATGCTTTATTTCTAATGTCTCTTTAGGAATAGTAAAGCCCTCTGTCTTTACTTCAGTTGTTGGAAAAAGATCTTCATGAATGGCCATTGCTGCACGTCGTCCAGCGCCCATTGCAGAAATCACTGTTGCAGCTCCAGTTACTATATCCCCACCAGCGTATACAAATGGCTTACTTGTTCTTCCTAGTTCGTCAGTTACAATATTTCCCCATTTATTTACCTCTAAATCGGGTGTGGTCATCGTTATAAGAGGATTAGCTTTATTGCCTATTGCTATGATAATCAGATCCGAATTGAGCACAAAATAATCTCCCTCTATCGGGACGGGGCGTGCCCGACCTGACTTATCAGGTTCTCCAAGTTCATATCGTTGACATCTGATAGATTCAATTCGTCCTTTTTCATCACCCATGATCTCTACTGGATTAGAAAGTAGTCGAAATTGGATTCCTTCTTCCTCTGCATGATGAACTTCTTCTAACCTAGCAGGCATTTGTTCTCTAGATCGACGGTAGACGATATATACATTATCAGCATCTAATCGTAAGGCAGTACGGGCTGAATCCATAGCAACATTTCCTCCACCTACTACAACTACATTCTTTCCAGTAAGTAATGGTGTATTATATTCGGGATAAAGATACGCTTTCATCAAGTTTGAACGCGTCAAATACTCATTCGCTGAATAGACCCCTTGTAAATTTTCACCAGGAATATTCATAAAGACAGGTAATCCAGCTCCAACCCCAACATAAACTGCATCATATCCATCTTCTGTAAACAATTCATCTATCCCTCGAATTCTCCCAATGACTGAATCATAGACAAACTTAACCCCAGCATTCTCTAAATTCTGAATTTCAAACTGGACTACAGATTTTGGTAACCTGAATTCAGGAATACCATAAACAAGAACCCCTCCTCCAAGGTGAAATGCCTCGTATACTGTAACTTCATATCCCTGTAAAATCAAATCTCCAGCAGTCGTTAAACCTGACGGGCCACTCCCGACAATTGCGACCTTTTTTCCATTTTTGCTTACTCGTATTGGTTCAGGAATATGCCCACTAAGTCTTTCATAATCTGCAACAAACCTCTCGAGATTACCAATACCGACAGATCTCCCTTTTTTACCTCTTATGCATTGCGCTTCACATTGAGTCTCCTGAGGACACACGCGCCCACAAACAGCAGGAAGAACGTTTCGCTCTTTGATTTTCCATGCTGCTTCTAAAAACTTACCTTCTTGTACCAAAGAGATGAATTCGGGGATGGGAACACGAACAGGGCACCCCTCGACACATTTAGGTTTCTTACAGTTCAGACATCGATTTGCTTCCTGGATAGCCATTTCTTCAGAATAACCATAGGGCACTTCACGGAAATTCTTAGCACGAACCTGGGGAGGTTGGGTAGGCATATCTGTAAAAGGAATCTGCATTCGTTCTTTAGATTTCATGATGCTTCCTCTTCCTTTGTTCTTTCCTGATATTTAGCTAGAGAACGACATTCAGGAGAAAAATTCTGTAAACCCAATGTTTCTTCTGTAATATAGGAGGTATTCCGAACGTGTATTAATTCATCCCAATCTATTTTGTGAGCATCAAATTCTGGTCCATCTACACAAGCAAATTTTGTTTTCCCGTCATAGGATAATCGACAGCTTCCACACATACCTGTTCCATCAACCATAATTGTAGTAACAGTTGCATAGGTTGGGATAGCTCCCTTCTCTTTTGTAAGCTTTGACACCTTACTCATCATGACATTACAGCCAATGACTTTAATATGATCAATTTTACGCTTCTGCACTTCAATCATATTGTCGAGAACGTCGTAAATATGCCCACGTTCCCCTTTAGATCCATCAGTAGTCACGAGAATGACTTCATCACTTACAGTCTTATATTCCTCTTCATAATACAGGAGATTTTCATTTTTGGCCTCAATTATCGTTATAACATAGTTTCCAAGTGCCTTAAGGCCTTTTGCTATTGGAAAGACTGCTCCAACACCGTAACATCCTCCTCCTAATACAACGGTCCCAAAGTTTTCCAAGTAGGCTGGTTCTCCCAATGGACCAACAATACTATAGAATGAATCTCCTTCCTCCATAAATGCCATCTTTGAAGTAGATAAACCTAATTCTTGGACAATAAAAGAAATTGTACCCTTTTCTTCATCCCAATCTAATATAGTTAATGGAATCTTCTCTGATTGCTTATCCACCATCACTAAAATAAATTGACCTGCTTTAGCTTTCTTAGCTATACCAGGTACAGCGATATCTAGCTTATAAAAATTGGGTACAAATTCTTCTTTCTTTAGGATCTCAAATTTGGACATCTACTTCACCTTTTCCTTCTGATTGATTGATAGCCCGTTTAGTAGTAATGTAAAGTCTAAATTCCTCAACTTTTTCAGTTAGAGGAATTCCCATATATTCAAGGTTTTGTTTTGAGATTTTGGGTATATCTAAAGGTTCTGAATTCATAATTTCATCTTTCAATTCCTCAATTGAATTATAACTGAACCCTTCTAATTCCATCGATTGAGCTATGCGACAGAAGATAGCCCAGCTGGGAAGTGCCTCACCAGGCGGTTCAACTGCTTTATTTATTGAATATCTCATGTATTCCTCCCCTGATTTTGTTCCATCTTCTTCAGTAAATACTGTTGTAGGAAGAACGACTTCCGCAGATTCAGAAGTAATCGATTCATATATATCTTGGAGTACGAGGAATTCTAAACCTTCAAGTTTAGAAAATATTTTCGAATTGAAAGTTGTAACATATGCTTTGACTCCCTGAGATTGTAAACTCATAATTCCTTCCTCATCATATACGATTGAATTAGTACTGACTTTCTGAGCAAATTTCGACAAAATAAACACAGATTCATCAGTTAACGATGGAGCAATAATAATCCCAATTTCCTCTGGTTTAAAGGATTTTAACTTCTCAGCTGTGTAAGAAATTGCTTCATCCCATGAAACAGGATGTTGTTCTTCTTTGATCAATTTCCGTTTAATAGTTGGGTATTTAAGACGATCTCGACCATTCACTAAGGCAGGAATGCAAAAACGACCTTTTACACAATATTCACGCCGAGCAGACAGTTCATATGGGGGATGGACATTTACTACTTTGTCCCATTTTACATCAATCACCATTTGACATCCGTGCGAACAAAGATTGCAAGTAGTTGTAACAGATTTATCAGGTTTTCCAAACCAAGTTGAACCACGGGCAATGAGGGCTCCTGTTGGGCACACATCAATACAATGACCACAGAATACACACCCACTTTCTAGGTGAGACACCTCTGAAATCGTCCCAACTTTAGTATCATGACCACGCTTTGTTAAATCAATGGCACTGTAACCCAGAACGTCCTGACATGCTCGGATACAACGAGCACATAAAATACAAAGATTATAGTCTCTTACAAGAAAAGGATCATCACGTTCCAACGGTAGATTTTTATAAAGCATCGGATAGCGAATTTCTTTGATTCTTAAATATTCTGAAATCTCACGAATTTCACAAATTTCTTTATTACTACAAGTAAAACATCCAATAACTCTCCCAGCCTTATATTCCCCATGACGTACTTTTTCACATTCGTCGTGTTCTTTACAGATAATGCAATAACTAGGGTGTTCAGCAAGAATTAGCTGAAAAACATTTCTACGGACAGCTTGCAAATCTGGTGTCGCAGTTCTTACAACCATTCCCTCTCTAGCAGGCAAAGTGCAGGAATTTGGATATGTTCGAGCTCCCTCGACATCGATAATGCATAATCTACATGCTCCAAATGAAGGTAAATCGGGCCTTGCACAGAGTGTGGGAATGTAAATTCCTGCTTTTGTGGCAACTTCTAGTACAGTCTCTCCTTCTTCAAATACGACACGCCTCCCATTTATGTTCATCCATTTGCTCATTCCAACACCACCTCATGAGGCCTATCTTGTTTAAAGATAGCCGTTTTTGGACAGCTTGAATGACAGATACCACAAGTGACACATACTGCTGTGTCAATGAAATGAACTTTTCCTTTTTCCCCTGTGATCGCACTGACAGGACAATTGCGAGCACATATTGTACATCCATTGCACAGATCCTCATCGATGACATAATTAATCAGGTCTTGACAATCTTTGGCTAAACAACGTTTTTCAAAAATATGAGACTGATACTCATTACGGAAATACTTAAGAGTTGTTAATACTGGATTCGGGGCAGTTTGACCTAAGGCACATAAAGAACCCATCTTAACGGTATAAGCGAGTTCCTCCAGTAACATAAGATCCTTATCTTCTCCTTTTCCTTTAATAATTCGCTCTAAAATTAATAACATCGCCCTAGTGCCAATTCTGCATGGAATACACTTTCCACAGGATTCAGCCTGTGTAAATGTAAGAAAATAATGAGCAAGTTTGACCATACAATTGGTTTCATCAAGGACAATCATTCCTCCTGATCCCATAATACTCCCTGATGCAGCCATCGTCTCATAATCGACTGGTGAATCTAAGTGACTTGGTGGGAGACATCCTCCAGAAGGTCCTCCAGTTTGAACGGCTTTGAATTCTCTATCGTCTAAAATTCCTCCACCAATTTCGTACACAATATCTTTTAGGGGAGTACCCATAGGAACTTCAATCAAACCCAGATTTTTTACTTTTCCAGTCAAAGAAAAGATGGCTGTTCCTGTAGCATTCTCTACACCAATCTCATGGAACTTTTTCCACCCGTTTTTAAAGATCCAGGCTGCTGAAGCCCATGTTTTAACATTGTTTATATTCGTAGGTTTTCCCCAGAGTCCTGATGTGGCAGGAAAGGGAGGTCTAGTTCTTGGATTTCCACGATGACCCTCTATAGAAGACATTAATGCTGTTTCTTCTCCACATACAAACGCTCCCGCTCCTTCATGAACTGAAATGTCAAGAAAAAAACCAGAACCAAGAATATTTGAACCTAAAAATCCCTGCTCCTTCGCTGTCACAAGAGCACGACTAAAACGTTTGATAGCTAGAGGATATTCAGCACGAACATATATTATTCCATGAGAGGCACCAATAGCAAAAGCCCCAATAATCATCCCTTCCAATACACTATGTGGGTCAGCTTCAAGTAAAGACCGATCCATAAACGCTCCAGGATCTCCCTCATCAGCATTACAGATGATATACTTCTCACTACCAGGAGCATTATGACAAAATTTCCATTTTAACCCTGTTGAAAACCCTGCCCCACCTCGTCCTCTCAGCCCTGAATCTGTAATTATTTGAATTATTTCTTTTGGTGTCTTTTCTAGTGCTTTTTTCAGTCCAGAATATCCCCCAGTTTCAATATAAGCATCAATATTTTCTGGATTAATATGTCCACAATTACCTAAAATCATCCTTGTTTGTTTACTGTAAAAATCAATCTCTTTATACTTTCCAATACGTTTATTTAACTTAGGATCAACAAAAAATAGCTCTTCAACTGGAATCCCATCTTTGAGATGTGAAGTGACAATCTTCTCTACATGAGGTACTTTTACCTGAGCATACATTATACCTTCTGGTTCAATGATGACAATGGGACCCTGTGCACAAAATCCATGGCAGCCTGTAAAATCTACCTTTATTTTTTCTAGCAAATTTACATTTTTCAGCTGTTCCCTGAATTCTTCACTGATATCTTCTGATTTACTTGAAACACAACCAGTTCCTTTGCAAATTAGAACAGTCTTTTGTGAATAAGGAGATACTGATTTGGTTTGTGTCATTTTTGTTCCTCCTTTGGTTGATCTTCCTTAATTATCCGACTAATAAGGCGGAGTAATTTTGAAGGTTTCACCTGACCATAGATTTCGTTATCTATCTGAACAACAGGAGATAATGCGCAACATCCAAGACACGCAACACGTTCAAAACTAAATAACCCATCTTCAGTAGTTTCACCTGGTTCGATACCCAATTTTGTTCTTACGGTTTCTGCAAGAACATTTCCACCTTTGACAAAACAAGCCGTCCCTAAACACACCGAAATTATATGCTTTCCAGGTTTAATGAATTTAAATTGCTGATAAAAGGATGCGACTCCATAAACTTCATTTGGTGATATTTCAAGATATTTGCTGATTCGTATCATATTTTCCTTAGATAAATATCCATATTCTTTTTGGACATCCTGTAAAATAGGAATCAGATGTTTTCTTTCCTTCTCCCTTGAGTTCAATATCTCATGAATTGTCGAATCCATAGCTTCTGCTGCAACCACTTCTGAACATCTCCAATATTCTTTAACTGATGTTATTTACCACTGATAATATAATTAATGTGTAGTTTTTAGGATAAATTGTGTTAAATGTCTCTGGAAACAACGGAAACCATTGTTCTGGATGAGGTATAAATAATTTATTCTGATCTGACCAAGAAAACAATAGTAAATTAATGAAGTCTTAAAATTGTCATTTTCTCAACATTTTTAGATGATTATTCCTCACTACTCATCTCGACCAGCAATTCTGAGAATATTTCCATCTCTTTCAATAATTCATTAATTTTCTCTGGTGGATCAGCTGATTCATGTTCATCCATCATGATTAGAACTGTTAACACATAATTATAGATATGGACTTTCAACTGCTTTACTTCAGAGCTGGCTATAAAAGAAGCGGACTCTGATGTCAAGAAATTCTCCCGTAGAACATTACATGCGAAAATATACTCACGTAAATCCTCACGCAGTTGAATTCCAGTAGCAAATCCTTCGATATTATGCGTAATTACGTTTCCATTAACATCGGTTATTATAATCTTGGATTTTAAGTTTGATAAGAATTCCTGAGCACCTTCAACACTTTTCTTCAATTCCTCAAAATCAGCGATTAAAATTTGTTTTATAAAATCGCTAAGTTCCTCTTGTCTATAAACCGAAGTTAAAAATTCACGTGGAGTAAATTTCACAACGAAAGGAAGTTGTTTAGCCTTATTGAGACTCTCTTCAAGAGCCACTTCCGCATAGTCCTCTGTATCATATTTGTGATAAAATATTTTTACTCTTGGATCTCCTCCCTGTTCTTTAATTGCTGAATAAACATTTTCAAAGTATTCGTTGGCCAATTTAAAATTCTCAGGGTGGTGAAGATCAAGGACAAATACCAAAATTGACGTATTTGCCAGTAACTTTGGAGTTTCCAGATAACTTTGACGATATTTTTCTTGGCCCCCAAAATCCCATAATGAAACTTGAATGCCAAGATAATTATGGCTTTTGACCTCATACATTACCGTAGGCCCAAGATCTTTGACTTCTAAAGGAGTCATTCCTCCAAAAGTTGTTGAATAGATTGATGTTTTTCCACAACCGCTAAGACCGACTAGTGAAATTTTCATACTTCTCATTACCTCAATTTGAAGGGTACACTAAGTTTGATTCATTATTTCCATAATGAGTAGAAAAGACGTATTCGTACTCGAAACAGAAACCAATATCGGATAAATTTTAAATATTCCTTATCTATCCCAAGCTAAGTCCAAAGATTTGAAGTAATGTAACGTTATTAAAGAGGAAAGTTGTGGGAAACTATAACGGAAAGCTTCATTTAACCAGCAATGATATCATTTGGATTACCCTAGAGGATTAAAGGAACACAAAAAATGCTACGTCGATCATTATCAAAGTATACCAAAGAGACATTACTTTTTTTTGGGCAACCTATTACTTATTTCTTACGAGAACAGATTAGATTACTTCTCCTTGCGGTAGCAGTTACTGAATCAGCTTTTTCATCCTCAGTGATCTGTTTACCTCTTTATTTCTTTGAACTTCCAAAGAGAACTGGAGGGGTATTTCCAAGTGAGTTAGAACTACCCATAATTCTAACGGTCTATTATTTTGTTTCATTATCTACGGCCTCATTTTTCGGTTCGGTTAGTGATCGAATAGGGAGAAAACCCTTACTTGTAACTGGTACATTTCTTGCAGCTTTGACCTTCATTCCTTTTCCAATCTTATTTGCCGGGTATGCGACATCTTCCAATGCTTTTTTGATTTTACTTGGTGCGAGTGCATTTAAAGGTTTAGCATCAGCGATGCTATCAGGTCCTGTGCTATCTATGTTTGCAGATCTTGCACCTGAAAGAAGTCATGGAGAAACAATGGGAAAATTCTATTTGGCTCGTTCAGGAGGAGGAGCAAGTGGTTTTCTAATAGGTGGTCTTACTTGGGATTTATTCAAAGAATCTTCGTTCTTTGTATTTACAGTTATCCTCTTACTCGCGTCTTCATTATATTTATTCCGCTTTTATGAACCTAAAAGTGTGAAAATTGAATTAGAAGATGTAGATGAAGATGATGTGTTAAAATTTGAAGATTTGACTGAACCTGATGATCCAGGAATGAATCCATTCAAGGCAATGCTTCAGAGCCTAAAAAATAAACAATTCAGAAAGTTTGCATTTGCCTGGCTAGCTTATACTACATTGGTGGGAGCTGGGGGAACCTATGCTCCAGTAATTCTGAAAGAGGTTACTGCTGGTGGAGTGGATGCCACTACGATCGGATTTGTTGCACTAGTGGGTGTGGGAATCATGGGAATATTACAGCCAACTTTGGGAAAACTTTCTGATAATTTTGGCCGAAAACCCTTCTTGATCATCGGGTGTGTAGGAACAAGCCTACTTCTGGTGATTTTCGCCGCTATTCTTCGTCTCGAACCCGAAAGTTTCATCAATCTACTTAATAACCCATTTGCGATCGGAATATCTAAACCACTAGAATTTGCTCCGGGTATTGTTCTACCGATCCCTCACGTGATTATTATACTTCTAATCCTTATCTGTTTGATATGTGCATCAGGTTTTGGATCGTCTTCGTTGGCATTAATCACTGATGTCACTAAAGAAGGGAATCGAGGTAGAGAAATGGGATTTACATCTGCATTAATGTCGACTGGTTCAATCCTAGGGACTGTAGTCGGAGGTACCCTTTTCGAGTACTGGGGTTCTCTGGGAGTTATGACGTTTTGCTTAGGTTTGAGTCTGATTGCAGTAGTTATTATTGTCCAATTTCTATACGAAACAAGTGGGTTTTATCATTTCACCCATAAACTCATGTAAAAATGAGATCCTATCCTGAACTCTCAGATACCAGTTTATCTAATGAATAGATTAATAGGATTCTTTTCAGAACGTATCTTCTCTCTATCAGAGAATTTTTATTCTACTTGTTTTTTGGGATATCTGGATGTGAGAAAGATGTACCAATGGCAGCTGTCGCTAGTGGAACTCCACCAGCATTAATTTTAGGTACAGAGTACTTTTTTGTAACTAGATCAAAGAACCAACATCCATTACTTCATTATTCTTTTATTTCAAGTGTTAACGGTGAGAACAGATCATGAATTCAGATGATAATTTTCAAGCTGACTCTTTAGTGGACGCATTCGGTGGTTCAGTAACAGATTATGAACGATTAATGAATGAATTTGGGATTAGACCTGTTGAAGAGGCGATTAGCTCCTTACCAAAAAGTAAACGACATTATTACATGAATAGAGAGATAATGTTTGGTCATACTTCCTTGGAACCAGTTATAGAAGCTATAAACAAGAATAAACCGTTCGCTGTCATGACTGGTATAAAACCAACCTCAGCAGAATATCATATTGGGAACCTCATCACATGCACTGAAGTGATTTATTTTCAGAAACTCGGTGGGAAAGTGTATTTCTGTATTGCAGATATTGAGAGTTATGCAGATGGACGATTACCGCTTAATCAAGCTGAGAAAAATGCCATAGAAAACGTAGCTGATCTGATTGCACTTGGATTGAATCTTGATAACGCGTATGTATATCGTCAGTCTCATCAGATGGATGTAATGCGATTGGGGTATCTTTTATCGTCTCACTCGACACATAACATGATGAAGGCTATTTACGGGGAACATAGATTAGGCGTTTATAATGCCGCATTCATTCAAGTTGCCGATATTCTTCTACCTCAACTACATAATGGGCCACTCCCTACTGTAACACCTATCGGAGCAGATCAGGCTCCCCATGCACGATTATCTCATGATTTTGTTCGTAAGAAGTTCTTTCAAGATACCTATAAGTTTATGTTACCTGGGTTCACCTTTCATAAACTAATTCAGGGATTAGATGGATCTGATAAAATGGCCAAGAGAAGTCCTATGTCAGTACTCACCTTATTCGAAACTAACATATCTTTGAGGAAAAAAATCATGAATGCATTTACAGGTGGACGAATTACGGTAGAAGAACAGAGAGAATTAGGAGGTCAACCTGAAATTTGTCGAATTTTCGATTTGTATCGATATTTCTTTCAATCTGATGACAAAAAACTACATGAGATTGAAGCTTCTTGTCGGAAAGGTGAGTTACTCTGTGGAGTAGATAAAAAGAATCTTCTGGGTATAATTCAAGAATTCATGGAAACTCATGAAAAGAAGCGTCAGGATGCTCTTCCTAAAGCACGAGAGGTTGTTCTCGAACGTCTTGATGGATAGGTCTTAGACGCATATTTTTCAAAATTTCTGAACAAAGAAAGGGCTGTAAAAACTGTAACAGGTAGTTTCAGTAATTATTTATCTGCTGAGTACTAGTGGGAATTAGAGAATCTAGGAACTTGATTCCAAAATCTATTTGTTGGGAATACGAATTCCCTAAATAAAGAAGCGTTCGTTATAACGGAAGATTTATTTGGTCATACTTAAATTTCCTGCCTTAGAACTCATGACTGAATCATTTTATTTCAATATTCCAAGGTCTACAAAATGAGTCACTATCTCAAGCAATTAAAGACCCAAAGTACCCGAAAAATTATACTTTTAGGCCTTTCTCAAGCAGGAAAAACCTCTATCCGTGATGTTGTCTTCGGAGGTAAATTACCGGAAGAAACTGCTGATTATGCTGCAACGTTGAATTATGAACGTCAAGTAGAGCAAGTGGCTGATGAACCTATTACCGTTATGGATCTTGGAGGACAGGAAGTTTTTTTGAAACGATTCCTAAGCAGTATGAGTTCCTTCATTTTCAGTAATGTCGCAGTTCTGGTTTATATTTGTGATATTTCAACCCCTGATAAATTTCCTGCATCACTAAAAGCGTTCGTTGAAGGTACCAATCGGTTGGAAGAGATGTCAGACGTTCAACCAGCGGTATACATTTTATTGCATAAAACGGATTTAATGCCTGATTTAACCCAAAGAGCAGAAAGAATGGAATTTCTAATGGAGATGTATCAATCTTCGGTTGTGACAAAAAATATAACATTTCTTCAAACCTCAATTTATGATAATTCAATTCACGAAGCTTTTAAGCGTATTACGGCTGAAGCAAGTGAAATCATTCCAGAAGCAACTGTAGTCGAAAAAGAAGAAGACCTGGAGGCCATTCAGAGACGATTACGAATGCGCCCTATTCAACAAGTACTGCATGCGTTAAAATTTATGAATCGTCTGGATGAAGTCCTTTTATTATCTACAGTGGAACCAGATTTTATTATTAGTGCCTCTGAGACAGATATCAATGAAATCAAACAATTGATTACCATTCTTGATAAGTCAAGTGATTTATGGCTAATTCCCAGTTCAAAATCCGAATTAGTGAAAATTGGAGACATTATGTTATTCAGAGCTTCTGTTCCTCCTCAGTATCTAATTCTGTTAGTTTCCTCCGATATAAAATCTATGTTGGAAACAAGGAAATTAATAGAAATTGAAGAAACCATTCGTTTACTTACATCTCAACTAGAAAACATGCTAAAAACACCTATATAGAGGTACCACTTTGCAACAAAACCTAATCGTAGTAGCTGGGTTATCGCACTCTGGAAAAGATCTTCTGTTTAACCAGCTACTAAAATTGGGACGTGCGGAGTCAGGACTGAGGATTCGTAAGAATCTCATTTACTATGATTGGCTTAATAAATCTCTCAAAGGGAACGAAGAGTCATATTTCGAAAAGATATTACCCGCTTTGAGAGAAAAACTATATTTGAAAATCAATACTCTGATTTACGTCCATGATATTTCATATCAAGTAATGGACGACCTGGCAAACGATTTTAAAGAAATTTTTTTTGATATAAGTGAAGTAAACAAAGATTTTCAAGTGATACTGATAGTTAATAGAGGCCATCTAATTCCAAACGAATTAGAAAGAAATAAAATTCGGAAAAATGTCGAGAAACATCTCCAACAGCTTATTCCTAAAGATATTACGTCTTATACTGTCTCATTGAAAGGTCCAGATGAACAGCGAATGACGAATATGGCTTTCACTCAGATAGTAAATAAAGCAGCCGACTTTAGTAAGACTCTTGAGAATAACAAAGATTCAACCGTAAAAAAGGTTAATGATAAGCAGTTGAAGAAAATCAAAAGAATTTTGAAGGGAAAAATGGAAGATTGGGGCTTCTCCGGTGCTTATCTAATAGGATACAACCAAGATATTTTAATTGCAGTCGGAAAAAGTGAGGGATGGGAAACAAAAGTGGGCCCACAAATTATTCGGATGTTAGCACAATTTAACGTCTTTGATGTAGGCCCCAAATATCAAGCAGACATTATTCGGATCGAAGATTTCGTTATGATAACAAAAAGGATTAATGCTGAGAATAAAATTATCTTGGTTGGAAGGGAATCAGTTTTTAAGTATGATGCGGAACCATATCCTCGAATAGAAGAAAGTTGTCTCGATCTTACAACAGAGATTTTTGAAATACTAAAATGAAACAAAGTTATCAGATAAGAGGTATAAACCGTGTTTTCTGGACTAATTGTTACGACTATGGGCGACAGGGGTCCTTACCCTCTATTAAATCTATCTCCCATTCCAGAGGACACAGCTGAAAATCTCAGTGTTATTGGTATGACCATCCTCTTTATGGGAGCAGGAACACTTGCCGAAAGACAACATTATCGTCTACACGGATCACTTCCTATTCCAAACAACCCGAATATAGAGGCACTTGCCATGTCCTTTACTGTGTCGCCAACAGAGACAACAGATATTCGCATTGATCAACATGGACGAGAATCAACGATTTGGCTTCTCTTTGAATCAGAAAATCGCAAGACGGTTTTTCAGTTTCATCCTGCAATAGAACGGGCACTACAGGAAGAAACAAAGAATATTAAAGACGAAAAAGACCTCTCTGATCCAGAAAAAATGCAAAAAATTCTAAGCCGAATTAAGCAAATTTGTGAATCACCTGATCCACATGTCCCAGTGCCAGTTGACAGTGATCAATCTTATATTCACGAGAAAGGGGGCCTTGAGTTTTTTACGGTCAATACTGAAGGAGATTTAAGAGAAATTAACCTTCAAACAGATCTTGGAGCACTATCAGTTCTCATTCTTGTGAATACACTTCTTAAACGGATTTTCCTTATAGAATTAAAAGATTCAATTTCTCAACATTTGATGTTTCATGCTGGAGCATCAGCTTCTAACATTAATACAAATCGCTTTAAAAGTAGATTTTCCATACGAAATGTATCAGATCCAATGGAACGTGAAATGATCTTAGAAAAGATCGGAGTAATTCAGGAAATTGGTTCCCAATAGGAGCTATTATCAAAGATGTCGCATTTAAGAAGAAAAAAGAAAATTTCTAAAGTTCTTATCTTGGGATTAGCAGAATCAGGGAAATCTACGATAATCAAAGTGGTCAATGAAGGGAAAATCCCACAGAAAGATGATGATTATAACGCTACAATCGACTATGAGCGTAAGCAGAAGGTTGTTGCAGGTACGGAATTAACCATATTCGATTTAGGGGGACAAACCGCATTTCTTGATCGATTCACTGGTGAATTATCAGAATTCATCTTTAGCGGAGTAAAATCATTTGTATTTGTAGTAGACTCAATAGAAATTAAAAATATTTCACGGGCAAAATATTATCTGGATTTGGCAGTAAAGAAATTAGCCCAATTTAGTCCAGAGGCGACATTATTTATTTTTCAACATAAAGCTGATTTAATTCCTAAGAAAATGAAACAAGAAGTCAGGAAAACAATCGAAGATTACTTAGGATCAGGGATTCCTAAACAAATTAAATATTATGAAACCACTGTGTTTTCTGACTCAATCTTCAAAGCCATGGGTGAAGTTTATGCCGATGCAAGTGGTGCGAGAAAAACATTACGTCCCCTCCTAGAGACTTTCATCCAACATAATATGGCAGATATGGCTCAAATATTCACAAAAGAAGGAGCTCCACTGACCAAAGTAGAAAAAGTATCAAAATTTGAACATATCAATCTTTATGAAGTTAGAGAGTTTTTTGACGCCGTAGTTAAACGTCTAGCGGATTCAGATACGAATTCAGCTACATCTACGCTTCTCGAATCGGATCAACGTGTATTTATTATCCGCTTCATGGAGAACGGTTTAGCATTATTCTTTGGATTTTCGAAAAGCCGACTCAGAGAAAGAAATGAGCCTGTTGCATCTCTCTATAATAAAGTTTTTGCTTTTAGCTCTCAATTGCAAAGTATCACAGAGAGTTAACTGGATTTTCGGTTGAACTTGCGGATTTTTGTATCTAAAACCGACTTAAATTCGTAAATCCCCATGATAATTGACTCTAATATGGACTGTAATATTCTTCATACAATGTTTGAGACGAACGAAACAGATAACATTCCAAATTTACTAACTCACTTCTTGGATACTTTGTTATCACTTGGTCAAGTAAGACGGAAAACAATTGAATTTCTTGATGATTATTGCAATCATTCGACAAAACCTAGCCAAATATATTGGCGAGAAATTCCCATTCTTAGAGTGAAATGTTTAGGTACTGAAATTGATATTCGTATTCAAAATAACAAGAAAGAGATTGTCTTCTTTCTAATGAAGAATGTAATTAAAATCCCATTTGTCCGTTTTATTTCTATTCTACTAGAAATACGTCTACCTAGTTGGGATAGATTGTACGAATTTGCATTTGTTTTGAGCTCAGAAGGAAGAATGTTTATTACTCCCACAAGTCATAATATATCGACAGTTGACCTGAAAAAACTTGCTAAGTATGTTAATGTTCAAGTCAATAGGTCATTCGCAAAAGAAATCGATGAAGATCTTATTGATATCATCCTTCCAGATACCATTCCTCTACGTGACTTCAAAATTAGGATTTAATTCAATCTAATGATGCTTCCTAAGAGTCAACTAGGATAATCTTTATCTTCTAGTCTCATTTTCCAGTATCAAAGACTTTTTGATAACCAAGTACCTAAGTCATCATGAAAGTCTAATGTCAGGATTCTGGAAGTACTCTCAAATAGATGAGTTAATCAACCAATTTTTTACAGTTACATCTAAACAATATAGACCAACGTCAGAATCTGGCTCTCCATTTCAACAGGAGATATTCCCCGTTTATGAAATTCTTAAACGAAGCGATATTGGAGGCAATATTAAGCAAGTTAATCAAACGCTTAAAACCATGGGTTACATGTCTCTTATCCGATCTCATCCCGTTCACGAATCGAGGGGAATGCTTTATATATTTCCAATTCCAGAAAAAATGATTGTAACAAAACAAAATTTGAGTACACCTATTGTCCTATTTATCCTAACGGTAATTTCTGTATTTATAGTTGGTGTGACCATGTGGGACGATCTTCGTATTGCTGAACCAACTCTTGATCCAATAATTGTCGGCGTATTTTACGTTATTAGTTTAATGGGAATCGTAGGAATACATGAAATTGGACATATGGTTGCCTCACGACTTCATGGAATTAAAGCTAGTTGGCCTCATTTTATCCCTATGCCCATAGGTCTAGGAACGATGGGCGCATTTATTTCTCAAAAAACCCCTATACGGTCACGGAATGACCTATTCGATGTTGGCCTAGCTGGACCTATCTTTGGATTTGCGATCGCGATTTTTTTCTCTGTAATAGGATTAATGAATTCGATCGTTGTACCAGCTGCAGAGGTAACCCAGGATTTCTCTAATCCATTGGGACTATTTGATCTGAGATTAAATAGTCCTGACCGAATGAGAATATTATTATTTGAGCTCATCGCATATTTTTTCGTTCCACAATATAGCAATAGTGTTATAGTTTTCCTACATCCGTTTGCTTATGCAGGTTTTATTGGATTTCTGCTTACAGGACTAAACTTAATCCCTATCGGTCAGAGTGATGGTGGACATGTTGCTAGAAGTATGTTTTCAGAAAAAAATCATCGCATCGTCACCTATATTAGTGCGGGTGTTCTAGTAGTAATCGGTTTCTGGTTTTTTGCAATCTTACTATTATTTATGTATTCACAAACAGGACATTCAGGCCCTCTAGATGATTTAACTGAATTATCTCTTTCTCGCAAAATGGTTGCGATAGGTATGCTGATATTAATATTGCTATGCCTCCCCTTACCTGCTGAATGGTTTTCTCTAATTTTTCCCATCTTTTGAAAATAAAATTAGAAATTCTTTTCTCCTAGGAAAGAATCTAGAAATCATGATAATAAGCATTGTTTTTTCGCTGATCCCTATCCAATCGGCTTCCCAATTTATTTAGACGGGCTCGTCCGGTTTCAGAATCCCTTCGAAAAGTAACATCAATCTCTTGTAAAAATCTATTAAGTGCATCCTTTTTAGACAATGGTCCAACAGTTTGACCAATGTGGCCCGGTGTTCCTTCGAAGAGCATGACCCTGTCTGCTAACGCATCAGCTATTTGGATATCATGTTCAATCGCAATACAGGCCGCATTGTTTTTGGACACAATATGTCGAATAACACGAGTCGCATTCAATCTTTCTTCTACATCAAGAAAAGCACTTCCTTCATCTATGATGTATAAATCTGCTTTTTTTCCTAAACAACCCGCCAGAAAACATCGTTGAAGTTCTCCTCCACTCAAAGCACTTATGGGTTTGTCTAAAAGATGAGAAATTGAAAAGGGTTTCAATATATGAATCTTAAAGGCACGAGAACTAATGAATGTATTCGTATACTGAGTTAAAAATTCCCGTACAGTTCCAGTAAAATTACGGTGCAGAAATTGGGGTTTGAAGGAAACTTTTACCGATTTCAATGTTTGAGTGAGATGCCGAGCGAAAGTAGTTTTTCCTAATCCATTTTCTCCTAGAATGCAAAGAATTTCTCCAAAATAATTAATCCCCTTATCCACTGAGAGATTGAATGACCCAACTTGTTTTTTAAATGCTGGGAATTCTACCCCTGGTCTTCCTTCCCAATCTCTTTCTTTAACGACTCGTGTAAACACAATATGTTTTCCACGGATTCTCACATTCTCATCTTTTAATCGACCGAGGAGAAAATTGTTTATCCCTTTCTTAGTACTATAAGCTAGCCTTGAAATAACTCCAAATTTATGGGGTTCCCCATAAAATAGATAGATCAGATCGCTTTGAAAGTCAAGAATAGCAATGTCATGTTCAGCAATGAATACAGTTTTTCCCACAGACGCCAATTGGTGAAAGATCTTCGCCATCTTTATCCTTTGACGAAAATCCAAAAATGTACAAGGTTCATCTATAAGATAAATATCTGCATTCTGTAAAAGAGCGATTCCAATAGCAAGTCTTTGTAACTCCCCTCCAGATAATTCGTTGGGAATTCGATTTAAAATCGATGTGAGCTCCATTAACTCAATTATTTCATCTATAGAATAATGTCCTTTGTTATCATTGTTTGATAAGATATTAGATACTGAATCTGAAAGCTCAGTAAGATGGTTAAAGATTTGGGTTTTATGTGTCACTTTTAGTGTATTTGTTTCAACTTCCGAAAGAAATTGACGAAAACTTGATATTTTCAATTGGGAAAGGAAATGTTTGTACCCCCTATCTAGGTCTTGATAATTCCCTCCATTAGGCTTCATTCCCGCCAAAATATCTAACATCGTCGATTTACCTATGCCATTGACTCCCAATAAACCAATAACTTTACCAGGATGAATTTGAGGGACACCGAAGAACCGAAATCCATTCTCATCATAACTATGGACTAATATTCCAGCTGTTTCAACTGAAGGTAAATTAGTAACACTAAGAGCACGAGGAAAGCATTTGTTTATGCAGATACCACAAGTTCCTTTTTTAGCCATTAAACAGGTATTGTTGTTGATAATAGGTTTTCCCATTGCCTTCCGAAATGTTATGACATTCTTCTGACCTTTAATCACTAAAGGACAGTATTTGAAGCAGGCAAATCCACATAAATCAGGTTTACATTTATCATAATTAATACTCAAGATTCGGATAATAACCACGCAACTTTATGTAAAGGAAAGCGAAAGGAGTTCTTACATCATTTACAGATAAGGATTAAAAGCATACATCGTGAATGAGGAATGGGATTTTGTCACTTCTGAAGTACAGATGGACTCTTATTCTTCGCCATAATAGGATTTTTGCCTAGAAAATCGTCACAAAATGATTTAAAGAATATTCAGAGGGTAAGACTACTTGTCAATCCTTACCGAAAGAACGGTGAATTATTATTCCTTTGACTGTAGGAGATACTAGTGGATCCAATTGGGCATTTAGAATGGACCTTGGGCTTTGGGTTAATGCTTTGCGCAATTTTCCAAATCCCTCTTGATGCTCTGAGTTTTTTATTACTAGGAATTGGTTCTGACTTTCCAGATATTTTCGATTGGATTTTATATAGAGGAAAACACTTTCAGGAAGGACACCGAGAAATATCCCATACAGTTTTCTTCATTGGCGTTTTATTAGTAATTAGTTACTTTATTCCTGTAATAGCATTTCTTACACTCGGATCTATTATGCACATCATGGAAGATATTCTTGCAGGAAGAGATCCAATATACTTATTCTCACCAATCTCACATAGAGGAGCTATACAAATAGTATCTATCGAACAGTCAATAGCAATCGGTGGAAGGGTCAGAAATTTGATAAAAAGTTCTTATCATGGTTCAGAAAATATTGGTGATGAACTATCTTGGTTGTGGTTTTTAACTATTCTTGGATCATGGTTTTTAGTTGTTGGAATATTCATGTACTTTAGCTAAATTATGTGATTGAAGTATGGAAGCCTTAAAACACACTGAATGGGTATTTGGAGTCATCTTTTTCTGGTTTGCATTCTTTGATATTAATTTCACCTCCAATCCCACTTGGATCATTTTTATCATATTAGGTAGTCAAATCTCTGACTTTCTGGAATTATTTTTAGTTAAACTTAATATTTCTGAAATTATGGCTCGGAGGGTCACTCACGATTATTTATTTGTCCTTTTCATTTGGGTTGTATTTCCAGTGAGGATCTATCCTGAAATAAATATGTTTTCAGTAGCACTTGCGGTTCATTATATAGTAGATCTGTTTTCTGGGCTTGAACCTATTTATCTTGGAGGTCTGTTATTTGGTGAGCGGGTAGCATTTATCTATGTGACGAAAGATCATCGTAATTCGATTGGGAAGAGAATCGAAGCCTGGGGATCCAATTATTTCGTTGCTCAAACAGAAAAACCAACTTCTGAACTAGCCTGGTTCTGGGTGATGCAAATCTCAGGCTCTGTGTTTTGTGGTTTAGGGATGCTTACATACCTTTGGTTTGGGTGAAGTTAAGAACCAAGCATTGTAATCCAATCTCATGTTACAAAATTTCAGATTTTATCAATTTACTTTGTAGGAATAACAGAAAACTGCGGTACCAAGTTTTGTTTCTATTTTCTTCACAGAAATGTGAGACTTTGTGAAAAAATTAGCGTTTCCCATTTGAATATCATTTTAAGAATGAAAGAAAGAAGGCCTAGTAGAAGGATAAATCGCGTCTTGGGGCAAAATATATGGTCTGGTCAAAAATCGTCTCAATCAGTTTATTTCTACTTGTGTGTAGCTCTGGAATCGGATATATATCAGTATTATCCTCAGATATTGATCCACCAATAATAAAAATGTCAGAAACTAGCGAATCATTGTTACACCCACCAGTAATTAACAAAGAAACAATCTCTCATCTAAAATCTTCCAATGACAATGCAGCTCAATCGGTAAAAGAAACTCCTACAACTTCTCTCAGTATAGAGACCACAGAACAGGTAATCGGTAGCTCACGCTTATTTTGGGTTCCTGATGTTTCAACTTATCCATATGAATTTTATCAGATTAATGCCACCTTAAAGGTTAATGGACCACATAATTTAATCTACTCGAATACTACAGCTGTTTCTGATCCAGAATTGTTAGATATGAACGATAGCTTCGAAACCCTTGTCTACCCAGCTCTCACAGATTTCTTCGGTATACCCCCAGATATTGATAGTAATAACAAAATTATTCTCCTTGTTTACGATATAGATGAGATTGATTATGGATTTGTAGCAGGATTTTTTTATTCGCTAAATCAATTTTTAAACAGCGAACTTCAGCCGAATCTTCGCTATAGCAATGAGGCAGAAATTCTCCACATTGATATCTTAGCTGCCGATAACATTGAAACGGTTGCCCACGAATTTCAACACCTGATACATTTTGGCAATGATGATGATGAAGAAACATGGTTCGATGAAGGGGCCTCAATGTTTGCAGAATATTTAATTGGCGGTGATGCCTTCGCAGGTGGAGTGGGGTCAGATTTTCGAGACAATCCTGATGTTTCTTTGACTTATTGGGATTCGAGTGGCAATTTAGTACTAGCCAATTATGGTGCATCCTACACGTTCTTCTTATACTTAGCAGAACATTATGGGGGCAATCTTGTGATCAAAGATTTGGTTCAACGATCAGCCAATGGAATTGAAAGCATCGAGGACTCTCTTTTTCAACAAGGTTATGATGTTCCATTTGTGGAAGTATTCCGAAATTGGACAATTGCGAATTTCTTGGATGATACATCATTTGCAGGTGGAGCGTATGGGTATTACAATGATAGTGTGACTGTCAATACCGAAGACACCTATGCATCGTCTCCTTTACCACGTACCGAGAATTCTGTTCCGTTTTGGGGTACAGATTACTTAAAATTCAATTATCCTATTGATTTACCTTTCACATTTGAGTTTCAAAGTGAATCTTCTGAAGGTTTCTTAGTCACCGTAATCATGGAAAATACAACAACTGTTCCACTTGATACAGTGGTCATTCCAATTATGATCGCGCCAGATGGATTTGCGAATTTTTCATCAGCAGTAGAGAACATTTCAGCTGATGATATATACGTTGTAGTGAGTGCTTATACAGAGGCAGGTACTCCTGACCATGACGATGAGAATACCGCACCAGCACAAGACTATTGGTTCATTGTAAATCCGACAGGTATCTATATTACCATGGGTACTCTCATCTATTCAGATGGAATGCTCAATTTGAGTAATGTCAGTGTATCTGATTCAAATGGTTTTATGTGGATAATTGCTGATGGTGGAATATACGAAATACTGTCGTCTACAGGTGAATCGATGGGGATTTCAGGGGATTTTATTTATGATGATACAACTCAGAGTTGGCAAGCATTGAATGTTGATCTGGTTTCACTTCCAGAAGGGTATTATAAGGTTAAATATATGTTTTACAATACCACTTCAAATGGAATCGTTTATTCTGAGATATTCGCAATTTTATCTTCAGATACAACGAGTTCATCCTCTCAATCAACAAACACTTCAATCATCCCTGGGTTCCAATTGATAATGTTCATCCTCGCTCTGGGGATTTTTGCTTCAAAGAAAAAACAGAAGTAGTGCTTTTCTTCCAGAGTATAGAGGTTTATTTTTCAAAAACAAGGATGCTTTGATGGACAACACTTGGGATATAGGAATAGGGATATCCAAAAATGTGGAGGGCTTTATCAGGAGCGTACCAGATAATTTCCTCACGATAGCGATATCCTAGAGACACTAGGATTTCGGCAAGTGAGGATGAAAGAAGTAAAAATTTTCCAACCTTGATAGAGCGTCCTGCTTGTTGTTCTGTCAAAGTTCGATACATATTACCAATGAATACCGCTAAAACGTGTCCTTTAGCGAGTTTTTTATAGCAAGCACTGAAAGTTTTCTCTAGAAGTTCATGCCATTCCTGAATCGTAAGGATCGCACCTTGATCAAACTGTTTCAGTGAGGAATGAAGTTTGTCTTTTGATTCTTCACCAGCTTTGGAAAATCGACCACGAGTTTTTCTCAACTTGTCCATTGCCCAGTAAGGAACATCCGTCATTATCATCCCGATACTTTCGTCTTCAAGAAGATCATTAAGGACTTGAGTGGAATCTCCGACCACATATGTTTGTTCGGGTACTTGCATACGACGACATACTTCATAATATACTTCTTGCCATTGTGTATTGATATCGATACCAACCGCTTTCCGATGAGCAAGAGTAGCTCCCAATAAAGATCCTCCAACGCCTACAAATGGATCAAAAATAAGGTCAGATTTGTTAGGTGAATAACGACGAATTAAATACTCTGTTAATTCAGGTGGTTTCATTCCACCATGTTGTCCTCGCAATTTATGCTCAAAAGAGGGAGGAAAACTTCGGTGTAAGATAGAAGTTGGCCCAAGGGGGTACTTAATTTGATTTGATAAAAACTGGGAGGGTGAATTATTTTCGTGATATGATTCCTTACGAAAGACTAAAAATCGTCTCTGAGGTGTTATGAGCGTTATTTCTTCTTTAGAATTTGATGGTTCAAACCAAAATCGTTCAGCCTTTAAAACTGCACCTAATGAGTTGAGCTGCGTAGTAATCAGCTTCATCAGAGCAAAATTCCATTCTAGATTGTTTTTTGATTTACCACCGTAATTTCTGTTGTAAAAAGGGAAAGATAGAACCATGTATCCATTATTAACTAATTTCAACATACTTAATTTGAGTGTGTCCGTTTTATCATGAACCCATTCTTTTATTACAGTATTGAACCGAGGTTCTTCTTGTTGTTTGTCACTTATACTTTTTTTTGAAAGATCTGATAAAATAAAACTGACAGAATTATTAGCAAGATGTGTAAGTTCAGAAAATGGCTTGTAAGAAATGTTACCTAAATTTTTAATCTTTAATTTTTGCGCGATTTTTCTAAATTCTTCTAAATTAAGTATTTCTTTATCAAATCCAATTGTTTCACGGTTAGAGGAGTCAGAATCCTGATTGAGGTAATAACCTGCTAACAATGTACTACACAGTCCTGCAAATGGATCAAGTATGGTACCATTGGGTTTAGTAAAAGTTTCAATGAGCTCTTGGCTTAAATCAATGGGAAGGGGGGGAAAATCGTGATCACTTGAGAGAGGGGGAAACCGAGAGAAATATTCTTTGGGAATAATGGTTTTAGTCGAAAACAACCACTCTTTCCCAGTTAAATCGTTGAGGGCATTTCTACGATCATAAACCCCCCGTTCAAAACGGTCTTCCTGATAATCTTTTAACGAATTTCGTGGCATTTCCTTAAACGCCCAGTATTTAAAGCTCTATGAGAGGGATATTAACACCCATAATACTACAGGGAGTCCAAACATTAATAATAATCCAATGTAACCTGCCATACGAATTCGTACTACTCGTTTCTGACAGGGATGACAGTAAATTTTCTTGATAAAATCTCGTTTTTTACCAATAAATTGAGAAAAAAAGTTTTCATGCCAATCCTCAACACTACAATCAGTACAGAAGAATTTATGACACCTCTCGCATTCTTTTGTATCAAAACGATCTGTGTGATTAGCACACACTGGGCCCTGTTTCCGAGAAATTCGTCTGTCTTTGTCACCCATTTTTCTTTCACATTTTTAGTATTATAGAGTGGAAGTCGCCAAAAGAATGAACGGATTTTGAGTATTTATTGTTAAAGTCTCTATCTTACCATATGAGTTAATATAATTTGAAGAGTTATGGATTTTACCAAAAGAAGAAGATAATTATAATTCTCTTTCTTTCTATTCGTAAGTTGATATCTATGATCTGCCGGCTAGCTACTGATGATGACAAGGAAGCAATTAGAAAAATTAGAGTCTATGCATTCGAGGGAAGAAAGAATCGATATGACACACCAAAAACACCTGATTCGCTGCCTCTTGTTATTTACCCGATGACGGATTATGTCGTGGAAGAAAATGCTACCATTAGTGCAGTCATAGGTATTATTGATTTTAGTCAGCGAATACGCGGAACATGGGTGAAAATGGCAGGGATTTCAGCTGTTGCTTGTAAACCTGAATATAGACGGAAACAGCATATCACCAAATTGTTTGAATTTATTTTTCAGGATCTTCACAAAAAAGAGTATCTAGTGTCTTCTCTCTACCCCTTTTCATATGAATTTTATGAAAAAGTCGGTTACGCGCATGTTGACTCCCTAGAAGTGTATTCCATCCGCTGTTCAAATATTCGTCAGAATCCCACGCCCAATCGTCGAATAGAAGAAGATTTCCATCCTGAATATGCCCGTTGTCAAGCATTATATCAAAAAATGACGGAAAAAATTGATGGATTAGTCAAACGTCCTTCGAAACTTTGGATAGAGCTAATGGGATGGAGCTGGAACTCAAGAGGATTTCAATTTATCTGTCAAGATCTCAATGGCAATGATTTAGGATATTTAATAATTCGATTTGAACAAAAAAGTCACCGAAATAAATTTCCTTATATTGAAGTAAGAGAAATGATAACTTTCGATCCTGAAACTAAGCAGGCGTTATTAAATTTTCTGGCAAATCATGATTCACAACGAAAATATATTAAATTTGCTCCACTGGATTCCAACTACCTCCTCTATATGAAAAGTCCTGATATTAAAGAAAAACGGCATCTAAGTAATTCTATGTTCCGGATAATTGATCTCGAAAAACTTCTCCCCAAGCTGAGCTACTTAGATTCTCTGGTTGAAAATGTGTGTTTCACGATTAAAGACACTGGATGCCCTTGGAATAACAAAAATTTCGAATTACAGATAAAAAACGGGCAATGTCAAGTAAACCTGGTTCCAAAAGAAGCTAAACTACATTTAACAATTAATACTTTAAGCCAAATAATTTTTGGAATATATTCAACAGCCGAATTGGCTGAAGTGGGAAAAATAGATGGGGATCTAACAGAGGCTCGGAAATTATCTCAGATCTTTCCAAAACAACCAGCAACTCTTCGAGATTACTTTTAACTGATTTCTAGT
>JAEOTQ010000003.1 GCA_016839785.1 Candidatus Hodarchaeota archaeon | reverse complement strand
AGTTTCCTGTACGAGAAAATCCATGGCTTCAAGTGGAAACAATTCTTTGAATTCACCATTACTAAAACGAACAGACCGCTCTAACATGCTACTCCCGAAAATACCATAAAAAATTAATGCATCTACTTCTCCTGAATGCCATATTAGCTTAGGAACATCCTCGTAGAAGAGAGAAAAATTCAAGTCGAAAGTTAAATCTATCGGATTATTTGCAGAAGCCACAGAAGGAATAATATCTTTTAACTGACTTTGTAAATCGTTCGAGAATGATACTACTTGAAGACCTTCTTTCTCACATAAATCTGCTAAGGTTACAGCAGGTCCTCCAGAATTTGTAACCAAACCAACTCTATTACCTTTAGGAGGATGTGCTAAGGAAAAAGCATGAGTAAACTCGAATAATTCCTCCATATTAGCTGTTTGGATCACTCCTGATTGTTTGAGGAGAGATTGATAAACTGAGGGTTTCCCTCCTAAAGAAGCAGTATGAGACATACCAGCACGGGCTCCTGCAGTGGTACCTCCATGAAAGGAAACAACAACTGGCTTACTTTTAGCCGCTGCTTGTAACGCCTCAACGAATTTCCGTCCCTCATTCTTTATTCCCTCAATATACATTCCTATTACTTCCGTATTGCTATCCTGACGAAAATAGTCTAAACATTCAGTAATATTAATGTTGGCTTCATTTCCTACAGAAATCGCTTTTCCAATTCTAATTCCTCTTCTATCCGCCCAGATTAAAATTTGTGATATCCAAGATCCACTTTGACTAAGTAAAGAAATATTTCCGTTCTGTCCTTCAGGTAATTCGAAAGGAAACCAGGTGCAATTAAGGATACCATTGCTAGAATGTGTATTAATTACTCCAATACAATTTGGTCCAAGAAAACGCATGCTATATTTAGTAGCGATTTCATTCAATCTTTCTTGACTGTTTACATTGCCTATCTCACTAAACCCAGCAGAAACAATAATCACATACGGAATTCCTAGTTTTCCGGCAGCTTCCAAGTATTCAAGCACCAAGCGAGTAGGGAGAACAATTATCAGAAGGTCAGGAATTTCAGGAAGATCCTCTAATTTCCGATATACAGGTAATCCCAAGATTTTATCTTCAGAAGGATGTATTGGGAAGATTTTTCCTGTAAATCTCGATTTTAGAGCATAACATTGACCAGTGCCCATTGTCATTAGATTGTTTGAGGTTCCTAGGAATGCCACAGATTTCGGGTTCAGAAATTCATCTAAAAAGTGAGTCATATATCTGTCTTCTATAATTCAAATTTAAGTTTATAAAAACCTTTTAGTCCTAATTTGAGGTTATACCGTAACTAATATTAGGTTAAACGAGTGCAAAGTATTGATTTGGATTTCCTCACTTCAAGAAAGATTCTTAATCAATTTGCATTATAAGATATATGTGAACTCTCGCAAGGAAAAGCGTATCAAGGAGTATGGAGATTTCCAAACCCCGTCAGCGCTTGCCGAGACGATAATCACAAAATTATGTTCTGAAGGGGTTTTTCCCTCCTCAATTCTTGAACCTACATGTGGAGCAGGTTCGTTCGTTCTTGCCGCCATTAGAAAGTTTCCAGATACGAAGATTTATGGATTTGACATTAATATCGATTATTTGAAAAAGTTAAATCTTGAGATTGTCGAACTCAATAAAGAGAAAATCGTTTCTCTTGAGGAAACTGACTTTTTTATGAAAGATTGGAAAGCATTCATTTCAACATTAACACCACCTATTTTAATAATTGGAAATTTACCATGGATTACCTCGTCAGAACAAGGTTTACTTAAAGGCAATAATCTTCCTCCTAAACAAAATATTCACAAATTTTCTGGTTTAGATTCTGTCACGGGAAAAAGCAATTTTGATATCTCTGAATGGATGCTTATTAAATTACTAGAAGCAATGAATGAGGTAATCGGAACAGTAGCAATTCTGTGTAAGGTTAGCGTGGCTCGGAAAATCTTTAAATATATCAATACACATCAATTTTCAGTATCAGAGATTAAAATACACCGGATAGATGCTACATCTAATTTTAACGCCTCAGTTGATGCATGTCTACTCACCTGTCATATGAAACCTGGAAGAACAGCCAATGTATGTCAAATCTTTTCCTCACTTTCTTCAGTTAACCCCTCCTCCACTCTTGGCATAATTAACGACCTCTTAGTTAATGATATGTCGTCCTATCAGGAAGTGAGCTTTCTTCATGGCAAATTTTCTATCCCATGGAGATCTGGCATAAAACACGATGCTACAAAAATAATGATATTGAAAAAAGAGGGACCATCTTATATTAATGGAAAAAATGAAGTTTTAGATCTTGAGGATACCTACCTATTCCCACTCCTCAAAAGTACTGATCTTGTCCATAATAAGGTAGCACAAACTCATCGCTGGTTGATAGTTCCTCAAAAATATATAGGGGAGGAAACCTCAAAAATTGGAAAACTCGCTCCGAAGACATGGGCATATCTAAATCATAACAGAGCTAGACTAGAGAAACGAAGAAGCTCAATCTATAAGGGGAAACCTCCGTTCTCAGTATTTGGTGTAGGCCCGTATACCTTTACACATTGGAAAATTGGAGTCTCTGGTCTGCACAAGCAACTACATTTTCGTTTAATTGGACCAATACAAAATAAACCAGTTGTATTGGATGATACGAGCTATTTTCTTCCCACAGAATCTAAAGAGGAAGCACTTCTATTTTATGCATTACTACAGCATCCTATAGTAATGAAATTTCTTAATACTATTGTCTACTGGAAAGCCAAGCGTCCCATATCTCAAAAGATTTTACAGCAGCTGAATCATGCAAATATTACTCTCAAAGCAAATTTAGAATACATTCATGAGGTAATTGAGGATTTAGATCTAGATATCGACACGAAATCTCTAGAAAAGTTGTATCTGAAATATAAAATGGCCGAGAACTAGCTTAACCACTCGATATTCTTCTCAAATTGGTTAACTAATTATTCTCTTTAGGATCATCAACTAGCCGGAATAATCCAAGCTTCAATCCCAATTTGACACCTTTGGAGTAATAATATTTCGACTTTGGTGTATCATCAATCTGTGCATATAACTCTGCAAGGGCGAGGAGAGCGTAAAATTGTTCCTGTTCATCACCCACGGACTCGGTGATCTTGGCGAATGTGTGATAATCTTCAATTGCTTCATCAATCTTTCCTTGATTTAACTTCCACCGAATTAGATTAACCAGAGGGCCAACAGTGAGCCATCGTGCGCCAGATTTATTCGCATAATCTAAAGAATCCTGAAAAAAACCTCTAGCATCATTTAATTGTCTTTGCGCAGTGAGGATAAAACCAACTCGGTTATAGATCATCGAAAGAAGATGCCAGCTTTGAACTTCCACAGCTAGATCAATGGCCTGATCATAAAGTTCAATTGCTTTCGTAAAATCTCCGCTAATGTGATAAATGTGTCCAATTCTTAAACTGGTCATTATCTGAAAAAATCGGTGTGGAAAAATGTTCAATTCAGTTTGAACTTTATTCAGAAGGTTTAAAGCACGAGTAGTTTGGCCTCGGATCGAATAAGCCTTGCGAATATATGCCCAGGGAAGAAGATGAGCTTTCTGTCTTTCAGTTAATTCCGGAATGGTTTCAGAAAGATGAATAATTTGGTGATAAAGATCATCAACTTTATTCTGATCACGTCGTATTGAATGGAAAAACAGGCTGATCCCTAACGCTTCAATCTTCACTTGTGAATCTGTGATTTCATCTATGTTGGTGTTATTCAAAATCCGTAAACCTTCTTCAGAATGCCCCTGGAAAGTTAAAGCGAGAGCATAGAATATCCGCACACCAGGAATTCCCTGACTGGTTGCTGTAATGGATGTATATACATCATTGAGCTTTCGCAAATCACCAGCAAAGAACAGTAATTTTATCAGAATATACCATAATTCATCTAGGTGTTCTTCAGAGGAGGGAAGATTATGTATAAATTCTTCGAGTTCTTGAGCAATTTGATGGAAATCCTTAGTATCCCAGTATTGATTTTCAGCAAATTGAAGTAAGGATTGCAGGACTTCAGGAGGGATCCGATTATGATGAAGAAGAAGTTCTGGGATTGACATTGATTACAGGTCCAATATTAATTCCTTCAAGTGTTCATTACTTAGGATTGTACTTAATATCTCCGTTCCGATATTCATCATTGGATTTACATAGATCTATAGGAAAGTGAAATGTCCCAATAATAAAACTTAAATTTGATTACTGGTTCTACATCGAATTACAATGGTAAAGCTCAAGAATTTAATCTTTATTTATATTATACTATCGCTTTGCTTGGTGTTTAATCATCGAATGATGTTTGAAAACATGAGTGATAATTTGGATTCCATCTCTAAGACAAACACCTTAGTCGTCCACAATGATTTCAAATTATCGCGAACAGACCAGACTGAAAATCTGGTCATCGCGGCAAATTTAAGTGTTCTCATGCATACAGAAGCAAAAAAGCTACTTACTAGGTCATATTACACCGAAATCACCCAACAAGAAATTATCGAACAAATTAATGCGATTTCAAGGCT
>JAEOTQ010000019.1 GCA_016839785.1 Candidatus Hodarchaeota archaeon | reverse complement strand
TTACTTCGTTAAAGCCAAGAACTTTCTTAACATCTGGAGGTCTTGGAACAATGGGTTTTGGTTTTCCTGCTGCGATAGGAGCGAAAGTGGCTAAACCTGATGTTCCAGTTATAGACATAGCTGGGGACGGTAGTTTCAGAATGACTGAGAATTCACTTGCAACTTCTGTTTCTGAAAAAATTCCTGTTATTGTTCTGATATTGAACAATTCAGTATTAGGTATGGTAGCTCAGTGGCAAAGAATGTTTTATAATAGAAGATATTCTGCAACAAAACTTGGAAATACTCCAGACTTTAAAAAACTAACTGAATCTTATGGCGCACAAGGTTTTCGTATTTCCTCAATCAAGGAATTTGAAAAGGCTATCAAATCCGCTCTAAGAGATGACATTACTACTGTTATAGACATACCTATATCCTCTGAAGAGAATGTATTTCCCATGGTACCCCCTTCTAAAGGATTAAAGGATGTGATACTTGATTGAAATTAAATAAAAATCAAGAAAGAATCATCTCAATAATAGTAGAAAACAAGCCTGGTGTATTGTACAGAACCTCTAACTTGTTACGGAGGAGAAACTTTAACATTCAAAGCCTTTCCGTTGGTCCAACAGAACAAAGAGAATTTTCAAGAATGACAATTGTTGTAAAAGGTGATGAATTAGTTATTGAGCAGGTTATAAAACAACTTAGCAAACTGATAGATGTGATTAAAATAACAGCACTAGATTCTGAGCGGTCAGTAATAAGGGAATTAGCTCTTCTTAAACTCAATATTCCCGATGCCAAGGCAAGAACAGATCTGATAAACTTCTCCAACATATTTAGAAGTAGAATAGTTGATGTATCTGCAAACACTATGATAGTTGAGGTAACCGGAACGCCTGAAAAAATAGATGCTTTTATTAACCTTGCCAATTCTTTCGGCATTAAGGAGATGGCAAGAACAGGTTTAACTGCGTTGATCAGAGGGTGAAAGTTATGGTAAAAATATATTATGACAATGATGCAGATATGGAAATTTTAAAGAATAAAACCATAGCTGTTATAGGTTATGGAAATCAAGGAAGAGCTCAAGCTCTCAATATGAGAGATTCAGGTCTCAATGTAATCGTGGGCTTGATAAAAGATTATTCATGGGATATAGCAGAGGATGATGGGATAAAGCCTTATGGTATTGAAGAGGCGGCTAAGTTGGGCGATATCATACACATGTTAATACCTGATTTAGAGCAAACTTCAGTTTACGATTTAAAAATATCACCCCAATTAAAAGAAGGAAAGGTACTTGGTTTTTCACATGGTTTCAATATTCACTTTGGGCTTATTAAACCTCCTTCATATTGCGATGTTGTAATGGTGGCACCAAAAAGCCCCGGTAAGAGGTTGAGAGAGATCTATCAGAATGGATTTGGAGTACCCGCACTTGTAGCAGTAAATCAAGATTATTCAGGTAAGGCAATGGAAAAAGCACTGGCAATGAGTAAAGCGATTGGTTGCACCAAAGCGGGAGTATTGGAAACTACTTTCAAAGAGGAAACTGAAACAGATATATTTGGAGAACAGGCTGTTTTAGTTGGAGGTTTAATATCACTTGTCAAAGCAGGCTATGAGATGCTGGTAGAGGAGGGTTATCAACCCGAGTTGGCCTATTTTGAAGTTTGTAATGAAATGAAACTTATCATGGATTTAGTATATCAAAATGGTTTTCTAGGAATGTTAAAAGCAGTTTCTGATACCGCAAAGTACGGAGGATTGGCCGTAGGTCCTAAAATTATTGATGAAAATGTAAAAAGGAACATGAAGAAGGCTCTAAAAGAAATCCAAAATGGAAATTTTGCAAAAGAATGGACAGGTGATTTAAAAGAAAGTAAAATAAAACTCAATAAATTAATGGAAGAAATAGGTCATCATGAAATTGAGAAAGTAGGCAAGATAATAAGGAAAATGGCAGGAATAGAAGAGTGAGTTCTGAAAGGAACGAAAATATTAAGATTTTTGATACCACTCTCAGAGAAGGTGAACAAACTCCTGGTGTATCTTTAACACCAGAAGAGAAGGTCGAAATTGCACGTCAATTGGATAAACTTGGAGTAGACACTATTGAAGCGGGATTTCCCGTAATCTCGCTGGGCGAGATGGAGGCAATTAGGTTCATCATAAAAGAAAGATTAAACGCGGAGATTTGTGGATTAGCACGGGTGGAAAAGGCTGACATAGATGCTGCATTAAATTGTGGAGTGGATTGTATTCATGTATTCGTTGCAACCTCAGACATCCATCTTAAATATAAGTTAAAATTGGATAGGGAACAAGTACTTCTAAAAGCTATAGAAGGGGTCGAATATGCAAAAAAACACGGAGTGCTAGTCGAATTTTCTGCTGAAGACGCAACACGTTCAGATATTGAATATTTGAAAGAAGTTTATATTGCTGTGGAAAAAGCTGGAGCAGATAGAATTGATATCCCAGACACAGTAGGGATAATGACCCCTAAAAGGATGTATGATCTTGTATCCGAAATAAAACAAGTTGTTAAAATTCCTATAAGTTTACACTGTCACGATGATTTCGGCATGGCAGTAGCAAATACCATTGCTGGTATAGAAGCCGGAGCTACAAGGCCACATGTCACTATAAATGGACTTGGAGAGAGATCAGGTAATGCTCCACTTGAGGAAGTTGTAATGGTAATTCACTCACTTTACAAAAGAAAAACAAGGGTTAATACAAAATTGATTTATGATACTTCCAGATTAGTTTCAGCCTTAACTGGCATTCCTATACATGTTAACAAGGCAATAGTTGGAGAAAATGCTTTTGGGCATGAGTCAGGTATACACACTCATGGTATTTTAGAGATGCCATTGACCTATGAACCAGTTGAACCCGAGACGGTGGGAAGAAAAAGATGGATACAAGCCGGAAAACATGCAGGCGGTCATGGTATCCAATCTAAATTAGAAGAGTTGGGATGGAATCCAACTAAAGAACAAATCAAGGAAATTCTGAGCATGGTAAAAGCATTAGGAGATAAGGGAAAGTTTGTTACAGATTCTGACCTGATATCTCTATCTAGAACTGTTATGAAAAAGACTTCAGAAGAAGAAAAAATTATCGATCTAACAGATTTCGCAGTTATGACTGGGATTAAGATGTTACCCACCGCATCTGTGAAAATAACTCTTAATGGCAAAGAATATGTTGGTGCCGAGACAGGGGTTGGACCAGTTGATTCCGCTGTAAAAGCAATCCACAAAATCACCAGTAATCTGGTTAATATTAAACTTAAAGAATATAGGTTAGAAGCAATAACAGGAGGGTCTGATGCTCTGGCTAATGTGATAATAAAAGTTGAGGATAAAGATGGAAATATTGCATCATCAAGAGCGATAGGTGAAGACGTAGTTAGAGTAAGCGTTGAGGCTATGATTGATGGAATAAATAAGATATTATTGAAAAAAAAGCAATAAATTAAATTAAAATAAATTTATAATTCCATTAGGAATCCAATATTTCTGAGTTCTTTTTTTGCGTTAGAGTATTGTTCTAAATAGAATTGTTTTGGGAGTAATGATTCCAAATCATAAAGATCTTCAAATGGATTTCCTTTTAAAAACTCATATCGCTCAGATTGATCTTTTTCATATACAGGCATATACTCAGGGGCTAATTTTCGAAGGAATTCCAACATATCATCTTTTTTATAATTATTATTTAGTGTGGTGTCTGCAATTTCCATACAGAACTGTAATTCTAATGGGGTTTGCAGATTGTCCCTCATAGGCTTACTAGGACGAAATACATGAACATGATAGCCCAGCACTATGGATGTTACTGTTGTGACTGCTAGCTCAAGCCACCTATTTTTGGTATTGGGTTCGTGACTGCTAATAGCTAATGCGGCACTCGGCATTTTTATATTCCTTGAGTGGGCAAGATATGCTATTCCTGTGCACCAAAACGTTTCTGGAGAATACCAGAGTTTTTTTTCGACATCGATTCCTATTGCAGTGGGTGCCCATGCATGATTCACATTGAAGCATAAGTATTCTCCGATTGCAGAAGCTACAGAAGTAATCGCTGAGCTAACTTGTCCTCCTGCAAAACCACCAAGAATACAATGACCACCTCCTGATATTGAAGTTCCATACTGATTAGAAGCGATAACTGATGCGAGATCCTCATCAGTGATTTTTAACTCGGGTAAGTGACTGAGCCTGATGCTGTCGACGGGTCTTATGCCATAATTTGGATTTAATGCAGCTATATAATCTGCAGCTTTATTCATTATTCCATAGTATCCAAGACTCATTCCAGGTCTATTAGCTCTAGTTATCGACTCCCGCATTGTCTTAACTTCAAAAATAGTAGCCAGAACTTCGTATGGCAAACCTTTTAATGGTAAACCAGAAATGCTTGTTATAATAAATCCTTCTAACCAATCTGTGCGCGGAAGTCTTGCCATTGCTTCATAAAGTTTTGGAGCTATTTCTTCTGAACAGCGCATATGTCCTGCACTCAATAATATGGGATCGTTACTCTCAACTCTTCTATAAGAAAAAGTTCTTTGATCTTTTCCTTCTCCAATGGGTATTTCGCTATGGATATTTGCAATCTTATCCTTTACCTCTTGTTCTGTGAATTTTATCATTCTTCTACTTGTTTGGTTATATATCCCTAAGTCACATATCATTTGAATAGAGGCTTCAAAAATGTCATCTGCTACGTCATCCCTAAGAATTCCTTCTAGATCAGCATTGATTTTATAACTCTTTGCTAATTCCTCTCCCTTACGCCAAACCATAAAATCCCAGTCTTTCTCTTCTACTTTGGGTCCATTTCTAGATCTTTCGATGATATCTAAGGTATCCATTTATCCTTACACTCTTATTTATTTAGAAAAGTGTGTTTTTTATATAAACAGTTTGTAGTAATCATTAAGAAAAGACCTTGCAAAAAGACATTTATAATTACTTATTTTTCAAATGAAGTTGGAGAAAGTTGAGAAAAAGATCACCAGTATCTATATTGGTTTTAATTTTGTTGTTATGTTCCATGTTACTATCAATGATGTCTGTTAATCCCGTCTCATCTCAGGTACTGAATTACGAAGAGACATTGAAAGTTTATTTGATTGGGGATACGGTTTTTTGGCGTACTGAATTTTCTAATTATGATATTAATTTTCAACAACTTTCTCAAATCGAGGTACAGTTTGAAGATGTGTCAGAATATCACTTCTTTTCATGTAAATATAATGAATGGGTTAGTGAATATGATCTTTTTACACAATCTGGTTTTGATTTAATAGGGTTTGATTTAATTCCCAAAGAGGGTGTATTTCTAGAGGTTAACTCTCCAAATGAAGAGGCTGCTATGAAAACTGCTTCTTATCTCAATTCACTTCTTGGCTTGGGTTTTGTTATTTATTCATCTACACCCAATAATTACGTTTTCTACTCACATGTTAACTTCAACTCTTGGATTAATGAATACTTTTTCAAGATGATGCCCACTCTGAATGGATTTGAAAATCTTGTTACTAATTCCTCTTTTATTTCTGAAAAATTACCCATAATATCCTTTAAAGGAGAGAAATCAGATGGAGTTTTTCATCATACATTAACTCTGGGCTCAGTAAAAACTGATGTATTTGAAAATAATGATCTCCTTTTCAGAAACATATTCCCAGACAAAGTAGAAAATCTAACTGCTTCTCCTTTCTCAGATTTGTCCACAATAGAATACCGCGCCTATGGAGCCTTTTTTATTAATAATGAATATGATACAAAAAAATATGAAAATTTTACCTCATCCTTCAGCACTATTATACCTCCTGGTGAACCGATGCCTCTACTTAATACTTCTGTAATCAGTAGCTTTCCTTCTCTTCTAGTTACCAGACAGGTCAGCAACGGATATGCAGTAAAAAATGATATAATTGAAGTGAAGATAAGATTGAAGAACATCGGTACTGATGCAAGTTCTCCAATTGAGGACATTATTGTGGACGAAAATTGGTGGATCCCTTACTTTGATTTAGAAAGTGGTAACCCTTCCCAGCAAGTTGAAGAACTTGCACCAGGGGAAGAGAGGGTAATAACATACAGCTTGAAAGTCAATACAGATTCACCAGTATTGATAGAAGTTCCAAGTTCAGAAATAAAATATTCATTCTTGATTGAAAATGATTATCACAATTTAACAGCTCTTATGAATGAATTTTTTGTATATCTAAATAAAATTTCACCATCATTAAGAGTAGAGGCTTTTGTTAGTTCCAATAATTTAAAAATAGGTTCTGAAAAAGAGGTGGAAATTGCTGTTTTCAATCAGGGAAACAGTCCTGCCTTTGATCTGAGAATAGGTAATAATACAGCTTTTCGTTTGTTACCTGATGAGGTGTGGAACTTTGATGTTGATGTATCTGCTTTGTCATTAACTCTACCAACCGAATCCATGACGTGGAGCCTGGAATGGGTGGAGAATGGAGAATCTAAAGATATCAATTCGAATGATATTCGAATTTTCTTTGATCTCGAAGAGCCCCGTTTGAGCAATATAAAAGTCGATAAAGAAATGGCGCTTGAGAATGTTTCAGACAAGCTGATTGCCAATGTAACCCTAATCTCGAGCAATATTGGACAGAATGTCTTAAACTCAGTTATTATAGAGGATTTTCTTCCTGCAGGTCTGAAATTTTTAAACGGTAGTGTGGAGTATGATGGGGGAAAAATAACAGCCCAAATAGATGAGATAAACCCTGGAGAGAGCTTTAACATAACCTATATTGCAGAGATCATCGACCAAAGTGAAAATTACGTCTTTACACCCGTTCTTATCAAGTTTAGAGATATTGAAGATTTGGGTCGTCTGTCGAATTCAATAACCCTTCCCTTAGGAGTTGAGTTATCGAAATTTGTTCAAACTAATTTGGCATTTAAGGATTATATTACAACAATAACAGTTAAAATGACAAACCATGGTTCGCTACCCATATTTAATGCATCTTTAGAAAGTGGCAAAGATGCTTTTATTACCATCATAAGTGGCAATCAATCTGTATCCACTTCTCAACTCGATAAAGGAGAAAGTTTAGAAACAACCTATGAAGTAAAATACACTCAGAGCGGTAATTTTCAATTTTCTCCTTCTGAAGCTACTTTTTCTTTTGCGGGGAGTTCAGCCGTAACTCGTACACCAGAACAATCAGTCACGATCTTTAACCCTATAACTGTAAAAATTGATCCATCTAAATCCCCTATTGAAGAAACAGAATTTCCTATAAAGATAAGAGTTGAGAACCCATCAAACATGACTGTAACCAATGTTATAGTGGTAATCGATGTGACAGAAAATTTGCATATAACTGAAGGAAACCTTCAATACGAATATAATGTATTCACGGGAGGTGAAGAAAAAGAAATTACATTAAAAGCTATAGGTAATAATGGGGTAAAAGTATCTTCTTCGGTCACCTTTGAATTCGAGGGTCAAACTCTCGGTTCAGAATCCAAAGAGACAGTTATTTCAATTTCTGATAATATAATATTCAGGTTTGGAATTCCGTTGATAATAGCCATAATAATAGCTTTAGTGGTTATACTGTTTATACGTAAATCTGTTTCTGTTTGAGGAAATTCAAGTTTTTATTTCATTTTTCAGAGTGTTAAAAAGTTGTCTAATATAAGGATCTTTGATTACAGATTCTGAAGTTTTCCAAAATCCTGATAACAAGTGTTTATCATATCCATTTTCCTCATAGTAAAGAGCTTGAAATGCCATTTCTAGTTTATCCAATTCCCTTACAATCTCCGATTCTTCAGATTTTCTATTACAATAATCGTTCCATATTTCATGATAAAATTTCTTAACTTGTTCCGGTAAGCATGATAGAATTTTTTTCATTGCTTTGTCTTCATTTTTTCTTTTTGATATTCCAGGCATCAAATCCCCTGTTATAGATTCACATAGATCGTGGAGCAAAGCCATTCGAATCATTTTTGAAGTATCAATATGTTT
>JAEOTQ010000018.1 GCA_016839785.1 Candidatus Hodarchaeota archaeon | reverse complement strand
TATTAATTGCCGGAGCAACAAAGAGAAAAGTTATTGCAGGACCTAGGCCTACTCCTTTTTTCCAGATTCCAACAAATAATGGTAAAACAGTGCAACTACAGACAGCAAGTAAAAACCCAGCGGCTGTAGCCATAGGATAAGCAACTTTAGAATCCGCGTTCTTCCCCATATACCTCATAATAACATCTTTGGGAATGAACACTACCATGGCACCAGCAATGAAGAATGCAGGGATAAGACATAGAAGCACATGGAGAGAAAGGTAATCTACTAGCGTTAAGAGAGCACTTTCTAGAGCTCCAATTACTATTGGAACAATATTTACCATCAGTAGTTCCTTCAAGTATTTATCATCTGTATATCAAGATATTATGGGAATGTACAGCTGCTTGGGGGGAATTTTCCAAAACCATTTGAAAATGAAAAATTATCGCTTATAAGAACGCCATTAGGTTTTCAGAAGTATGGTCGTCTACATGCTTTTCCGTTCGATAAACATTTTTCAATGTAGAAATTTTGTATAAAGCACCAGTGGGGCCCACCAATTTATCAACGGAGGCAAGTAAATCATGAATCTCATCCATAGTAGGATAATGATCCCATTCAAATGCGTAGTCCCATTCTCCTACAAGAACAGATGATTTAAGTGATTGAATTGTATTTGTGGTCTCGACATCTTCAACTACTTTTTCAATCGCTCGAAGAGCCTTCGAAATACTTGGACCATGTATTCGAACAAAGCTAAAGGTTGTATTTGACCCCATACGATCAGCCTCTGCTGTTACTCGTCGAGTGTGATATCCCTCTGTCGTAATGGAATAACGAGTCGGTAAACCAGCAAATGCCTCATCGATATATTCTATCAGAGCTAATAGGGGTTCAGGCCTGGGAGCCTTTTCCCAGTGGTAAATATAATCATACTTACCGATATTGATCTCACCCCGTTCAATTGGAAATTCAGCGATTACCTTTTTTTCTAAATCATGCAATCGTTTAATGGCCTCTGGCATCTGTGGGCCATAAATTCGTAAATTAGTGGTATTTTCTTGCATATTTACTTCCTTCAAAATTTAGGAATTAAGTTTTTACCAACAAAAAATCGTTACTTGTTAATTGTCAGGACACTAAGTGATTGGAGAATTATGTTCCTTATAAATTCTTGTTTGGTTCGATAATTCATGGAGAATTTCAAAAATTAGCTAAAGAAATATAAGACTATAGGATAACTATGTGAGTGACATGGGTAACAGAGTGTTAATAATAAATTATTCTATATTTCTGAAAGCTAATCATTTCCATTATATGTAAGGAGATTTGTTAGAGTGCAAAATTCCTTATGTCGCTCTCTGATCAGAAATCTAAGTTAGTTCCCTCCGAATCCAAGATTTATTACTCTCGTTTCTTAATATGAACTTCTGTAACACTACTCCTCATTTTCTCTAGATATTCGCCATGGATAGGATAGAAATACAGACTTATCAAGCCTAGTATGAGAACTAGTGCGGGAAAAATACCTATCAGAAACCGAAGACCCCAAATCACATCTACACTTGGGTTTGGGGTAAACTTAGACCATTCTGTACCAGAAAATACGATTCCAATAATAAAGAAATTTACTACTCCAGAGAGGCGAATAACGAATGAAATCGCCCCATAATAACCCCCAGCGCGACGTGTGCCATACCGAAGCTCATCATCGTCAATAATTTCAGCAATAATCTGGTCATAAAAATAAATACTTCCCCCAAGCCCAATTCCCACTAAAGCCATTGTTACTAGACCTGACACTAGATCAAAAGACCACATGAAAATAAGTAGACCTATTGCCCAGCTAATGAAAACCAGCATACCAGTAGTACGTGCACCTCGTGTTTGGCGAATCTTTGTCCAAAAAGGGATGGATATGGCTCCTACAAGGAATCCTACAAGAAGTAAAACACCAATCAGGATTGAATCTTCCTCAGCTATGTTCAGAGCATAAGTGGCAAAAAGAGGAATGACGGTTGGAAGTATTCCATTACAGATCCAAGTAGCTAAAGCTGCTATCGCAAAGAATCGAAAGGCCTTATTCTTGAATGTATATCGTAGTGCTTCCATGTAGGAGGGGGCCGTCGCTGAGTCTTTGATAAATTCTTTTCGCTCTTTTGCTCCCCATTTTAAGACGATGGAATACGAAAGGACAATGATAATAGCTGCCAGAATCCCGACTAGAATATATTGACTCTGAGTATAATCGTAGCCAAACTGATTTGTCAAATCTTCAATGAGAATGGTAGGAAGGAGGAATGCAAAAACTAATGCAATAATAACGAAAATTCCTCGCATTTGGCCAACTTCACTCCGATCCTTAGTCGAAAGAAACATTTCAGACCACATTGCATTATAATTGAGGTTAAAAGCTGTATAAACGGTATCAAAGAGAAATAAGATGAAGAGAAAATAAGCAAAATTAACAGTATCAGATGACATAGGAGGAAGGAATAATAGTACCATTACAATTGCAAGGGGAATGGTGGCTCCCATCATCCAAGGAAAACGTCGACCCCAGCGAGTATGCGTTTTATCAGATAAGATCCCAATGAGAGGGTCATTAACTGCATTCCAGAAAGACCAGATGATAAATCCTCCACTTATCCATAAGACTGGTAACCGAACTACCGTAAAATAAAATGTGAAGATCAGAAATGAAAATGTTTGATAAGCTACTCCATCTCCGATTTCACCCAAAGAAAAAGTTATTTTATTTCGAAGAGATATACTCCATTCGATCGGTTCAGGTTTTAATTCATCACTCATACGGATCCCAACTTGTTTTTAACTTTCTTCAAATAAAACCAGTGCCTTCTAAAAGGTTCAGTCTAGACTAGACAAATGTCTATGAAAAACTTCAGAATCTGTATTATTACTATCGGTCGCGAAAATCAATTTCTAAACAGAAATTTGCTTTTTTTTCTACATTAGCCACTATACGTATCAGAAAGAGAAAGGTTCCAGCGAGTAATATCAGCGGGTTCAACAGTATAATAAAATTTAATATCAGGGAATTCTTTCTTGACGGCAGCGACCTTTTGAGTGAAATCTTTATAGAATTTAACAGGTAGTTTTAAAAAGCCAAAATACAGATCTACGTCAGTAGAAGTATCGTAAAAAACATCTACTTTAGCAAAAGTTGTGAATAAAGTCGCCCAGTCGATGTCGACGCTTTTTGGAGCAGAAATAAAGAAAAATAAACTCAGATCAAGACCAATATTGAAGAATTGGATAGTCCGAAGAATCAGTCTTTGCTGCTGAAATTCTTTCATTTTTTCTGTAATATCAGGCACGGTCATTCTTAGAATCCGACTGAGCTTCTTAACACTAGAAACGGTGCCTTGTGTAGTGATAAATTCGATGAGTTTGATATCAGGGGAAGTTAGGTCACGAAATCGATCAAATTGGGGTTGAAGCAACATCTTGAGATGTGGGGAGGGAGTAGCCAAATCCCTCGTAGGATAGGTATGTACAAAAGAGGGTGGAGTCTTCCAAGCATCTTTTCCCTCATCTAATCCTGATAAATTCCAGGAATGAATCCTTTCGGATAACGGGGAAAATATTAGAGGTTCCAACTGATCCTCGACGTTCTTATAAAGGCGGGGATTTCTTAAAGGTAATTGAAGGAGACTGAATTGACTGATCGTTAAATCAATAGAATGTAATACCCACGGTGAAATTTTTTCGGGAATATTATTGAAATGAGAAATTATGTAAGTCTCATATCCCAATGCAGCCATATCTAAGAAATAGACAGGAATCGGGATTTGGGAGAAATTGAGAAGCTTCATTCGACGCTTGACAGTACGAACGGATGTATTTGTGAGCTTAGCCTGGGCAATCAATTCTAAGCCTTTAAAATAATTAAAATTCCCCTGATCAGCTTCAAGTAATGATTTCATAAGAAAAATATCAACTGATTTCAAAGGAACCGAGGCAATAATGAGGCGGGGAAAGAGGAAATCAAATAGTTCCTTTTGTGTGCCTTGTAATTGACCTGTTTGTAGGCGATTGATGTAATACTCAAGTAATTGGTCCTGATGGGAATTAACTTCGTATGTGATCAAGCGTAAAGGGAACATGATTACCCCATTACGCCAAGAGATTCCAAGGGCAGAAAAATCCTTGATCCAGGCATCATACTTATGGAAGAGCTTCGTGTTCTTATATTGATTATACAGGGGTAGCGTAAAGGATTGAAGCAGACTACTAGCATACTCAGGAATATCTTTCATAGATAAAGATGCAGCGTCAGAATGAATATTCCACCAGATTTCTAAGAAATCTAGGACTAACGGCTCCACATGTTGACCAACAGTATTTTGTCGGATCTGATTGAAGTCTAGCTGCTGTTGGGGGGAAGGAACCATTATAAGAGCTAGTGTAACTATAACAACATTTAAACCCTTTGATTAGGGTCATATTTGATCGGAAACTCGAATGATTTATCTAGTAAAAATCTTCGGGTATCTCTCTAAATAACGAATCTAAGAATTAAATGGTGAAAATAAATGGAAAAGAAATTAAGAACACGAAAAATCTCTGGAAATGTAGATATTACCTTGTGGAAGATGTTACCTATCCTGTTTCTGCTATTACTCTATGTAATGTCCTTTGTCATAGGATCAGGCGCTCCCAGCGGTGGTGCTGCTCCTCCTACATGTTGAAATTGAAATAAGAGCCTAATAAGTAAAATTTAGGATCCTAATCATGAATTCTGATACAGATTTATTACACGATTTTCTGTTGACTTTAAATAGTAACAAGTTTCTTTCTGTTAACAATTGTTAATTTGACAACTCAAAATGCCCATTTCCCGACGAAACACAGAAATTATTTACTACTTTTCGAGTAAATCTGGTACATGATAAGAAAGGTAATATTCTCATACTGATCTTACACTACACATCTTCGAACTAGTGTTTTGTCGGTGATTTACAAAAAGCGGAAAAAAATGATTTTTCCTCATCATTCACTCATGTTAAAGCTAAGAAATAATTATCTAAGCTAATTTCTCCTGAATTAAGGGATTTTTTGTCACAGAAAATGAGAGGTCATTAATTAAGAAATGGTCAGAGTTAAGAGAGATAAGCTTGGATTTGGCTCCATTTTGATGGGTTTTGCGTACCAATTGTTGGAAATGCATTTGGTTAATGGTGCGATAGGCTGTATCGCGACAAAAACCGAAATGTAGTTGGACGGCTTGGATTGAAGCGCTCCCCTGTTCAGCGAGATAATTTAAAATGAGAAAAACCTTTTCGTCATTACCAAAAGGACATGTCAACGGGAAACGCAGGCTTTTTTCCCTTAAAATGACAAAATCTCTGAGAATTACTGGATTGAGACAATATCTATTGGTTGGACGAACACCACGATGCTCGGGATGTGATGAGGGGATTATCAGAATCATCCCTGACTTTTGATTAATGTATCTTACCAATTCTTCTAGTGAATCTTCTGACGGCTTCTCACGAAAATGGTTAACTGCCAAGGAAAAAAGGTCAGAACGAGTATAGTAAGGGATGTTAGGACTGGGGACTCCAGGGAGAGAAAAATATTCTTGGAACAATAGTTTCAATAAAAGAATGCCATTATATTTCTTGATCACTCGACATAGCATCAAAGGGCAAATATCATGGCAAGCGCGACTGGTCTTAAGGTCGGAAAAAACACCTGCAGAATAAGAGGAGGGAAGGGAATGAGTCAATCATAATCTCTCCCATAAAGCCCTTTTACATTATAATGAAGTTGTAACAGAGAATTATTCTTGGATACGTCATAATATATATGAAAAAAACTCCAAATGTGTGAAAAAACTATCCCACAACTCATAACCGTAATTGTTCTCGTGGGAATTATAAATAAGGCAGTACGCAGAATAGCTCAGAAATGGACAAAAAATGAGCTAAAGCGGGTACTAGATGCTTTAAATAAAGAAAAGGTATGAAGAAAGGGACTCTATTGCCATCTGTATAACTGGGAATTGTTCTGTAATTTAGTATAATCTCTATATCTGAATGCGTTAAATTCCATTCGACTCATAAAAAGATGAGACCTCAGTAATTCGGATAGAAGTTCGTAAGTAACTGGATCTTAGTGTAAGTAACTGAATTTTTGATATAGGGTTTTGTCGGTGATTTATAATTTAGAGAAAAATGATTCCTGAACGATGATACCTATTACAACGACCTTGATGATGAAAGTTTTCCTTAAGCAGATTTAAAAATTGCAGAATGATGAGAAAAATCATCTAAGAAGTATGTACTGGTATTGATCAATCTAAATTTCTTTTAGAACATTAGAACCATAAAACTGATTGATTACTTAGGCAATGAATCGGAAAGAATAAACCTAGGATTTATTTCAAATAGATTGTCTATGGAGAGGTCTTGTTGAACTCCTCATTTAATAAAAAGCTAAATGGAACTCCAAATTTATGGGAAGCTAATGTAGATATAAGTCCTAATCTCGGATGCTAGATGTCCATTAGTTTTGAAAAGACTGGATTTTATTCTATAAATTTAGAAAATCACTAAAATCATAGAGTTTGGGAGTACAGCTAAATGTACTCTCTATTATCCAACTTTTAAATTTGAACATCTAATATACTGAATAACGACGCAAAAATCTTAGTTCATTCCCGGTAAATGGCCCCCATCAGATATACCAGCACCAATGGATGTGCTGAGTAGGAAGAGGAGGAGCATGAATATCAGAGGAAGCATCTTTAGTACTAAGAGTTCAGCAGAGTTTGTTTTATCACGTAGTCTTAATTTCTTGTCCATAAATTTCACCATTTTACTTTGAGTCGATTTTTCTTCTCATTTAACAGTTATCCGGATACTTTATCTAGACAAACCGTTAGTTTTTCTAGAGAAACCCAAAGCCTTATAAATTCTTATATGGCTGTTTTAGCATCTGAGAGCGATGTCAGAGCGTCCAATCCGAGAAATGTTGGAAACTATCCGACAAAATAGGGCGGATGAATCAGGCCAGTTTGTCTTAGATTTTCTAGATATCTGGTATCAAATCCACCAAGTGACTGCAAAAGCAAATTTAGAGGATACTCTCGATGTATGTAAATCGCTCCTGACACCTTATATATTACCGTTCTACGAAAACCACAAGGGAAAGGGTGATTTACAAAAGTTCGAGGGATGGATCGATTCATACGCATCACTGTACCTCACATGGGGTGATAGTGGTGGAATTATGTTTCCATTAAAGCTGGTCGCATACGAAATTACCAATCATAAAAAGAGCGTCCTCTTTAGTATTCTGAAGAAGCTAAAAACGGATTTAATGAGCCAAACAAAAGATGATCTCTTCGAAGAAATCTTTCCCTTATTAATAAATTATGTACCTCCCTTAGATGAGGTAGATATTCAATTATTAAAAGGCTTTCAATCAATCCAATCCTTAAAAGCACTACTTTACAAGAATCCTGATAACAAATCTTTAGCGGAATTGTTAAAGGTTTCTACACGAACTATTATTCGGAGATTGAAGGTTTTCCGGTTCTTGCAGTTAGTTCATGCGAACCACTTTCTTGATATGGGAAAACTTGGATACGAATCTCTCCTCGTAGTCCATCAAGAAGAGTTCCCAAAAGAATACAGGAATAATCTACTATTATCAGGAAACATGGATATCGGCACGTTTAGTTTGATTCAGATGCCTGCATCTCAGATTCAAGAACAGATGGTATTACAAGAAGAACTGCAGCCTATAATGTATGAGCCACTGGTAAACCGGACTACATCATGGAATATTAGTGGATTATCTGCAGGGGAAGACTTATGGTCAGGCCCTCCTTCTTTCTTTAACTCAAAACCTCAAGTGGCTGTGAGTACCCCAAGTCCAGATCTAGAAGTCCCACTTCGTCCTGCCTTTGACTCTTTTCGAAAATTATCTCGAGCTGACTTCAAACTACTAGATTTTCTTGTCCAAGAAGGAAGTTTTAGAAATTACGATCATTTAAGCAAAGCAATTAGTGTTAATCGTATGGAAATATCCCAACGTCTGAAGGAATATCAAGAGGCAAATCTGATTTTTAAAACATACCAGTTCTTCAATATTGGATTGGATTTATCAGTGTTCTTCTTCATTTCAGATAATAACAGTGAAATTCCTTGGATAAACCATTTGCTAACCTTTCCCAAAGTAGATGTCTTTTATCAACAGGATGAGAGCCCAAACTATTACTTTGGATATGTGAAACTACCACATAAGTGGATTAAACCTTTTTCCAGAAAAGTTGACTATATCCGTAAGAATTATGATGTGAAGATTTATTTTAAAATCTACAGCATGGTCGATCATTTTAGATGGGGAATTTCATTAAAAGATACGTATCATCATAATTGAACATAAACTATCAGGTTTGAGTTCGTACTTTGGGATTTCAAATTGTTCTTGACTCCCTTTTAGACTAAAATCTGCATAAATACTCGGATGTAGATTTTAGATTAAGTTTTAAAGATGATTAACCTATATTTAGAAAGATGTCCAAACAGCTATCCTCTCTCCTAAATCAAGTCCGAAATATCCAACATCAAAATAGTTCACCAGAGTCTAAATTTGTGTTAGAGTTTGTAGAATTATGGCTCGAAGTACACGATCAGGCAAAAGAAGCAGCATTGATCGATATTGATGAAATCTCACGAAAACTATTGAAAAACCATACTCTACCTTTCTATGAACGAAATAAAGAAGTAGGATTTTTGAAAAAGATAGAATCATTTACAAAGAACATCTCGTCGATATTAATGGAGGTTAAAGATAGAGGAGGAGTACTTACGATTCCTCGTCACCTTGTAATTTATGAAATTATTAAGCAAGATGACTCTATGTTAATATCCTACCTCAATCGCTTGCAAAAGGAGGAATCACAACTCAATTTTTCTCAATTGGTCGAATTAATTGTCGCTCCTCTACTCAATATAACAATTCCTGTTGATAGATTAGATATTGACCTATTTAAGGCCATTTGTGTTTTATCAAAGAAGGAGCTAATTCCAGCCCAATTTATTCGAGGACCATCTTTCCATGATATTGCTGAATTTGTCAATAAATCTTTGAGTACAGTCACACGACGGATGAGTCAGATAACTATGCTTGATATAATCAATATTGCCCGTTATATAGATATGGCACGATTAGGATATGAAACTCTACTCCTCCACCACTTATCTCCGTTTCCTGATTCATACTCACAGTATCTGCTGTATACTGCAAATTTTTTTCGGAGGAAATTCAGTATTATCCAAATTCCAATTTCTCAACCCTTGTTGATAGATGCGTTGATAAATGAAATTAGCCCTGAATACTCTGTACCTATTGATCAACGAATAATTTCATGGTGTTTTGATGGGTTAAGTAGATTTAAAGAAGGATGGGTCCATCCTCCGCCAATATTTCATAGCCAGGCTGAAATAAACTTCCAAAAGTCTGCACCTAATCTTGCATTAGAAACAAGAGTTGAGAAACTCCAATTTCGAAGTTTGACACCTGCAGATCTCAAAATTCTAGATGCATTTCTTGTTACGAATTTTTCATCCTTGCAGAATTTTAGCAAGCACATTAATTTGAGTGTCAAAGAAATATCTCGTCGTGTTAAAGAATATATTCAGAATCAGCTTCTCTTCAATTCCGCTCAGTTCTTTCGGTTAGGACTAGATCTATCAATCTTTTTCTATATTAGAGATCCAGGAAGTGGAATTCCTTGGTTGTCTCATCTGCAGACTTTTCCAAAAATTGACGTCTTTTTATACAAAGAAAACTATCTCTACATTGCCCATCTTGATCGAAGTTTTATCAGTATTTATGACTTAAACACCGAACAGTTTCTAGAGCGGGTTATCCCCTTGGAGGGATATTTTCCAAATTTCATATTTGCAAATAATAATTATAGTAAGATTTATAGTCTTAATATACGCTCAGATAGTGTCTCAGTGATAGATGTAAATTCGAAAGCATTGGAAAAAGTTATTGACCTGCATGCCTATCCAATCCCCAATGAAACCTCAACAACTTCCAGCGTTCTCTTAACAACTTCCACTGGATCGATAACACTCACTCCTGGTTTTGGATACTCGATTTCTGTCGTAGGATTATTAATCCTCTCCATTGGTTTTTTATTAGCTAGAAAACAGAAGAAACCGAGAGTAAAGGGATTCAGGGATAGTCAGTGGAATAAATAATCCAAAGAAAGGCTTATCCCGTTACTCCACATAGCGTTGGTTATTGCACAGTGCTTTTACATAAGAATGAGAGTTTTCAGATGAAAAAGAATTGCAAGGAGTAAAACCCTGTTAATTAAAAAGAGAGGCATTTAAAATAGTGATTCTGACCATTTTGCTTTTTTTATTTAATCCTAAAATAATATTTTCATTTGCTTCAAGTATATCACTATCTACTGCCTCGGCATTTGCTTCAAAATGTGCGTAAAGCACATCAGCTTCTGCATCGTAACCCATTCTGATGATTTCATGAGGTAGCGATAAAGAATACTTAGTTGAAATCCTATTAATTATTTCAGTTGCCTCAATCTGCATCCGAATCAAGGGTTTAGTTTTTTCCATTTTTTTATTCTCCTGCTGATTCTTTTAATTGATATAGGATGACAGGTGATAATAAAACCTTCTCCATTTAATTTTTTTACATAAACTAATAAATTATCTGTAATAAACACATCAAATTCTTTTATAAATATGTATTGATTTGTAAATTCATTGTAGAATAGATTATCAGGTGTTCTAACTGTTTTCATTAAATATTCTTTAAAGTTTTTTAATTCTGGGTGAGCTTCAATAATATGATTCCAGCGTTCTTCTGTCAATCTTATTTCGATCTTCAGAGAACTGCTTTTGATTATGATAATTAAAATTCACCTTTTATTAAGCGTTTTAAGATTTGAATGGTTGATTCTGACTTAAATATTATCAATTATTTTTATTTTTAAACATTCCACCAATAGTATAGAATAGTAAAATATTCCTAAATCAAATTTTTTTAAGAACACATAACGTTGGTTAAACCCTCAAACATACACCCTATTTATTTCCCATATGAAAATAATTCTTGCTGCAATAACTCTTGTTTTGCTACCCCGTTGCATTAAGGCAGAACATGATCATTTTTGTAGTTTTTCATC
>JAEOTQ010000017.1 GCA_016839785.1 Candidatus Hodarchaeota archaeon | reverse complement strand
TCAATGAACCAGTTAATGCAGTTGGTATTTCTGTTGATTGCTCAAGTCCTAGTTTAGTGAATCCTGTATTATAGTGTAAATAATCCCAAATTAGTTCTTCAAAGATTTTAAATACTCTATATCCAGTATTCCCAGAAAAGACTTTTGTGACTGGAATAATTAAGGGTTTTGAGAGTTTAATTTTACTAGGGTCTTTTCCTGTTCTAAGAGAAGTATAAACACGCTTCAGAGTAGGCTCCTGTGCAATTAATGTGTCAATAGTGAATAAGATCATCTTTTCTTCAGAATCAGCATAATCTTGGAATCTTTTGGTGTCCCATTCGATTGAAGCAGGATCGATTCTTACAACATAAGTTAGTAATACATAAGTCAAAACTATATAACCTAGAGAACTGATTGAGTGAAAAGAGACTTTTGTAGAGCTTATTACCTTCTCTCTTTCTCGTTCTAGAATCCCACCATTTACGAGAGATGTAATTAACCCTCTAGTTTTTGTTGTTGTAAATTGCTCGTGTTTACCTAAAAGACTTGAAAGGATATCGGTAATTCCTTGGATAGTATTTTGATCAGCTTTTTGCCCCAAATATACCGCTATTAGGCAAAGAATACGGTTTTGATTCTCAATCACTGCTAGAGTATCAACAAGTTGAGTAAATGGATCAGAATTCTCCAATATTACTACCCAATTTTAAATTATTATCCTTGTCCATCCCAAACATCGAATGCAGATGCATCCTTATCAAATTCGCACAAATCTAAAATCCCTTTCAGACAATTTTGCGTTTCTGCTTTGAATTGATTGTCTTCAACCTTAATGGCGACGGTAGGAAAGATTCCTTTAATTAGCTTTTTTTGCTCATTAATAAAGAAATCCTCAACCTTTTCTTTGTATTCATCATAGTTTTCTTTAGCAAGATCATATTTGTTAAGAAAAATTGTCACCTGCTTAGTTGGTATTTCAAGATTTTTATAAAATTCTAATTGCTTTGCTAAATCTATTGCTAAATCAAACATACATAGGAAACGGTTAGCATTTCTTAGCACATAGACACGATAGTAATCGGTAATAGGGGTGGTATGACCTCCTGTACCATATAAAACATGTATAAACCCTCTATGAGTAAATCTAATAAAGTCTACAGTTTGAGTGGTATACATCTCTGGACCCCCAGGAGAACCAGCGATAATTTTTTCGTTAGTGGCTGCTAACGAATTCATAAATCGTACAAATACCGAGGTTTTCCCGCAATCCATGTCTCCTAATATTCCAACGTTTACCACGAATTATAAACTCCTTAACGATACTGATTGTAGCAGGTACTTTTGTAACTACGTATTCTTTAATCCACATAAATTTTGAGGGTGATCAAAGCATTTCTGGTACGACATACTTGTCGGGATGCTTGTGTAGTGTCTTAAGCAATTTGAAAATGTATGTAATATGAAAATGTTTTGTTTTAATGAACGATTCTATCCCCAGAAATGGAAAAGATAATTTTCAGTCATCTAATTAGCACCAGAAAAATAGTTTTCGTCAGCGCTTTTAAATCAAAACGAATGCGGTAATACCTTCGTTACTATAAGTTTATCTCTGAAAAAGGAGTAACTAAGGGACTCCCTCGTGTTATGTGCATTTTTTGCTGCTTTAAGTCCATGATTACTGTACATATGGTTCCTACAGTACCAATGTCAGGATTCTCTACATAATGACGACAGATTGGAAGAACTTCATCGGATTTATCTAAAAGTATTTCTTTCATATCATTAACTGTTTCTGAGTTAGTTTTTTGCAAAAGATCAAGACCGATTTTATATCTCTTAAATGAACTGGCTAATTTCTCTCTATTCTGATTCAAATCCTCATTTTCAAGGTAATGGTTAGTATGTAGGAAAGATGAATTTTCTATTTTTGGATAGTAGATATCATCATTTGCAAATTCTATATCAACAAACTGTCCATTAGAGCTTCCTATCATGATATTTGCTGATTTGCCATAAATAACAGGGTTAATAGAACTCAATGCACTATCGAGAGATGAGGATTCTAGAATACTTCTAAGAATAATATGTATTGGAACACCTCGAGTGGGCTTTCCAGAGTCTAGAAAATTTAAACAAGCTCCAACTCCGTCTGAATTAAATCCTATCTTACCAATTATCCCTGGTTCGGTCATCATGAGTATTTCAGGTTTATCTTCGAGTTTAAGTTTTAGAAGAATAGCTAAATTTTCTAGCTCCTGCGCCCAGTCCCAATTTTGCCCTAAAATCGCAGAGGACTTGAAAAAGACTGCTGTACATTCATTTTGAAAAATATTCATGATTTCAGACCGTGCATTTAGCATATAGATCCAAACAGGATCTATATCTGCACCTACTGCAATTGCTTCTATTTCAGTGACGTATAAAGGATTAAAAGTTCCAATTACAGATTTAAAGTACTTAGCTCGTCTTATTATCTTTTTTTCATCTTTAGATATTATGTTTTTGTACCAACTAACTGTAGAATGAATTTTGTCTTTCAAAATCTCCCCATGCTTGAAGCCGATCTCTTGTGGACTTCCCTCTAACTTAATAATTGGAAATTTTTTTGTAGACATATTCAAACTCCAAAAAACTAATTGATTCTTCGTATTCTCATGATAGATTAGAGTGATATTTTCCGTGATCTAAAGGATTCATTTATTAATTTAATTCATTTTCGTCAAAGTATCAAGCACAGGGAAAGAAAATGGCTGATCCTAAGTTTTTTCTTGGTAAAATAGGGGATGGGGAAAAATTTGAATTACCCTCTACAACATTCTTAACGCATGCAGCTGTCTTAGGTGCAAGTGGTTCTGGAAAAACCGTTGTATGTAAGTCGATAGTTGAAGAAGCTATCCGATCAAATATTCCAGTTATTGCAATCGACCCTAAAGGCGATATAGGAGCGTTGGGAATAGGTTTGGGTGATTTTTCGACAGACAGACTTATTATCCATGCTAAAGTCGAAGCTGAAGATCGTGGAGGAGGTGATCCAGAAGAAATCGCGGAAGATTGGGTTAATTTATATGAAGAAAAACTGGAAGAATCATTTGGTGATGATTATCTTTCTGCCGAAGCTGAATTTTCGAATAAAGTTGCTACAGTATTAATTACTCCTAAGAATGCTGCTGGTGTTCAAATTTCCCTTACACCTCATTTTGAAAAACCCAAGAACTATACTAACATGATGGAAGAATCACCAGATGCAGTGCTAAGTGCATTAGACTTGAAGATACAATTGTTGCTATCACGGGTGGGGATAGGAACTTCGTCTTCTACTGATAATCGTGTCATATATCTAAACAATATCATACGACATGTATGGGAGAATGAAAGAAAAAATGCTGTAGGATTGGAGCTGTTAATAGAAAGAATTCAAGAACCTCCATTTGAGAAAGTAGGATCACTTGCGGTAGATCAGTTTATTTCAAACACTAAACGTCAGGAATTGGCTCGTAACATAAATGCACTAATGGTACGCGCCGTACCGGGAGTAGAGCTTGATTTTGATAAGCTAATTGGTTTAGCAACAAAAGAAAAGAAAACACCGATTATTGTATTTGATCTTCGCAAAATTACCGATTCTGATGAACGAAATACCTTTGTTGCAGAAATCTTGGGGGAAGTTCAACGTTGGGCATGGTCAAAAGGTGGTACAAGTCGTTTACGTGCGATTCTGTACTTTGATGAGTTGTATGGTTTTATGCCTGCAGGTTCTTTGAGCCCTCCTTCAAAAACAGCTCTACTAATCTTATTAAAACAAGCAAGAGCTGCAGGACTTGGTTGTGTTCTAGCAACGCAAAATCCTGGAGATTTAGATTATCGTGGTCTTTCAAATATTGCTACGTGGGTACTAGGCAGATTAGCTACAAACCAAGATATCGCCAAAGTCCAAGGTGCGTTGAAACCCGTTTTTGAAGGCAGTGGAGGCACAGAAGAGGAATTTAGATCTTTAATGAGTAAGATTCGTGCATTAAAACCTGGGAACTTTATTGCTTATAACCCGAAATACGGTGTAAACATGTTAAAGACGCGTTGGTTACTGAGCTTACATAAGGGTCCCTTAACTAATTCTGAAATTACTGCTCTTACCTTAAAACCCCCCAAACCTGAAAAAATTAAACCAAAGAAAGAAAAACCAACTGTAGATGACAAGAAAGAGGAAGTAGTATCTACTATCGGATTTAAGGCTAAGAAACCTGCGATGGGGAAAATTACAGAGCGATTCCTAAGTCCTAAAATCAAACCAGAGAATGAAGAATATTCAGCTGTGATTCAAAAACGATTGAGTCTAAGTGGTAATCCTGATCAAGATGGACTCTTTCTTGAAATGGGAGAGTATCAAAAATTTTATTCTCCTCTTTATTTTACGAAGACACTGATAGATATTAAAAGAAGTATAAAAGAGGGTCAATTACAATTTCCTGTCCAAATCAAGGAGGAAATGGCCCGTACATTTGATTTACGTAAGATTGATTGGAATTCAACGACAATTGAAGGAATTCACGCTTCTTCCCTCCCTGCAAGGGATTTGGCAATTCAACCTGTTTCAGACTATAAATTCCTCGAATTTGATAAAGAGGTAATAACCAAGCTACCTGAGAATTTAATCTGGTATTTTACTCAAAATCCTTTTCCAGAAGCCGAGTCCATCTATCAAGAACGTTTACGGGAATTTGAACGTGAAGAAATCTCTAAACTTGCGGGGAAAAAAGTTGGAAAAGAATTATCAAAATTATCTACCCAAATAAGTGGCTTAGAGGAAAAATTACAAACTGAAAATCAGAAACTTGACGAAACATTGACGCGCTTGGAGAATTTGGAAGGAGAACGGAAGGCTCGTGCCGCAGAGGGAAGATCTGTTAAAGCAATTGAACGATCAATTGACTCAACATCTACTAAACAAAGAAGACATGACGATCGAACTAAGGATCTTCGAAAACAAATTGCAAATTCGGAAAAGAAGCGTCAAGATTTATTTAAAGAGAAACAGGAAAATTATGAAGCCTTTCATAAATCTATTGAAGTACTCAAAAGTCAAGGTGTTCCACCAGACCTCTATAGGCCAGGAAAAGCAGATGTTTCGATTATTGAAAAATCTGTCTATTGGGTTCCTCGTTTACTAATTCCTGTTTCAATAAAAGAAGGACCAGACAGTCTTGAAAACATTACTCAATTCCATCTTAATTTAAATCTTTATAATGGAAATGCCGAACTCATGTGTGAGGGTTGTGGCCCCCAAATAAGTACAGAGAATTATTATCAATCACTATTAGCAGTAGAGATTTCTCCCCCTACATTCGTCTGTACAACGTGCTTAAAGCTCTTCTGTAGTGAACACATCACTTTTTGTCAGAAATGTGGTAAAACTGCATGCCTTGATCATTCAGAAGTCTGCAAAGTATGTGAACAGACTTTATGCGGAGAATGCAGTGCATTTGATATTAATACAAAAGCACACTATTGTCCCGAACACACACCGAAATTATGTCAAGGATGTAAGAAGTCATTTGCTCCTGAGCTTCTTTCAGTCTGTAAAAAATGTGGAACTGAGGTATGCGACTCCTGTGGGCGTGTAAAGGTCAAAATAAAAAATGAGGAAGTTATCGCTAGGTGTGTGAACTGCTCTTAACCTTAGAGTGACTACAGTCATTATCAGAGTTGTATTTGAAGCTATTTTCCAATTTCTTTTTCCTCAGCCTAAACAAATCGTTTTATCCATGAGTTGATTGCATATTTCTCTGTAAATCCAGTAACATCATATAATCGATTCGCAGCTGGGGTATCTGCAGCTCCATCAATATAGAAAAAAGGGGGATTAAACTTCATCGATCGTTTAATTCCTTCTGTTAATATTGCTTTTCCTAATCCTAGGCCTCTAAAGTCAGGATTAGTTCCCATTGGTTCTAAACTAATGATATGACTAATAGGATCAATCCTAAAAGTACAAAAAGACGCGATTGTATCTTCGGGGGTGACTATAACTAGGTCTAACTCGGGATTGTAAAAAGAACAACGTGCAATCCATTCTAGGACTCCTGCATTAAATGATTCTCCATGGCCAAATACTCGTCTAATAAGCAATGCAAGCTGCTCATAGTCAGAATGTTTAAGAGTTCTAATTTCAAAGATCTCAGGGCATTTATACTCAGGTATTGAAGCATTACCCTGTCTAATTCGATAATATCCATAAATTTGTTTCTTATTATAACCCAATTCAGATAAAAGACTTTCTCGTTCAACATTTCCTTCTAGAATATTTATCTTCACGTCTATTTCGTTTTTCTCTCTTGGAATTGATTTTTTATGATGTTCTTCTATCCACTTAATCATTTCCCGTTCAATATGCTTATAATTGGGATCAACATGTAGAAAAAAATCTATAGGTGAATCACGAGTCGTTACTGCAATGATTTCTTGAATAGGAGGATTTATTGTATCATCTAGTCTCTCCCAAACTCTTATCGCATCTTCACGGGAATCACTACTATTTTCAAATCGGTCAGGAAACCAATTTTCATATGATTTAGTACTTTCAAAGAGATTGGCGAGAAATCTCATAATAAGAGTAAAATCGTGCTGTTTGTTGTAAGGACGTGATTGGATTTTCACAATAAGAACCCATTTTCTCTGTACTATTTCGATTATATATCTACAGCTCAGAAAACATCTGAATCTTTTCCAGAGATGACTTTTCCTTTCCTGGTTAAGCAACTTTAAATGTTTCATAATTCCGAAGTTGAAGATAAGATACAAAATTGACAAGATGAAGATTAAGTGATGATTATTGCTTGTAGAAGAATTATTATTGTATAAACAACAGGGAAATGGCGTACTGATTCGCTGGAACGATTTTTTTCTGTTTGTTCTCGGAAAAGAAGAGTACTGGGAAAAAAAAAGGACTCATTGGGAGATTACTTATACCAATACAGGAGGGCACGTAGAAAAAAATGAGGATATTCTGGATGCAACGAGGAGGGAAGTTTTAGAAGAGATTGGATGTGAAGTAGACCTTATCTCCTCAAATCAAACATTAGTCTGTGAACTAGAGAATCCAATATTTTCCCAGTACCAATTGGAAGATAGAACCTGTCCCATTTTAATCTATAATTCAAGAGAAATGAAAATGTCTGTGTGTGTTTATCTAGGAGTAATATCCTCTAATCCGATACCAAAGATGGAAGTACCAGCTTTGATACTTGTCCCTTCTTCACAAATTCAGGGAGGTAAATTATCGTTGCTCCTTCGCGAAGGTGCGGTGATGACAACACAGGGTGGAAGAAATATTCCAAAAAATGCCGTTTTAAAACCATTCGGGTCAGCTGATATTGTAGTGAAGCATTGGGATGTATTTCTTTCAATCAAAAGTTTCAGTAATTTTCTGGAAAAATAAAATTACATTTTTAGAGGCTGGGAGCAGATCTATCTCTTCACTCCCCTATTGACTTAATTATCTGAATAGAACATATCATCATAGAGAGATTCGAGCTTGTTTTTATGAATAAGTTCCATTTGGGCGAGCTTTTGAAATATTGTAGCATTCTGTTCAGTCTGGGCTGCCTTAGCCATTCGTGTGTATAGCTCATAAGCCCCTTTTTCCTCTTTCATAGCAAAGACAAGTGTTTCTTGAAGATCAGAGTCTTCATCAATTGTTGTTGTCTGAAGATGATCTGATAGCTTTAGATCCTGGACTTCATCTATATCGAAATTCAATATTTCTTCAGCTCTAGATAGATTTTCAAGAGCTTCTTTATGACCAAGTTCATCATTTGCGAGTTCTTCGAGGAGTTTTTGAACCGCTGGATTGTTTGAGTTTTTAGCAATGCCAGAATAAAGATCAAATGCTTCAATTTCTTTTTTTATCGCAAAATCTATAATTTCCTTAATTTCAGCCATATCTACCTTTCCTATTACTTTTTTATTTATCAAATTTGTGTATTTTACCAATATATTCTGTTTAATATGATCTTCGTGCCTAATAGAAATAAATATTTGTCATTGCTACTAGCTTTTCGTGTTTGGACTCACCAGATGGGATTTCTTATAAACAGTGTTTGTGATATAATCTTCCTATTATGAACACCAAAGCTTTTCTTGCGAACCAACTTGATCAAACAGCACAAATCATTGAGTGGAGTATAGACCTTTTTCCCGAAAAACGACTCATCGAAATTCCTCCCCATAGTACAGTTTCTATGAAATCATTTTTTGGGGAATGGTCGGCATTAAGAGTCTTATTTCATCTTATCTATTATGAAGAGACTTTTGCGCTGCCTAGTATAAACCACTGGATTGGAGGGCCAATTCCATCATTTCCCAAGAGTTCACAAGAGGAGGAGAGGGAGTGGGATGAATGTGAAAGGAATTTAAAATTAATAAATCGTTTTCTAAATAATAGGAAAAAGCAGATTGAGACTATTAATAACATAGATGTTAGAGATTGGGATAAGAATAAGTTGGTATACTATGGTCATGGAAAAGTTTCAGCACATTGGATGGTAGCTAAAACCATTCAACATACTTTTTCTCATGGCGATATGCTTCTTAGAAAAGCATTATACTGGGATGATTTTTAATCACTCACTCTCCTCGCTCTCTACAGAGATATAGATGCAACCACTTACCTCTGAAATTCTCTTTTCCTCCAATTCTTAGTATCATCCTTTTTACTTGTATTTTCGTAAAGTAAGGATTAATCTATGCTTTAATATTAATTTTGCAAAACGTCTTGAGAACAAAGGAAGCTCGAAATGTTAACCATTTGGAAGGGGCTTTTTTCGGTTCAATTTCAGCTAACATAGGATTTCTAAACATATTTTCATTTATCCAATATCCTGAGGGATCCTTACGTTGAATAATAAGATTAATTGCATCCTGATATTCTGGCCGAGGAGGTGGATCAATCATTGCAAGCCAATATAATGTTTCTAATACATCTGAAGTATATGAGTTTGGAAATCCAAATTTCATCCAACTCTTCTTTATATCAGTCTTTTTGACATTTTCAGGGTCTTTCTTCATTTTTCTCTGGATTTCCTTGATTTCAGCTACTTTTTTTCCTTTGATTGCCTTGTAATAGTTAGCAGCTCCTGCAGGGACATAGGAGAGAATCTTATTCTCTGTAATTTTATCAATTATTATATCAATGGCCTTTTGAGATAATTTATTCCTTTTTAGTTTATTCATTGAGGCGTACATTGCCAGAATCTTCGTGAGCGCCATTTGACAATCCGGTAATAAATACAAAGGATTACATATTACTCCGTTATTTTCGATAATACTTTCAGAGATGAAATTTACCCCTTTCTGTACTCGTTTATCATTTTCGAATCCAAAATGAATACAGCTTCGGAGTAAATTGGCAGTTAAACAAAGGATTCCAAATTTGACTTTCAAAGAATGAGGGAACGTGCCATCTTCAAGTTGATAGGTAAAAACATGTTCAATGGCGTTATTGATGCGTTTGTCCATAGGATTGGCATACAAATCACTTAAAAATATTAATTGCCAGTAGGTTCCAGTGTATTTCTTATAAGGATCATTTGAATCTTCCCATGAACCATTAGATTTTATTAATGAAAGTATAGTATTTATGGGTGAATAATCATTAACTTGTACAAGATCTAATTCTGTTAATTCTTCATTTAATAGGAATTTTCGTGTTAAATTTCTAACAGGTGGATTTTCATCCTCTAATAACCATTTTAATGTTTTTTTAGGGGGATTTATGCCACTCATTTCAACTCAACAATTATTAGTGAGAATTAATAAAATTGAATATAAAAGTAATGCCAGCTCAATAATATTCAAAAATTTACTGAATTCTTTGAGAGTAGCAAATAAAACATGTGAGAGGATATTGCAAGTGAATTCATGTATAGAATGGATAGATGATAATCAATCAAGATTCATAGAATTAAGCGATCAGATATGGAACTTTGCTGAATTAGGATTATTTGAATATGAGTCATCAAAGTTGCTTATGGAAATTTTGGAGATAGAAGGTTTTACGATTGAGCGAGAAGTGGCCTCAATGCCAACGGCATTTATTGCTACTTTTGGTTCTGGGAAACCAATTATAGCAATACTTGGAGAGTATGATGCATTACCTGGACTTAGCCAGGATAAAATTCCTCGAAAACAGCCAATTAACAAAGATATGCCGGGTCACGGATGTGGCCATAATCTTTTTGGAGTTGCCTGCTTAACCGCCGTGTTGGCAATTAAAGAAAAAATAAAAAATGAGGAATTAACTGGAACAATAAAATTCTATGGATGTCCAGCTGAAGAGAATGCTAATGGAAAAGGGTGGATGGTGAAGGAAGGTTTATTTGACGATGTCGACATTTCTTTGACATGGCATCCCAGTGATGCAAATAGTGTTGTTAGCTTCAATTTTCAAGCCATAATTGATGTCTTATTTAAATTTCAAGGCCAGACTGCTCATGCTGCTGGGGATCCATTTAATGGAAGATCCGCTCTTGATGCAGTTGAATTAATGAATGTTGGCTGTAATTATCTAAGAGAACATATTATTCCTGATGCTAGATTACACTACATTATTACAAAGGGTGGTAAAGCCCCAAATATCGTTCCAGAAGAAGCAGAAGTTTGGTACTTTGTACGAGCACCAAGATTTGAGCAGGTTAATGATTTGTATAGACGTGTGCTCAAGGTAGCGAATGGTGCAGCCATGATGACCGAAACATCACTTGAACCAATGATACTGGGAGGAGCATCCAACATGTTACCCAACGAAACATTAGAGGAGCTTCTTCATAGGAAGATGACTGAAGTAAAACCTCCTATCTATTCCGATGAAGAAATTGCGTTTGCTAATGAAATTAGGAGCACTTTTCCTGAGAATTACTTTGATAATGCCCTCACGATATATCCCCAAGAAATTCGAGAATTAACAGAACAATTTCGGGAAAATCCTCTGAATAATATTGTTTATCCAATATTTGGACGAGGAATTACCCTTGGAGGATCGACTGATGTTGGTGATGTCACATGGGTAACTCCAACAGCTCAATTTGTTACTGCCTGTAGTACTTTTGGAACACCTGGCCATTCTTGGCAGATGGTCGCCCACTGTGGAATGAGCATAGGCCATAAAGGGATGTTTTATGCTGCAAAGGTTTTAGCTGAAGCAACTGAAGAATTGATGACTAATCCTGAATTAGTTACCAAAGCGAAACAGGAATTTCAAGAACGCATAAGTAAAACTCCTTATGAATCACTTTTACCAAAGATGAGCTCACCACCCATTGAACACTTTCGTCAGATTTATGATAATATCTAAAATAGGAAGATTAAAAATGCAAAGAGCAATGATAGTTTTGCCATTACTGGTTTTTACTTTATTTCTCTCACCAATGATCATAACTGGTACTAGTTATATCCGAGAAGATACGAAAAGTGCTTCATCTTCTTCTTGGCACTTTATAGCATTGGGTGATAGTCGGCAACAACATGGAGACTGGGATGATGACAATAATAAATATTTTCACGATAACAGCAGTAACCCAACACGTGCCGCATTAATTACCTCTGTCGTGGAAAATAATCCAAATACAGAGTTTATAGTTCATACAGGAGATCTGGTTAATTCTGGTGGAGAACAAGATGATTGGGATCGTTATTACGAAGATATTGAGAACGCTACAAAGGCAAATGTTACGTTTTACTATGCTGTAGGCAATCACGAAAAATATACTTACGCATTAAGCCCTACAAAATATGGTCCAGCCGATGAGGATTATTCTACCTATTTAGCTAATGTTGAATTACCTGGTAATGAACGGTATTACAGCTTTAATTATTTGAACCAAATCCATTTTGTATTTATTAACACTGAAGAAGATTGGACTGGAGAATTTGCTATTACTACTGATCAGTATGATTGGTTGATTAACGATCTCACTATTAATACTCTAGAATTTGTTGTCGCTGTTTTTCATCGTCCTTGCTATTCGGTTAGAGATGCTGGTCGGGTTCAGGATGCAAAAGATGTTCGAACTGTTCTTGATCCAATTTTCATGGAATATGGAGTCGATTTAGCCCTTTCTGGGCATGATCATCAATATTACAAAACAGTTAGAAACGATATCACGTATGTTACAACTGGAGGGGCTGGTGCAGACTTATATACACAAGGCGATACTTCTGAATGGCAGGACAGTGATGTATTTTTTTCAGAGTTTCATTATTGTAATATAAGCGTTACAGAGAATGCTGGAGTTATAACTACAGACATAGATGTCTATATTTTTAATGAAACTGCGCATTCCACCATACTCGGAGATTCATTCTCTGTAACAGGAGAAAGCAATGATGATACAACAACATCTAGTACTTCTTCGGATACGACTTCCAAACGAACTCCAATTCCAATACACATAATTTTTCTTGGGTTTTTCCCTCTTCTGCTGATTCGTAAACGTAAATAGTCATGAATGATAACGAGGCTATCTACGTTTCTCATAATTTTTTTTATTCAAATCAGAGTCCCCCATTACGCATAACGTAGATGTTTACGATCTTTGTATAGCAAATAAAATGATCAACATATTTTATGGCCAATATAAGCAAAAATTATTACAAGAAAATTCATGTGATATTGATCAAGGTGACTAATATGGAAGAAAAACTACGATTTCTTGTTTATGGATTATTATCAGCTTTATTGGCGGGTTTTCTGTATATTATTACATTTCTAGTACAGGGACTAGCTATGGATCCCCCAGATATGTTCGGGATACTCAAAATGATGGGAAGTATGATGGATGATATTGGTTTAGATCCCGTCATGGTGGGACTAATGTTCCACTCTGTAATGGGTACACTAGTACTAGGAATTGGATTTGGAATATTACTCATAATCCTAAAAAGTAATTTCCCATTAGAGAATAGAAATAGACTACTCTTATTTGGGATCATATGGGGATTACTAGTTTTCATGATTGGCCCCTTAATGATGATACCAATGATGAATGGTGATCCTTTATTTGATCTTTCTCTCATCAACATGATAGCTGGAGTAGGCCACCTCATTTGGGGACCTATTATGGGATTTCTAGTATACTATTTTAACAATAAAGGGTATTTAAAATAAATGACTTTATCCACCCTCCTCCCTCTTTTTTTTCCCTCCTAAATCGTATTATCTTAGGTACTCTAGCAAATGGAGTTTATTTGGATGAAGTTGTCTTCTACTGGCCCAGATTGGGATATCTATGAGCGTTAAAATTACTCGATATGGCATTGTTAAAATGTACAATAATAATTTCGTCTGTTGCCTTTGTTTTAGTGAATCTTTCTGTTGACTTGAGCCACAAGATAATTTTTATTCTTCCAGCTTGTTGTTTTCTTGAGCATGAAAAGCCATTCGGGTACAATATTTGATATTAAACGATTTGCTGTACATGATGGACCAGGTATACGAACAACAATTTTCTTTAAAGGTTGCCCCCTCAATTGTTGGTGGTGTCACAACCCTGAAAGTCAAAATCTGGAGCCTGAACCTATTCTACGTCCCAGTTCTGAAGACATAGAAATAATTGGGAAGACGATTACACTTTCAGAGTTAATGGAAGAAATTAGAAAGGATATTATTTTCTATGATGAGTCAGGTGGGGGGATTACTATATCTGGAGGAGAACCTTTGATGCAACCAGAATTCCTAAACGCAATTCTGAAGCAGTGTAAGAAGGAAAAAATTAGTACTACGGTCGATACGACGGGTTTCAGTTCATTAGCAGTAATTAAGCTATTGGTAGGAAAACTAGATCTGTACTTATATGATCTAAAGTTTATAAATGATGAAAAACATAGAAAATATACAGGAGTATCAAACAAATCAATCTTGAAAAATCTTCAGTATCTTGACTCTGAGAAGGAGTCGGTGATAATTAGAATACCGATTATTCCAAATGTAACAGATACGAAATCCAATTTACAGGATCTTGGTACCTTTATTTCTACAAATCTCCAGACAATCAAGAATGTCAACATCTTACCATACAATCGTTTAGGGGAAGGAAAATATCCAAGACTCAATCGTCCGTACAAATTTGCAAATCAACTGAAGACCCCTTCCGATAAAGAGCTAAATAATATTAAAAACGAACTTGAAACTTATGGATTAGACGTTCAAGTAGGTGGATGACGTGAATGAAAGAATAAGAAGACTTCGTGAGCAGAGTATGAACGCTCAACCTTCATTGTCAATAGAAAGAGCTAAATTACTTACAGAATTTTACCAAAGTGGAGCAGTAGATAGAGTATCCATCCCAGTTGCCCGTACTCTCGCATTTAAATACCTTTTAGAAAATAAAAAAATATGTATTAATGAGGGAGAACTTATTGTGGGAGAACGAGGACCTGAACCAACAGCCACACCCACCTATCCAGAGATATGCACTCATACACCTCAAGATTTTGAAATTCTTCATTCAAGAGAGAAAATAAGTTTCACTGTGGATGAAGAAGTTAAGAACCTCCAATTGAATTTAATCACACCATTTTGGAAAGGAAGATCAATTAGAGATAAAATTTTTGCTGCTGTAGATTCGGAATGGATCGATTCCTATAATGCAGGTGTATTCACTGAATTTATGGAACAACGAGCTCCTGGACATACAGTGGGTGGAGCTCATCTATGGACTTATGGAATGCGTGATTTTCAACAGGAGATTGACAACAGTATCGAAAATCTCGACTTTTTCAATGACTCTGATGCTTTTAATAAGAAAGAAGAGCTACGAGCGATGGCTATTGCAGCTGAAGCGCTCATCTTGTTTGCAGGACGATATTCAAAAGAAGCTTCTGACTTGGCGAAACAGGAAAAAGATCAAAAGAGGAAAATGGAATTAGAGTCCATAGCAAAAATATGTAAAAATGTTCCAGCTAATGCTCCTACTAATATGTGGGAAGCTCTTCAACATTATTGGTTTATTCACCTTGGGGTTATAACAGAATTGAATACATGGGATTCGTTCAACCCAGGAAGGCTGGATCAAAATTTATATTCATTATTTATCCAAGATATTTCTAAGGGAGCACACACTGAAGATTCAGCAAAGGAATTGCTTCAATCTTTTTGGATTAAATTTAATAATCAACCTGCACCTCCCAAGGTAGGAGTTACGGCTGAAGAAAGTAATACATACACTGATTTCTGTCTTATTAATATTGGTGGGGTAAAAAATGACGGTTCGAACGCAGTTAATGAATTGTCTTATATTATACTTGATGTCATTGAAGAAATGCGATTACTTCAACCCAGTTCAATGGTACAGATTAGTAGGAAGTCCCCTGATAGATTTCTGAAACGTGCGTTGGATATTATAAAAACAGGCTATGGTCAACCTTCTGTGTTTAATACGGATACAATTATTCAGGAGTTAACTCGACAAGGAAAATCCATCATTGATGCTCGAGCTGGTGGAGCCTCGGGTTGTGTAGAGGCTGGAGCGTTTGGTAAAGAAGCTTACATTCTAACAGGCTATTTTAACATTCCAAAAGTTTTTGAAATAACTCTTAATAATGGCATTGATCCTAATACTGGGAAACAGCTTGGTTTGCCAACAGGTAACCCAGTTGAGTTTAAAACTTTCGAGGAACTATTGACAGCGTTCACCAAACAGATGAATTACTTTATTGATATAAAAATCAAGGGTAATAACATAATTGAAAGATTATGGGCACAAACTTTACCAGCTCCATTTATGTCTCTTCTTACGAAAGATTGTATCAAAACTGGGAAAGATTATAATGATGGAGGAGCTCGGTACAATAGTTCATATATTCAAGGGGTAGGTTTAGGTACAATTACCGACTGTCTTGCAGCGATTAAATTCAATGTATATGATAGCAACAGTATGACTATGTTAGACTTATTAAATGCTTTAAAAAGTAATTACAAGGATTCTCAACCCTTACGTGAGATTTTACTAAATAAAACTCCCAAATATGGGAATGATGACGATTACGCGGACGATTTAATGAAACAGGTTTTTGAAATCTATTGGAATGCAATTGATGGTCGACCCAATACTAAGGGTGGACAACACCGAGTAAATCTTCTTCCCACTACAGTCCATGTTTATTTTGGACGTATGATTGGTGCCCTGCCTGATGGACGACTGGCACATGAACCTCTGTCTGAGGGAGTATCTCCCGTTCAAGGTGCGGATATCAAAGGGCCTACAGCAGTCATCAAATCTGTAGCAAAAATAGATCATGAAAGAACTGGTGGAACACTTTTAAATCAGAAATTTTCTCCAAAATTCCTTGATGATGAGAAATCATTAGAAAAGGTCGCCCATCTGGTCCGCTCCTATTTCAAAATGGACGGGCATCATATCCAATTTAATGTGGTTTCAGCAGAAACTTTACGTGATGCACAAAAGCATCCTGACAAATATCGAAACTTGATTGTGAGAGTAGCTGGGTATAGTGACTTGTTCATTAACTTGGGTGTTGAATTACAAAATGAAATTATTCACCGCACTGAACATATGAGTGCATAGCTCAGAAAAGCTTACTAACTTATTCTAAAAAGTAATAACCTTATCATTGCCTAGGATCCAGTTCGCTAATTCTGCCATTGAGCTTCTATGGACCCCATCGATTAATTGAACATTAGATAGACCTCTGGCATCCATACATGCCCCACATGAGCCAATTTTTCCTCATGTAGTTACCCCCCGAATCATACGTCCAATATTATAATATCCTTCAGGTGTTGATTGGTCTTTTAACGCGCAATAAACAGAATCAGCTATCAAAAATACGTTAACTAGAGCCTTTTCCTTTTGTAAAGCTATAGCTGTTCTTAATCCATTATAGGACCTTTCTGATCCATATGGTGCATCATTAAGAATAATGGTTATTGTCTGCATAGAGTTTCACCAAGATTTGTACGCATGATTCTCACATAGAGAAGTGTTATATTAGAATTTATCTGAAACTCGAAGAATTTCTGAATCTGGGATGTCCTCGAGAAAGATGTGATCAGTCTCAAGACTTAAAAAACAAAATTCTACAATATAGAGATAATAAATGGAGTATCCTGTGTGATGTAAATGAAGACTTCCGAACAATATAAAGAGCATTTATACAAAATGAAACCAAATATCTATATTAATGGAGAACAAGTCGGGAGAGACGATCCAAGACTTGGAGGTTCAATTTTAACAATTAGTCGAACTTTTGAAAGTGTGGAGGATCCAGAACTAAAGGATCTAATTACTGCCAAATCACATATAACTGGAGAACAGATTAATCGATTTACACACATCCACCAATCTGTGGATGATTTGTTAAAGAAACAAGATATGACGAGACAAATTTGCCATTATACTGGAGGTTGTATCTTCCGCTGTATGGGTGTAGATGCAATGAACGCGTTGTCAATTATTACAGCAAGAGCTGAATCAATGACTGATCGACCATATCACCAGAGATTTCTAAATTATTTGAAAGATTGGCAGAAGAATGATACAGTTGGTTGTTGTGCTCAAACAGATCCCAAAGGGGATCGTTCGCTACGGCCACATCAGCAAGCAGATCCTGATTTATATTTACGTGTAATCGAACACCGAGAGGACGGAATTGTTGTTCGAGGAGCTAAGCATCACATTACGGCGGCCGCTGTTGCAGAGGAGATCATTGTTACTCCCACGCGATTTCTAACTCCTGAAGAAGATGAATATGCGGTTGCATTTGCAATTCCTGGAGATTGGGAAGGTGTGTATCTTGTTACTAGAGCATCAAATATGAAACAACGAGAACATGTTCCTTGTCCAGCTGGGACATTTGGTGATGTGGAAAATACTGTGATATTCGATGATGTCTTTATTCCCAATGACCGTGTATTTTTAGGTGGGTATGAAGGAGAACATCAATTCGGAGGGTGGCTTGCTTTACTGTTTGCATTATATCACCGACACAGTTACACAGGGTGTAAACCTTCTTCGACTGATATCTTATTGGGTTATTCGGCATTAGTAAGCGAATATAATGGAATAGAAGATAAGAAGCATGTCCAATCAAAGTTGGCAGATCTCATTAGTGTGGCTGAATTAGTGTACGCAAGTGGTATTGCTGCCGCTTATAAAGCTACTCGAGATGAATGTGGAACCATGATTCCAGATCCAATGTTTTGTAACGTGGGAAGAAAACATGCAGGTAAGAATTATTATCATGAGTTAGAAACTCTTGCTGATTTATCAGGCGGATTACCCGCGACTTTACCTCTTGAAAAAGATTTCTTCGACGAGGAGAAGGTAGGTCCTCTCCTTCAGAAATATATCAAGAGAAAGGCCGATATTCCAGCTGAAGATGTGTATAAGCTTTATAGAACCCTTTCTGATGTGCTCTGTTCATCAATCGGTGGTGTAATATCTGTAGCGGGAGTGCATGGAGGAGGTTCTCCTGTTATGGAAGATATTGCAATTCTTAAGCAATATGATATCGATTCAAGAAAAGCCATTGCTAAGTATCTTGCAGGAATTACTGATAAGAAGTAAATTCAATTAACTGAATGTTAGTAATGTCACTCTGGCCAAACCGAGAAGGATAAGTCCCATCACTAATGTTGTAATCTTTCTTGTGAGTTCTACATTACCTAAGGGATCTTTAATCAGTAAATAGAATACTAGCCATAATAAAATATCAGCAAAAAATAATATCATGAAATAAAAAAGATCTACTTCCAGAATCCATATGAATACTACAGCAATACATCAAGCCAGCATATACCCAAGAATTATGAAATTCACCGTTTTTCTTTGACCAATTTTGATAGGTAATGTTTGAACGGCATGAGTTGAATCGCCTGTTAAATCTCCTAGATCCTTATGGATCTCAAATATGAATGCTGCAACAAAGGTTAGTAGTTGTAATAACAGGAAAGTATGGTCAATTTTTGGAGCTGAATTGACCGAGAGAGTACCACCAAGAAATGCTAGTGATAAACTCACCGCCACCATTATATTTTTTGCAAGAAATATCGGTTTTAACCACTTTGAATAGATAACCGCCATTAAAACCGCAATAATGCCAACAAAGATGGCTTGAAAATTGAAAAGCATTGTTCCTACGACGATTGCTATTATAGTTTCAGTTATGGATACTACTAGAGTTAATTCACGACTGACTGTTCCTTGAGGTAAAGGTCTCCAGGGTTTGGAGATTTTATCCATCTCAATATCGAGGTATTCATTAAAAGTATCCATTCCTGCTAGTAATAAGATGCTACATAGTAATCCGAGTAATATCTGTGGAAGAGAAGGCATTGACCGTAAACCAACAATAATACCAAGAACGACGGTACTTCCAATGATTATGCCATCAACAGGTCTGCCTAGTATGATTAAACCTTTGATATTTTTGCAAGGATTCGATCCTATTTGTGTCATAATAGCATATTCTCATTATTATCTCAATTATATGGTACTAATCCTCGAATGGAGTCGCTAATGCAGTGGGTGCACCCACAATGCTCTTCACCTTTTGTTGGGATAAGATTATTGCCCAAAGTGCCAAGAAAGTCATGGTCGATAAGTAAGGCATCATTTTTAGAATTGATGTATCAATCCCAATTTGTTGAAAAGAAAATTGAAGCACATCAAATGAACCAAATAAATAAGATCCAAAGAGAGCACCCAAGGGATTCCACAGGCTAACTACAACTAATGCAATGACGATCCAGCCCTTACCATTAGTCATGCCTTCTGACCAGAAGTTCAACCAGCTTAATGATAGATAAGCACCTCCTAAACCAGCACACATTCCACCAAAAATAGTACAAAGATACCGAATTAAACGCACATTTACTCCTTGATTGAAAGCTGCCGAAGGATTTTCACCAACGGTTCTAATCAAAATTCCCACTCGTGTCTTATATAGAATAAACCAAAGAACTGGAACAAGGATATATGATAAATAGACTAGAATGGTGTGATTAAAGAATATTGGGCCGATTACTGGAAGATCGTATAGAATTGGTAATTCTATCTTATCTAAGCCATTAACTGCTTTACCAATGACATCTCTACCCAAGAATCCACTCAGACCTGTTCCAAAAATGGTTAAGCCGATACCTGAAACAATTTGATTCCTATTAAACGTAATAGTTATTACGGCATGGATTGTAGCTAATATCCCTCCAAGAAAAATCCCAAAAATAATACCTACCCAGAGATTTTGAGTGAGAAATGTTATCGCATAAGAGCCTGCTGCACTAGCAATAATCATTCCTTCAATCCCTAGATTTAGTATTCCAGAACGCTCTGTGTATATTTCTCCCAAAGTTGGTATTAGAAAAAAAGTTGCTGCTGCAACTATTGATTGTCCTAAAACAGGATTGATTATTTCAGCCATTATACCCGTCTCCATTTAATTGTGTACCGAAAAAAGAATTCTGCAAGAAGTACAAAAAATAATATTACTCCACTGAAAACATCTAACGCAGTTCCAGGAAGTCCCTTTGTTAATTTAATTGCATTTCCGCCAACGCTTAAGACAGAAAAAAATAATGCACTTACTAAAATTCCTATCGGATTTAGTCCTCCAAGGTAAGTAACTGCAATCGCAGTAAATCCATAACCAGGAGAAGTTGTCCCCAATCGAAATTGATTTCCTGCAATCTCTCCTACCCCCGCTAACCCAGCAAGCCCTCCAGAAATGATCATACAGAAAAGAATGACTTTAAAAAAGCTCATTCCTGCGGTCCGTCCTGCTAGTGGATTTTTTCCAATAACATTTATCTCGTATCCTATTTTTGTTTTAGGTATACCATTTACATACCTAAAAATAAAATAATAGGCAATTAAGGTCAAAAATATAGCTAGAAAGATTGTGATGTGAACAGGAGAAAAATCCCAGCGGATAGTATCAATGTTGATTTGAATCGTCCCCAGGGATAATCCTTCGAAAAGTTCTTTGATGTTCACCATTGGAAAGGAAATGGAAGAGAAATCCAAATGGAAATCTAACAGAGGAATGTAAATCTTGAGGTCTCCAAGGACGGGAATCCTGTTTATTTCCGGAATTAACGATGAATAAGCAAAACCAGTCTCTCGATCACGCCATGGTCCACTTACTAAGTATTCCATTAAAAATACGGCAGGAAATACCATCAAGAAGCTGGCCACTACATCGGCACCCTGAAAACCTCCTTTAGCACGAAAGAAGACAACTGGAAGGGCCCAGATCGCACCAATTATAAAACCGTTTATGAACATTAAGGGAATAAGTAAAACTGGATCTAAAAATGAAAAATAGAGTGAAGTTCCAAATGCTGCAAGAGTACCAATAACATATTGGCCTTCTGCCCCAATATTGTCAATTCTTGCCTTGAAAGGAATGGCTAAACCAATTGAAATTAATAATAGCGTAATAAAGCGGCCCAGAGTATTGGGAAATAATAAGATATTTACCCAAAATATATCAACGTATAATGCAATTGGATCGATGCCGAGAAAACCAAAAAATATCCCTATTACAGTTAATCCACAGAAGAGTGCAAAAATCCTTACTCTAATGGCCTTTAACCCAGTTATTGTTGATACTCGTTTCTGCATGAAGACTTCGTAATGAAAAATTCTCATGAGAAAACCTCCTCTAATTCGACGCCTCCCATTAACAATCCAATGTTTTCACGCGTGGCATCCTCAGAATCAACAGTACCCATTATCCTACCCTTATACATGACACTAATTACATCACTGAGGGTTAATATCTCAGTTAGATCACTAGAAACAAGAAGGATAGCGGCTCCAGCTGCTCGCATTTTAAGTAACTCCTCACGGACAAATTGAGTTGTTCCTACATCTAAACCAAAGGTTGGATTTTCTACTATTAATATTAGTCCAGCACCATCAGGAGGAATAACCGAAAATTCCCTAGCGACCACTACTTTTTGCCTATTTCCACCTGAAAGCGTTCTGACAGGTACTAATGGACTAGGTGTCTTGATATTAAATCTATCAATCAATTCTTCGGTGATTAAAGCATTATTATCATTTTCTATCATAGGAGTCGGAGAATATTGGTATGAATTTAACAGGAGATTTTCTCGCACAGATAGATCAAGTATTAAGGCCTTTCTTCTAACTTCAGGGACATACGCAACCCCCAAGTTTTTTATTGCCCTAATAGATTTATTTGTTATATTCATACCCCTAATCCAAACTTCTCCCGAGTCTGCTTTGCGTAAATTAAGCATTGCTTCAACAAGTTCCGCTTGACCATTTCCAGAAATACCAGCAAGACCCACAATTTGATTATCCATTAATTTGAGACCTACCCCTCTGACTACTTCGTCCCCCATTTCATTTTTAGCATTTATTCCCTTGATTTCAATAGCAACGTTAACAGGTTTGAGAGGTTCGCGATACAAGTCGTATAAACTCTCTCTTCCTACCATAAGATTGGCTATGGCCCGTATTCCTTCTTCTTCCGATTTCCAATTCTCCTTAGCTTTATGGGTATCAATTGTATCAACGACTTTACCTTGACGCAAAATAGTAATTCTATCACTATAGTTCACCGCTTCTTCAAGATGATGCGAGATTAGGATTATAGATTTTCCCCTAGCTTTTAACTTATTCAAAAGTTTGAATAAATTGTCGATTTCTGTGGGTGTCAGCATGGATGTAGGTTCATCAAGAATTAAAATATCAGGATCTGAAATTAAGGCTTTTAGAATCTCCACACGCTGCTTCTCACCTCCCGAAAGTTTCCAAATTCGAACCTTTGGATCAAGTTCACCGAGGTCATACATATTCAATACTTTAATGATTTCATTTTCTATTTCAGTTAATGAGAGAAAGAATCCTTTCGAGATGCTTAGTATATTTTCTGCTATGGTATGTCTCTCTATCAAACTTTTCGTTAAATCTTGTCTTGCAATTCCTAAACCGTAGTTGAGCGCGGTAATTGGATCATTTAACTCAACTTCTTTTCCATTCAGTCTTATTATTCCGCTATCGGGTTTCCTAAATAACGTCCCCACAAGAGTTGATTTTCCTGCTCCATTTTCGCCTAATAGAGCGTGAATTTCCCCTTTTTTCAAGTTAAAGTTAACTTGATCATTAGCTTTTACTATAACACCGTCTCCGTAAAACGTTTTGCAGACACCTTGCATCTCTAGGACAATATCCATGAATTGTACCTCGTTGTATGTTTTAATCAATAGATTGGGACTCGTTCGTTCTTAGAGTTAAAAATCATTCTTATCGTGAGTTAAAATTCATAAAAAAAAAAAAAGGTTTGGAAATAAAAGAAAAAAGATGAAGTACCTTTTTCTTTAATTCTACTTCTTTCTACGAGTGAATTGAAAAGCTCCTAGGGCTAATACTCCAAATAAGACCATCACTAGGTCAATGGGAGTAGAATCACCATCATCACCCGCAGGAATTGTTCCAATAACATTATCGACGAACCATGTCATTGTGGAAAATAACTCTGGGATACTTGCACGCACTCCACTAGCAATCATGACCGTACCATTTTGAGCCGAGATAGGTCCTGTAAACGGATCAAAATCAACGTTTGCCCATGTATCATTCATTTCATCTAAGCGTTCGAAGATTAAGTCATATACTGAAATACTACCATGGACCGGGTCAGTTAGGTTTATTGCTTTCAAATCTGCCTCGAAAACTGTGTTAATCGGTTCATCAAACTCTCCACCTACCTCGACTGCACCTTCACCCAAGAACCAGAGAAGGTCAACATTTTCGAGATTTGTATTAGTGTAGGTGTCGTCATGGATTTTCGTGAGAATTTCATCATACATAATTTCCCAATGGACTAATTGGCCAGAAATTGTACTTGTTTCCCCGTATGATTGCATGGGGGAATAGTGTGAGAAAGCATAAACATCGTCGTTATCTTCCGCTACTTGGACAACAGTTGGGGAGTCTTCTGTAAATGCAAGCATATCAACTCCATCGGCAATTAAAGCATTTGCTGCGCTTGTTGCGGCGGTAGGACTATACCAGCTGTTTATCCATCGAACATCTACAGTTGCAGACGGATTTGCTTCTTTGGCTCCAAGTGCCCAGGCGTTAATGTGACGAATAACTTCTGGAATTGGGAAAGCTCCAACATAACCGAGTTTATCTGTTTCAGTAAGAGCTCCTGCCATCAAACCATTAAGATAGTAAACCTGGTAAAAATCAGCGAAATAATTTCCAACATTTGGTGCTCTTTTAAAACCTGAACAGTGGAAAAAGAGCTTATCTGGATATTTAGTTGCTGCTTCTAGGGTGCCATCCATAAATCCAAAGGATGTGGTAAATATAACATCACATTGTTCTACGGATACTAGTGTATCAACAGCTTGAACGACACTTGCGGTATCTTCTGCCACAGTTTCTATGTAGACTGTTGTTAACCAATCATACTCGGCGGCAACCATTTCTTGACCTAGATGATGAGCGTTAGTCCATCCATAGTCACCTATTGGTCCGACATAAATAAATCCGGCTTTTATATCTCCAGTCGAAGTGTTTCCACGAGTATTCATGGTTCCACTAAATAGGATTCCTCCAAATATTATACCTAAGAATATATATTTTATAAAGGTCTTTTTTAGCATATTTTTTCAACCTCCCGTAATGTGATGCCTTATAATTATTTAAATTTTCCTACTAATTCTGTTCTTGTGAGAGTTATATCTTGTCTCGTCCATTACGATAATCAGAATTGAGATTGAAAACCGTAGGAAGTATTGAGAAAACTCTTTATCGAATTTACAATGATAGAATTATTTCCCTTTCTCTGATGTAACGTGAATTATATCCTGCACCTGTGTTAAATCGCAATTTTCCAATTCAATTCCCTCTAACTCAAGCCTATCAGCTTTAAATTTCAGATCTTGGAGAATTAACACTCTTTCAAATTTATCCTTTAACCCTATTACTTTTTTAATGATTTTCGCAGGAGAAAACATAGAAGAGTAATTAGTAAGGCGAATAATTGGAGCTTCAATGATTCCCCCTACAGATACAGATTGACTTTCACGTCCTTTGCTCGACCTTCCTACGCCAATCACGATATTTTCTTCTGCTATAAGGTCTTTATTAATGGTTATCGGTCCATTCACCTTAAAATTTCTTGCTTCTACATAATTCGCTATCAAAGGACCATTTATTTTAATACTGCCTCCGATAATCCCACTAGAAATTTTGACAGGGCCGTTAACTTTAGCTGATGCCTCTTTATGACAGGTTAAGGAGCCTTTTACCACCAGTGGGCCATTAACTTTTAACGAAATATCAATCTCTAAGTTCTCTCCTATCGAACACGGACCATTTGTAGTGATTTGCGTAGCATAAAGATTACCACGGGCAACCAGTGGACCATAGGAGGTTATAGGTTCTGTAAGTTCAGTATCATCGGAAAAGGAAGTTGGGCCGAATCTCATTGTTTGTTACACCATAAAAATGATTTTGTAATTCTCTTACATTTTTATTTTTATAGGTTTGGATTATGGAAAATGATAATGTGATTTCAACTGACTTTCTCTTTCCTTTACGTCTAATTAGAGAATTTAACTATTTCTTTTTCGTACTACCTATGATTATTACTAAACTTACCAAGAGTGCGAATCCTGAAAAATGGGTTGCTTTGGTAGTCGTCGTTGTAGTTGCTGTAGTCGTTGTAGGTGTCAAACTAGTAGAAGGGTCTTTCTGAAGAGCAGTTAGAATATATGAGGTAAACATGAGGTAGGGGAAATTATCACCATCATACTCAGTGGCTGTGACAGCCACAACTAAATTTTCAGTAGATTTAACAAATATATGCTGGCCCCCGAATCCTGAGGAATAATAGAAATTTCCCTGTGTGCTAATCCACCATTGAAAACCATAACCTGTACCAGGACTATAATCAAGTGTAGATTCTATAACCCACTTTGACGGCACAATTTGAGTTCCATTCCAGTTTCCATTATTTAGAAACAGATAGCCAATCCTTGCCATATCGAGTGGTTGGAGCCATAATCCAAATCCTCCCATACTGATATTCATTGAATCATTGAACCATATATAGTTTGTAATATTCAATGGATTGAATAAATGCTGTTTAGCGAAAGTCTCTGTATTCATCCCTGTTTTCTTTTGAATTATTGCCGAAAGAAGATGTGAGGCTCCTGAATGATAATAGTATTCCGTTCCTGGATCAGTAACCATGGGTTTGTCGAGTGTGAATTGTACCCAATCCTGACTAAGCATCATCTGTCGAGGATTTAAATTTGGATTAAAAAACCAATTATCAAAATTACAATCTGAAATATTTGTAGTAAGATGAAAATCATCTGTATTTATGGATCCTGTTAGGAATGGAACATTTTGCTCATTCCATTGAAGACCACTCTGCATTTTAAGGAGATGACGGATAGTTAATGCTTGTTTTCTTGCATCAACATTCAAAAAGGTTCTTTCAGTAAAGATATCCAGAACTGGTTCATCTAGATTTGGAATATAACCACTGGCATTCGCGATTCCAATTAAAATACTAGTAATACTCTTTGTTGTAGACCACATTTGGTGAAGATTCGAATGATTATAATACTCGAAATACCTCTCATACACCAAATGACCATTTCTAATTATGTGTATACTGTCAATTCCCATATTTTGGGTTACGATAGCCTGAGACATTTTAGCTATTCTAGAGACACTCATATCTTGCTCTTCTAGCGTAGATATTCGCCATTCATCTAATGGGAAGTAAGTATTCTCATCGGTAAAAGAAAGATTAGCTACACTATTGAAATTCAGATCCAAAAAACATGCTAAAGTAAGAATTATTAGTAGATAAGTAAAATTTTTTCTAATTTTCGTGGTACACACCTCAATCACCAGATTGGAATTAAAAATATTTGATAATATATAAAAGTGTCCTCTAGCTTAATATTAGATTTATAAACTATAAAACATAGGATCTCCTGATGAAAAACGTTTTCAACAAGAAACTAGTGTCAAGAAAAATCATTTGGCAGTTAATTGTACTATCTCGTCCTGAATGGGGGTTTATTTTCTCCCAAGTGGCACTAATGGTAGCTCTCCTCTATCAACTGCCACTAGAATCATTATTAACCAGTTCTGTATCTATTTTCTTGTTCAGTTTAGGCCATTTTAGCTTGAACGGATATTTTGATCAACAAAGCGATTCACTAAATCCACGGAGTTTATCACTTCGAAACCCACTCGCAACCTCCAGCTCGCTACACAAAATTCACATTGTAATCTGGATTATACTGATTTGGACCTTGTTAATTCCTTTAAATATATTCTTGATTCCAAATTCAGTTTCTCAACTAAAACTATTTTTAGGTTTTTTAGCTTTTTTGATAGGAATGACAGGTTCTATTTTATATTCAGTCCCTCCTTTTAGGTTTAAAGCAAAACCATTTTTGGATATACTTGTCACTTTTTTAATTATAGGACTTTTTATTCCATTCTATATTGGGCTATTGGGATCATCTGTTATTGTTGATCTAAATTTAATAGGATTAGGGATTGTATTAAACATCATCTTAGTATCAGGAATTCATCTTCCCACTATGTTAATTGATCATGAAACTGATCAAAGGGTAGGAGATATTACGACAGCTGTCTTCCTTGGGAAAAGAAAGGCTATCCATTTAACAGCAGGAGTAGTACTTGCTCGAGTATTCCTATTGATCGTTTTAAACTTACATCTCATGAATATTGATCTGTTAATTCCCCATTGGACTCCTTTTATCTTGGGTTTACTTGAAATCATTGCTGTTTACAATTTATTGAAAAGGCAAGATCAAGAGGGTGCTTTATTATTGTTTAAAACTATAATCATCACAAGTGGAGGAGGAGCAGTATTATTTGGGTTATTATATTCTCCTACACTTCTGCAGGCATACTCATTATAATCCTGGTAACCCCAATATATTTTTATTCTGAAGCGTTATATCAAAGTTCTATGCAATTTGACAAGGTGTTTGGAACGAAAGATCAAGATTCTTTAGTAGACCTGTATGCTAAGTATGTCTCTGAACCAAAAGCTTCGTTTTTTAAACAAATTGGCTTGGGTGTGATCCAAGCTAAACGTGAAGGCATTAAGATTCATATGCTCGAAGGACAGGGAGGGAATAGACCATTAGAATTAATAGATTGTCATACAAGTGGGGGAGTTTTCAATTTGGGTCATCATCATCCTGAAATCGATAGAACATTGAAGAAGGGATTAGATTTAGGCCTTGATATTGGGGATCATCATTTATTAAGCGAACAGAGGGCGTTATTGGCAAAGCAATTAGCAGACCTTTTACCTGGAACTATTTCGAAAACTATGTTTTCCGTAGGAGGCGGTGAAGCAATAGATCTCGCAATTAAATTATCCAGAGCTTATACAAAACGAAAGAAGATAATATCTGCTAAACGGGCGTATCATGGCGTCACTGGATTTGCTCTTGGAGCTTCTGCTCCAAGTTTCAAGGATCCATTCTTCTGGGACTCACCTGACTTTGTTCAAATACCATTTGCAGATCCTGATGCCTTAAAAAAATCTATTAATGAAGACACGGCATGTGTGTTGTTTGAAACAATTCCTGCAACAGGAGGGATACTAATTCCTCCCGAAGGTTACTTTGCAGAAGTCCGAGAATTGTGTGATGAAAACAACGTGGTAATGATTGCGGATGAAGTACAAACAGGACTTGGACGAACGGGGGAATTGTGGGGGATATACGGAGGTCTCTATCCTAAAGAAAAAGTAGTTCCTGATATAATAGTCTTAGCTAAAGGAATGAGTTCAGGGGTCTATCCTCTCTCAACCACTAGTTATAAACCCGAATTAGAATCAGTATTTGAAGGAGATCCATTTCTCCATATTTCTACCACTGGAGGGTCGGAATTGGGCTGTTATGTAACTCGAAGAATGTTGGGAATTATATCAGATTCTTCATTCTTGGCCCATATAACTAAAGTAGGAAGTTTGTTTGGAAAGGGGTTACTCAAGCTAAAAAATGAGTTTTCTGATAAAATAATTGATGTAAGAGGGAGGGGATTAATGTGGGGGGTAGAATTCATTGATGAGTTTACATCACTACACTTTGTATTAAGTTCAGTTAGAAATGGGGTTTTTTGTGATTATTGTGGGAATAATAAGGCGACGAGTAAATTTTTACCTCCTCTGATAATTAGTGAAAATGAAATTGAAGAGTTACTAGAACGGTTAACCGCAGCATTAATGAACCTCTGAATATTGGTCCATTAATATGGATAGTAATATAGTCCAAGGCTTCAATAAACCTATCTCTGCTCTTATACTTGATTGTGATGGGGTAATCGTCGATTCAGAGCCGTTAAGTTGCGGAGCTTGGAATGTTGTTTTTGATCAAGAATATAATGTCGACATCGGGACAGATTATGATGCTATCATGGGCGGTACTTCACGAGAGTCTGTAAAACACTATTTTAACAAGTTCAATCTCGTTGGGACAGAAAAGAAGATTGAATTTTTGATCAAGTTAAAAGATCAAGTCTATCTTGAGATTGCAGCTGACAAATTGGCAAAAATTCCTGGAATTGACACTATTATTGATCAGGCTCGAAACTTAAAATGGAAAATTGCCGTTGCATCGTCTGGTTCCATTAGAAAAATACGATTTAACTTAAAACAAGTATCCTTGGAAAATTCTTTTGATTTTTTATCAGGAGCAGAAAGAGGTGTTAGAAGTAAGCCTTTTCCTGATATTTTTCTGAGAGCAGCTGACAAATTAGATGTTCCCCCTTCAAAATGTATAGCAATTGAGGATACACCTGCTGGTATTACTGCTGCGAAGAATGCAGGGATGTATGTTATCGCAATTACAACATCATTTGGAAGAAGTAGACTTCAGGATTCCGATCAAATAATTGAGACATTCAACGAACTAAATCTATCTGATTTCGCCTAATCTTCATCTAATATGGATCTCGTGAGTTTGATAAGCATAAATCTACTAACGTGTCAATATTTGCAGTACCTACACACATAACTGTATCAGCACCCCCCCAATAAATTTTTACATCTCCATTAGGTTCAGGTACAGCTCCGCATGTGAAAACAACATTATGTACATACCCTGTTATTTCCCATGGATCTTCTGGCTGCAATATCCATTCATCACCAACACCAAGTAGATTTGATGGATCCTCCAAGTCATGTAATGCAACCCCCAACCGATAAACAGACCCATCCATTGTCGGAAATACTCCATGATAAATATTAAGCCATCCCCTCTCAGTTTTGATTGGAGGAGCTCCTGCTCCGATTTTCATTTCATCCCAGTGATATTTGACGGGTTTCATTATGACTTTCGATTTTCCCCAGTGGATAAGGTCTGGAGAGTAACTTATCCATATGCTCCAAGGACTAATATCAGAATGGGGTCTATCTAGTTTTACGTATTCATTATTGATTTTTTCTGGAAATATAACGGTATTACGATAATCTGCTTGAGTAATAAAAGCGATTCGAGATACCTCTTGAAAATCGACTGTCTTGGCTAGGCCGATCCTTACTCCAAATTTAGAATATGCGGAATATGTGATGTAGTAGGAGTCATCGATTTTTGTAATTCTTGGATCTTCAACCCCATATTGCTCATAATCTTTGAAATACGGTTCTTCTGATGGTATCATAAATGGGGTATTCCTTACTACAAAATCATAACCATTAATACTTTCAGCTAACCCGATAATTGATCTTCCTGTTCTTAAATGAGACCGAAAGATCATAATATACTTATTTTCAAATTTTGTAACCCCAGCATTATGTACAGTTTCAACTTGATATGGAATATCTTGTTTGGTAAGAATGGGGTTCTTTTCATATCGTTGAACTATGTCTTTCTTCCTCATTAGAATTCCCGCATTTATTTATGTGGTTTTAAATTAACGTTTAACGGATTAGTATCTTTTATCTCCTCAAATAAATTTTTTATTTTCTCTACTTCAGAGCTAGGGCCTGAAATTTCGAACACAGAGGCTCCCGCGCCATTATACACTCCTCCTGCACCAATGGGATAAACATTGACTGTGGCAATTGCATCTATAGCCTCAATTTCTGAAAAGATTTCTCCGCCTAGAATCGGAAACAAGCCTACAGGCAATCCCCTTGCGAAATCTATTTTGTTCTGTCCACCAAGTTCAGGTGTAATCTCTGTAACAGCAAAAGGAATAGATTTTTGAATTGAGATCGGTACGAGGATTTTTATTCCTCTAGAAAGCGCTATTGAATAGACAGAACCTATAGTTCCTCCTTGTGGGTGTGCAACAAGGACTCCTGCAACCCAATCCGTCCCTAACGTGTTTCCACCTTTGATAATTAGATCACAGGATTCAACCGAGTCAGCAATAGGCTCAAACACTGGTTTACCCTGACGAAATACAACCTCTGGAGTACGAGTATTTGGATCTGACAACCATAGTGATCCATCGATGACCCCTGCGACATAGTTTTCAATATCGATATCAAAGCCAGAATTTCCAGTAGCAGTCAGAAATTCACGAAGAATGAATGCGTTAGTTATACCTCTACCAATCGCAATGGTTCCTGTCGTTAAATGTTTCTTAATTTCAGGATGATTCATTATTGCTTTTGCAATGAAAGCTTTACTCTCCCATACGTTTAATACTATTTGTATGTGCATATTTTCATCATCTGCTCAATAAGATAATATTTCACCTTTTTTTGGAATAAGGCACTTAGTTTGAGGGAATATTTTTTCCAACTTTTTACAGAATCCTTTGGTAGATCTAAATAACCAGTGTATTGGCACAATAATAGGCGGAGGTTCTTCAAATTTCGATAATTCCCTAATGGCACGTTTGGGTGAGGCAGTAACGATTCCAGCGATCGGAACTGCTAACATATCTACCTTTTTGTCTGCAAATCCATCAAAAGACACGCCATCTCCAAGATGACCAAATTTAAAAGATGGAAAACTGATTATTATTCCTATGTTTTTTTCTCCTTGAAAAAGGCCATGTCTCGCACTAATAAATTCTAAGTCAAAATTGTCGAATGACATTGTCTCCCCGTCTTCGATGGTCTTTACTCTGTCTCCCCATTTGACGTAGTTCTTCGTGACTTGCTTATTTCCTATGAGAATTGTAGATTCTTCATCAAACTCCAAAAATTCGTTGATTCCTGCAGTATGATCCACATGTCTATGAGTAGCGTAAACAATATCGCCTTTCATTCTTCCGTTTGCCTTATTCCCAGGATCGATCAGAATTTTTGAAGATGCAAAATCTAAAAGAAAGCAGGATTGTCCCAAGTACGTTATTGTTGGAGTTGACATGATAAAACCCAAAAAATAGAAGAATTCTAACGGATTATAAAGAATTAGTTTTCTAATATGTGTTTTATCCAATCTATTGGATCTATTTCTGAGGAATGCTTGTACTCGTCCAAAGCTTTTTATCACAAACCCATTCTTTTAAGCTAATACTAACTGTAAATGGTTGAGGATTCCGAATGAAGATCGATATTAACCAAATACGTGATTTTGAGCACTCTATTAACACTTTGTATCCTGAAAGGGGAGAGGTTCCAATACAAATATTGGGATATGGTGAGATCAGTCTAGTATTTGAATTTGTCCACTCTAGTGAGCCAATTGCGTATAAAAGATTACCAATATTTGATACAGAAGAACAGGTAACTCGACATATCAAAGCCTATGATCTTTATCATAAAATTCTAACCAAAAATGGAATAAACGTACCTTTAGAGGATTCATGTTGGTTAAAATCAGAGGATGATTCAATAGTTCTCTACTGTGCTCAAAAGAAAATTGATCCCCAGTCAATTGGTAATGCGATTATCCATCATCAAATAAGTCAAGAGGAAATTTTTACCCTAATAAAGGTCATCATGCGTAGATTATCAAAAATTTGGCTTTATAATCAACGATCTCGGAACATCCAGGTCGGAATTGATGGACAAATTTCAAACTGGGCTGTGGTTGGTTATGATCCTGCTAATCCCCGTATTTCTGAAGCTATTGAATTACTTTATCTCGATACAAGCACTCCGTTATTTAGAATTAACTCTATTGATGCAATGGAGCCAGTTCTGTTTTTGAAAAGCGCTCCTTCTTTTTTGAGATGGTTACTAGAAGCTTTATTTCTAGAAGAGGTGGTTGGTCGATATTACGACTTTCGATTAGTCACTATTGATATCATAGCTAATTTCTACAAGGAACAGAAGGCTGAATTGATACCTCAATTGATCAAATTGGTCAATGACTTTTTTTCAGATGAAGTCCCTGAATTAGAAATAGTGCCTCTAAGTTTCAAAGAAGTTGATGCATATTATAATGGATTTTTGGGGGATCGGCAGATCTGGGTTATATTTCAAGCAGCACGAAGGATGGATCGATATCTACAGACGAGAATGCTTGGGAGAAAGTATAATTTCTATTTACCTGGGAAAATAAAACGATAGCTAAAGCTCTTTTCTCCTTTCTTGACGAGATTTGGAAGAGTTTAATCCCGTAGAAATGATTTCGCTTAAAAGTGAAATGATCAGTGAAATATCTCAATAATTATAATGAATATTCAAAAGAATATAATTATGTCAGTACTGAATGATTTGCGCATTATCCTCTACTTTACTCTCACATGCGTCGTTCTAATAATTGCATTTTTTCCAGAAGGGTGGTTAATCTATTTTCTCATAAGTAATTCTGATCTAGGGTTAATTCATTATCTTTTATCTCCGTCTTATCTGTTTCTTTCTTATTCCTTTACTGTACTGTTCTTTGGAGTGGTACATTCGCAAATTGTTGTACGACTAACTCTACCTTTTATTCTTAAACCTGGAATCTATCCCCGTTACTCCTCATTAGGAAGATTAATAGCTGTACGGATCGCTGCAGATGGTATATTCAAATCCATGTTGAAAGTATATACAGCTCTTCCATTTGTGTGGGGAATTTTCCTATTTCCTCAATTGATGCGATTGTATGGGTTAAAAGTAGGAAAAAACGTTTACATTACCACTCGAACCTATATTGAAACCGCTGGATTAGTTGAGATAGGAGATAACTCATTCATCGGTTATAATTCAGTCGTTACTGGGCATGCAAACGAAGGTACATCGATCGTTGTAAGTCCCACAAAAATTGGTAAAAACTGTATGGTAGGCACATATAGTATAGTAGCTTGTGGTGTAGAATTTGGTGATAATTCGATTCTTGGTGCTAAATCGGGTGTTATAAAGGGTCAAAGTATTCCTCCTAATGAAGTCTGGATTGGTCTTCCAGCAAAAAAATTGAGAAATCGAGGAGAAAAATTCAGTAACAATCGCTGGAAAGACACTCAAGAAAAGCGTTAAGTTTCACTTCAAAAAAAATACCTATTAGAGCGTTTTCTGTTTAGACTACGCTAGAGGTTTTCTATAAATTCAAAAACTTGAAACAGTAATTGGCGGACACAATGGAAATTAAAGAAAGAATGAATCTTGTGAAAAGTGTGGGAGAAGAGATTGTAACCGAGGAAGAGTTAGAAAAATTACTTAACAACAAGAAAACCTTTACAGCTTATGATGGATTTGAACCAAGTGGCCAAGTTCACATCGCACAAGGTGTACTACGTGCTATCAACGTTAATAAAATGATTAAGGCTGGAACTCGCTTTAAAATGTTGGTGGCTGATTGGCATGCTTGGGCGAACAACAAACTCGGAGGAAATTTGGATAATATTCAAACAACTGGGAAATACCTGATAGAGGTTTGGCGATTAACTGGAATGGATCTTAAAAATGTAGATTTTATTTGGGCATCAGATCTTGTCCAAGATGATGAGTATTGGAAGAAAGTTATGCAAATTGCACGAAATTCAACTCTTAAACGCATCTTAAGAACTGCTCAAATCATGGGTCGTAGTCAGTCCGAAGCTTTACAAGCCTCTCAGATATTATATCCTTGTATGCAATGTGCAGATATTTTCCATTTAGATGATGGAAATCCATTAGATGTCTGTCAACTAGGAATGGATCAGCGCAAGGTTAATATGTTAGCGAGAGAAGTTGGACCAAAATTGTATAACTCAAAACCAGTTGTCATTTCTCATCATATGATATTGGGTCTTAATACCCCTAAGGAGTCTTATGATAGTTTAGAGGATCGGGTAATGGATCTGAAGATGTCCAAATCCAAACCTGACGCCACAATATTTATGACTGATTCTAAATCCCAAATCAAGAAAAAAATCAATAAATCTTATTGTCCAGAAGGAGTAGAAGAAAATCCTATTCTTGAATACACGAAATATTTCATCTTTGAAAGTTTTGAGAGTATGAAGATTGAACGTCCCAAGAAATTTGGTGGAGATCTAGAATTTACCTCGTATGAAGAATTGGAACAAGTCTATTTGAATAAAGATTTACATGCTGCAGACTTAAAAAACGGAGTTGCTTATTACTTAAATGAGCTTATTGAACCTGTGAGAAATACATTTGATACCAATTCTAAATTAAGTGAACTTCGTGATGTGGTTATGGGATTTAAGGTTACTCGATAAAGAAGGTACATCTTCAGGCTGTTAGCAGGGCTGAAAGAGATTTAACTCTGAGTTCATCCAGAAACCTCACTTGATTTAAACTAGAAAGCATTATCTGCTGAAAATTATTCTTATTTAAGGTAGATACTTTCACTGTTTCTGGTAAATGAGTCTGTGAGAATGTAGATAGATAAATGGATTTCGTAATTAACAGATCAAAGCAAACAATTCCTTTCTGCCATACACTAGCTTCCATCAAAATTTTCACATTATTTTCGTAATCCAGTTCTTCTTCCTGTTGCCCTACAAATTCATCGAGGTTTTTAATCCTTATCTGTAATTCCTCTTCTGATTCTTTAGCAAACCAGGTATCTTGGTCTAGGTATACAAGATCAAGCAGCAGCAATCCTTTCAAAGCGAGTTGCAGCACTGGATAACGATAATTTTTTAATCCATTCGGCATTTTTGTGAGAATCAAATAAATATCTGTAAATAG
>JAEOTQ010000016.1 GCA_016839785.1 Candidatus Hodarchaeota archaeon | reverse complement strand
TGTTTCTCCATTTACAAACTCACCTTCAGGGGAAAAACTAGTTATGAAGGTGGCTTCATAATTTTTATGTCTGAATAGAAGACAAAATTTCGTAATAATGCTGACAAGTAATTCGTATCTGCTTGAGTTGTTCGTTAGACAATCGTTGTGTGCTCAGATGTGAAGATAAAAGTCCCTCAAAGGTGTATGCGATATTCTCTTCCTCTAAAAGTAAAAACTGGGTTAATACTTCTGCCATTTGGTGATAGACAACTAGATAAGCTGTTCCTATGCCTTGTATCAGAAAAAATTTGGTTAGAGCAAAAATTTCAACCTCATGGTTCGAATGGCGACTCTCCCATATCAGAGGAAGAAAATTCCATCCTATATCTTCCAAATTATTTTTTGCAGCAAGGATTTTTATCAAGAGGTCCCATGAAGATATCTCTGTATGCCAAGTAGAACCACTCCAGAGAACTTCAGGCCTCTTATTGTACTCGATGACAGCGAATACTAAACCAAGACCATCGAGTGTTCGATTATCAGACATTGAGCAAATCATTCTTATTCAAAGGTTTATTGTTAAAAAACTCTTTTATATTAGAAAAAAGATAGAGAAATCACAATCGGTGAAATAAATCATGAGTATATGGAATCGTAAGAAATACGGAATCGCACAGCGACATAGAAGACAATTATCTCTTCAAGAAGCCTATCACATTCGGGATCCAGATACGAATCAAAACATTCTCTGGGCAAAAAGAAAACGATTTGGTTTAAAGACAAATATCAATGTCTGGGAATCCGAGGATACTTCTGAAGGGAAACAAGCGCTGACAATCCAAGATGATGCGATGTTCGATGCATTTGGTAAGTTCTCTATTATCGACCCTAAGTCTGGTGAAGTAGTAGGTGTCCTTAAACGACATTTCCTCCGGAGTTTATTACGTGAAAAATGGACTATTCGTGATCCACGCACTTCTGAGGAACTAGTAACTGTCCAAGCGCGTTCATTACCGATTTCTTTGATAAGAAACCTCCGCTGGTTACCAATATTGAACGCTTTTGACTTTTTCATTCAGTTCATTCGGCTACAATGGGATTTCATTGATAAACAAACCGATAAGAAAATTGGCTTTTTCGATCGTAAATTCACAATTGGAGACAACTATATTCTCGATTTCCAAGCCGATTCAGAAAATAAACTTGATCCCAGAGTAGCTCTAGGCCTAGGTATAGTCTTAGACACAGCTGAAAGTCGCTAAAGTTTTAATCTCCCTTTCTTTTCTTCTTTTTTCTTCATAGCAGGTCCAAATATTTTCACATTTTCTTATAGTTCAATAGCTTTTCCAGAGTTGAATGCGAGGGACTTGGTTTGTCATCAAAAGCCTTATAATGATATTTTAACAGAATTGACAAACACAATTAACACATCTCTAGAGGTTCAACAAAATGGAAATTTTTGCAGAGACTGAACGTAGTCCACTTACAAAACTCATTTTATCAATTATACCAGTTTTACTAATCATTATCGTTTTTTCAACTCCAATAGGTCTAATTCCACCTTTAGGAGGGATAATTAATCCGAATGGAGGAATTTGGGATGTTTCTACCTATGCAGAACATGGAAGCAAAACACTAACAATTCCAAATGTAGAAGAGGAAGTGATCTGCTATTATGATGAATGGGGAATTCCCCACATCTTTGCTGAAACGGATTCTGACATGTTTTTCGCTATTGGCTATGTTCATGCGCGTGATCGATTGTTCCAACTTGAAATGGTACGTCGTCTCTATACTGGTCGTATATCAGAGATTATAGGTGAATCAGCGTTATCCGCGGATATCCAAATGAGAAATTTATGCCTGGAAAGAGCAGCAAATACCACCTGGAATCTCATGCTTGCCGATGATCCGGATAGTTCTCTAGTTAAATCTCTAGAAAGATACTCTGAAGGAATTAACTATTATATCGATCATTTATCTTCTCATGAACTTCCTCTAGAGTTTAGATTATTAAATGCTAAACCTAGCCATTGGTTACCTCATTATACAATTGGATACGGGAAATATATGTCATTGGGGTTAGCTCATGATGGATTTCGTGAGTTCACGTTGGCATTATTAGGTTCCCATTTTCCCGAGTCAGAATTATTAGATCTTTTTCCGATTAATAACACAGTAGGTATCATTCCAGTTTTACCGAATTATGGATCTTACCCCTCTCCACCCACTCCACCTGGGAACATTTCAGGAGCTATAAATTCTGAAATGACGGAAGTTGATCCTTCTTTGCCCACTAGTGTACTCAATAGTATGCTAGCGATAATGGATTCAAATGACCTTTCGGAGCGTGTAGTTATCAATGATGGATATACCGTAAAAGATTACCTTGGTGTATTTGATACAATATTAGGAAGTAATAATTGGGTTATTAATGGGAGTATTTCTTCGACAGGGTACCCAATATTAGCAAATGATATGCATCTTCAACTTGTCATGCCTGGAGTTTGGTATGAAATCCAACATGCTTCTAAGGAATCAGGAACTAATGTTTATGGTTTTTCATTTGTAGGTGCACCAGGGGTAATTGCTGGTCATAGTAGATTTGCCAGTTGGGGGTTTACAAATGTCGGAGCTGATGTTGTAGATTATTATTACTACAATACTTCAGCTGATGGCACAAAGTATTTGAATGGAAGCACATGGGAGAATTTTAAGATTATTACTGAAACTATACCAGTAAAAGGAGCAGCAGATTATGAGCTTACGATTAAGTTTACTGGTCATGGTCCAATCATCTCTCCTGAAATCGATTCACATGTTAAGGCTGCAAACTACGCACCAATTGCAATGCGTTGGACAGGTCACGATGATTTAGTGTACGGAAAACCAGATTACCTTTTCAAGGCAGTTTATGGATTTCGAAATGCACAGACCTTGGCCGACTTTGCAGAGGCTCAACGTGATTGGGGGATTCCTGGACAGAATTTCGTTGTCGCAACGACAGATAATCACATTGCAATTCGACCTGTGGCAAACTATCCCATTCGTCCAAAGGGTAATTGGGGAAGACAACCTGTAAATGGCTCGGATCCAGCAAATGATTGGCTTGGCTATATTCCCTTTGAAGACATTGCTGTTTCCGAAGATCCTGCACAACAATTTTTAACTTCTACAAACCAAAAAACAACAGGTCCAGATTATCCCTATTTTATGGGAAGTTTCTTTGCCCCTGGGTATCGGAGTCGGAGTATCACACGATTGATTCAAGATAAAATCAACTCCAATGAAAAAATCTCTGTGGAAGATATGCAACGATTTCAATCTGATATTGTGGATACTAGCGTTGAAGCTTTTCAATCAGTCTGGAGTAGTATTGACACGAAAGGAAATGCAACTTTACAAGCAGCTTTGAACTATATGCATGAGTGGGGTGGTTCTAGCTATCAATTTGGCGAAATGCATAAAGATTTGGTCGCACCTACAATCTACACTGAATGGTTAGAATTTTTCAGATATAATACGTTTGTAGATGAATTTGCAGAGGCTCATGAAAGAGTACGGACGACCTTTCCTCAAGATCACACTTTAGAAAATATGACTCTTTACAATCAATCTGTTAAATGGTTTGATGATATTTCTACGACTCCTATAGAAACAATTGACGATATTGCTTATCAATCCCTTGTTGATGCTGTAAACTTTTTAGTCACTCCCTATGGTCTTGATACAGTTGAAATGGACGATTGGTTGTACGGAAATTATCATATGCTTTTCCCACTACATTTGACGGAGTTAGGTCCATTTAATGCAGGGCCATATCCGTTTTATGGTAATAGTTACACTTTAGCGGCTGCTAGTGGGCGAACTGTTCATCATGGTGCCTCAGAAAGAGCGGTATATGATTTAGATCCAGCAAAAAGTAATCTTCCGCATGCCTGGACATCTATTCCCTCTGGCCAGAATGGAAATCCACTTTCAAAACATTACAAAGACCAACTTGAGACTCTCTATATTGTTAGAACGGAAGACCGTTTTGGGTACCATGTAGCTCATTTCTATACCTCAGCTGTTGAATTTAAAACTGCTGCTACAGAAAACTCTTCTGATTCGTTTTATATCGAAAGTACATTGACATTTAAGCCAGGAGGATGAAAAATGAGTGTTAGTAGGGATATAATGAAAGAAAAGATGGTCGAATTGTCACCGTATCGATTATATATTGGTATTGGAATTACTGCGATTGGATTATGGCTTGAACTAATGTTCTTACCACTATGGCAGTTTTATTTTGTCCCTGCAATTTTTGGTGGGTTAATTGTAAGTGAAAAAGCCAGTCGTGGGTTTTTAACTGGTTTTTTTGGAATGTTGTGTGCTTTGTTAGTTTATATGAATATCATTCTTTTTTCAGGTATTGAGGCGGTCGAGGCATTAATGGGAGCAGCTATCGGCTATTCTGGATTAGGAATAATTGCACATATACTTTTTCTTCTAATATTAGCCAGTTTTTCCGGATTAGGTGGAATAATTGGTGTATATATATATCCATTCGTCCCTTTTTACGAAAATTTAAAGAAATAGGTATTCATTCGTGAAATGAAACCTTCTAACCTCTCTTTTTCTTACTCACGAAAACTATTTACTCCGGAAAGAATTCTTGGTTGTAGGTACTGAAGTCTTTATTTTCAGGTGTGTACTTATGTCAGTCGAAATACGAGATGCTATTATCAAGAAGATGGAAAAAATTGGTTCGAAATACCTTTTGTTGCAATTCACAGGAGCAGACGGAAATTTAAAAGGAGTAGAACTATCTAAACGAGCTTTTAGCAAAATTGATCAAGTTGGCGTTGATGGATCTTCAATTGGATTTCTTAGAACAAAACGATCGGATATGATAATCGTACCTGACCCTTCGACGGTTACACTTGTCCCCTGGCAAGATAATACTGCATGTGTCTTTTGTGATTTACGAAGTACCGATACCCATGAAAGGATTGCTACAGATCCAAGGGGGATTCTATCAGAAGTTAATCGTTCATTGTTTGAAGAGTTTAATGCGAATTATTATACACGACCCGAAATGGAGTTTTATGTTTTAGATTCTGGTCTCAAGCCAGTGGATACTGCGACGTACATGGCTTTACCACCACGTGATCGTGGATATTTTGTCCGAAAAATGATCGTTGAAACATTAGAACTGGTCAATATACCATTTAAAACTTTCCATAGTGAAGTAGGAAAATCGCAACATGAAATTGAATTTCAGGCATTACCTGCTGTTGCTGCGGCCGATGGTGTTCAGATGTTTAAGCAGGTATCCAAAATGGTCGCGTTAAATAACACTGAAGATTGGATCATCACATTTATGCCGAAACCGTTTATCAATGATTCTGGAAATGGGATGCATATTCATCAAATGGTAAAAGGAGACAATGCAGATTTATTCAAGGAAAACGAAAATGAATTATCTGAATTTGCCCTTCATTTTATCGCTGGTCAATTAAAATATGCCAAAGAAATTACGGCTATTACCAATCCCATTGTGAATTCCTACCGACGCTTAGTCCCTGGAATTGAAGCTCCAGTTTACATTACTTGGGGGATTGCTAATCGAACAGCGTTAATACGAGTGCCAGGATATGAATCAGGACGACTGGAATA
>JAEOTQ010000161.1 GCA_016839785.1 Candidatus Hodarchaeota archaeon | reverse complement strand
GATCGGTTCCATGAACACAAACTGCTTGTCTACAATCCTTATCGATAACATGTTCCTGAAAACTTTTATTCCCTCTATTCTCATACCAAACAACTTTGTTCCCGTGAAAGATTGTTACTAAAATATCATTATCGGTATCCTGGTCTAAATCTATTGTTGATACATAGAGAGGACCATCTAATCCACTTTGTATAATATGATCTTTAAATTCGGGAACAACTCCAGATTCATCCGTTTCAGATTCATCCGTTTCAGATTCATCCGTTTCAGTCAATAGGATGAGAGCCGTGACAAAGAATGATAATAATACAGACAATAGTACTATGATGCAAAAAATCCCATTTCTTTTCATTATTTTCACCTGCCGTTCTAGTGCACAAGTAACTCTATTTAAACACACAACAAGCGGGATTGATCTTAAAGTACAACAAAATGTAGCTCATTGAAGTTTAAAAAAATATAGGTTACTGCAATTAAGACTCAAGTAAAAGACTTATCTATAAGGAGATGGACTTCTGGGACTCAGGAGAAAGTTAATCGCAAGCTATTGCAGTTAAAATCGTTTGAATGCTTTTTAAATCTGATAGGTGAAGATCTACCCGTTTTCGAGAAAAGTGAATCGATTTTTTCAAATTCTCAATCTTAAATGACGATTCGTTAGTGAAAAAGTGTCATAGATGCTTTTTTCTTTTTTTTTAATTTTTTACTAACTTTGTCTAAGGCTGGTTTAGATGACAAAAGTATAAACTAGGGTATATATCTTGAAATCTATTCAACTTTGAGTACGGAAGTTAGTGATTTAATCTATTCTTTAAATTAACATCCTTCTTGTTTACACTTATAACAAAAATTCTTCCCTTCTCTAACACAAAGATTGTAGAAGATATCGAATTGCTCCATACGAAACAAAGAATGAATAGACGCTTCAATTGTGATTTTACTCATAGTGGAAGGTTAATACTCTCCGAGTTAGCGTTTTTTTGGAGTGAGTTTATCCTCTGGCTAGTTTCTCAAAATAAGGTACAATAGTATTTACCTCAACTTTGTCCAAAAATTCAAAAACACCGAATCCTTGTATAATATTTACGATGATCTGGAAACATATGTTTACCTATTGAAATGAGATAGAAATTAGGGTAAAAAACTCTTATTTTCCTATTTACTATAAAAATCCTCATTAAAAGTCGCTATCTGGTGGTAAATCATCATGTCACTACAAATAAAAGAGTTATCAAGAAGTTATAAAATGGGTGAATTAACTGTTCCTGCTCTTCAGGAGATCACCATTTCCATTGAGGAAGGACAGTTTATCGCAGTATTAGGACCTTCTGGTTCAGGAAAAACGACATTTCTTAACCTAATTGGAGCTATTGATAGTCCAACAGAGGGTACAATTCAATTCCATGATTTGGAAGTGTCTTCACTTTCTGAGAAGGAATTGACTCAATATCGACGGAAAAATGTAGGATTTATTTTTCAATTTTACAATCTTGTAGGTTCCTTAACTGCATTTGAAAATGTTGAACTAGCAGCCAAGCTGACCAATTCTTCGGATGAAGCACGAAAAATAACAAAAGACTTACTAGAAGAAGTTGGTTTAGGGGATAAATTCAATAAATTCCCATCACAGCTAAGTGGTGGGGAACAACAACGAGTAGCTATTGCAAGAGCATTAGCTAAAAAACCTAAGATATTATTAGCTGATGAACCAACAGGGAATCTAGATAGTGAAGCAACTGGGAAAATATTGAAATTACTTAAAAAAATTAACAAAGATCACAATGTTACGATGATACTGATTACCCACAACGTTGGAATTTCATATCTAGCGGATAAAGTCATTTATTTACGAGATGGCAAGATCTTCGGAACTTCAGCCTATGATCGAGCTAAAGAAGAAGAGTTTTGGGACACCCTCACAACTGCTCCAGCCATTGAAAAAATATAACTTATAGAGGTTTTGAAAATGAAGTTATTTTTTCTGAAGGCTTGGAGGGATTTGAAACGAAGGAAAATTCGATCTATTCCTATATTCATTGTCATTATTATAGGTGGTATGGCCGCAATCATGTACAGTAATGTTTATCTCACATGGGCTGAAGCTACCAATGCTTCTTGGGGAAATCTTAGGTATCATCATCTTCTAGTAACAGTTACTCCCACAGATGTAACAGATCTAACCCAACTTGTGCACCAAGCGATGATGAACTCAGGGATAGATCCTGATTTTGAAGTCCGATCTTTTATTGAAGTTAAAGTTAGTAAAGATACAGGAGAAACAGGGATTACTACACGACTTTACGGAGTAAATAGTTCTCGTCCGTTACATGTAGATAAGTTATATTACCATACAGGTGTAATTGAGACTTTATATGATTCTAATTCTTCCAACGTGTCAATAGTTGACAAATTCACAGCTGAACTTAATGATTGGCAAATTGGTGGGCACCTTACAATCACACCTAACGTTCCACAATCTGAACCTTTCATTGTGAGTACAATAGCTCATGTGGATTCACCTGAATACATGGTAGCACCTGGAGCTGCCGCTAGTGAATTTTTTGATTTTTGGTCTGGGCCTGTAATTTGGATGCGGTATGCTGATTTATTGAGTGTTACAAATAATGAAGTCAAAGCTAATCAAGTAGCATTTCATTTTGATGATCCTTCCGAGAAAAATTTGTTTCTAGGAGAACTCTTTACAGTACTAGGCGAAAAAAACATATTAAATACTGAGGGAAGAAATTTCTACATAGATGTAATAGGTTTAGAGTTACTAGGTATGGCTGTTATAATGGCTATAACTTTTACTGGGATAGCTGCGATCTTACTATTTATTGTCCTGAAAAGAACAATTGAAGAAGAGCTTCCTATTCTAGGTCTGTTCAAATCTTTAGGGTTTACAAATCGTGAACTAATGGTAAGCACAATTTTCTATTCTTTGATCATCAGCTTGATTGGCGGGATTATTGGTTCCGTATGTGGCGCGATAATCGGAATAAGCTTAAGCGATTATATGATTTTTGAATTATCTGGGATAAAAAAACTGCCAAGTGTAAAAACCTTAGGTGTGGTTTCATTATTACCTGCAATAAGCTATTTTCTTCTTACCTGTGTCTTGACATCAGTAAGCTCCATCTTAGCCGTTAGAAAAATTTTCCAGATGCGACCATTAGACGCAATGAAACCTGTAGCAAAATTCCAACCAGGTAAATTGACCCTACTTGAACGTTTTACAACTAAGTTTCGTCCCCTTTCTCCTCTCTCAAAATTCTCAATTCGCTCTATTTTCCAAGAAAAGAGGAAATCGTACTTTGTTCTAGCGGGTATCTTTCTAGCAACGTTTGTTTCGTTCTTTGGGTCAAATATCACCATTAATTATTATTCAGGTTTTGATAAACAAATGGATTATTATCAAAATTGGGATATTCAGGTAATTTTTAGTAATTATCAAAATGATAGCCAAATTTCGGCTTTACTTCAAGAGAATGCAGGAAAGATCGATGAAAGTGAGTTAGCGTTACTTGTTCCAATTCGGTTTTCACAAGACTTGTCACGAATTTACAGTTTGACAGGACTGACTCTCAATTCTGATATGCGGCGTTTTGATAATGATATATTTCCTGCAGAAGGAGAACTTATAATAACTAAAGATTTAGCACTGAACTTTAAAGTTAGATCGGGAGATAATATCAAAATCAAAGTTTTAAATGAAGAATACACCTTAACAATAGGAAACATACTAAATGAACTCACTGGATCAGGGATTTACTGTACAATCGATACAGCGCGTATGCTAGTTCAATTAGAGGATAATAGCTCAAACGCCATTTACATCAAGACTTCAGATCCAGATCAGCTTTCGTCAAAAATTGAATTAGAGTCCCAAGTGTACAAAGTTATTAACAAGAATGATCTCAAGGAAACTATTGATTTAGTTAATAGCTTAGCTATGGTACTAATTTTACTTGCATTAATTGCTGGTCTATTAGTTGGAGTTTCTATTGCAGTAACGGTAATTTCCATTTCGATTTCTGAACGAAAATACGATTTCATCAACTTTAGAGCATTAGGAGTTTCAAACAAGGAAATATTTACAAATATCCTACTAGAACTTATAATCACTGGAGTTGGTGGTGTAGTTTTTGGTTTTATTGGTAGTGTATTTATGATAGACTTACTGTATGATTGGGCAGCAACACTTGGTGTGATTTTTGTTTTTGAGTTATCACCAGTCAGTATTGCAATTACAGTTGTGAATGTGTGCCTAGGAATTATTTTAGCTACTTATTTCTCTCTCCGATCACTCTTTCAGGCGACAATTTCTGAAGAAACTGTAAGTAGAATTATTGGCTAAAGAAACTTCTTTAGCTAACTTCCTCTTTTTTTATAAAACTGGTTCTTTAATGATTTCTTCCAATTTAGGAAAATTTCATCCAAAAAACTTTTCCACGCAGTTTGGACATAGAGTAATTGTTTCTTCGCCTTCTCGCTTGATTTTGTGCTCATGAGTCTTACAAATCAAGTTTTTACAGGTATTACAAGAGCTTCGTGCTTCTTCTGTTCTGCAGATGTAGCAATATTCAGTTGTAGTTGACACTCGTTTCATTAGTGACGGAAATAAGCGAATCTCAACTATATCAACAATATTTGGGGAAATTTCGTGTCTATTTAACTCCTCCTTTAATATTTGCCACGTATCAGCTGTTAGATTCCGTCTAGTCCATTCCTCTAACTGTTCTGCGAAATTTTGGTATTCTTCCATTGGTTCAATAAGTCGATCTGGATGTAGAACGACTGCAGGAGTAATGAATATTTGCTTTCGCCCATCAAGAATGAGTCCTCTTTCGAATATTATGCCTGCGTTCAACATAATCTTTAAGTGATGGTTCAGGCTTGCACGATTGAGATCATACTTCTTGGCTAGTTCACTTTTTGAAATGAAAATTCTTTGCAGGATATATTCAAACAACTCTATTCGTCTTTCGTTATCTAATGCTTCAAAGATTTGTTTATATTTCTTAAGAGTCATTTTGATTAATTCCCAATTGCTTGGAGACTCATAAAATTCTTATGAACATCCTGAATTGCAGGCAATGGTAATTTCACAAGGAGAATTAAAAATATTCTAAAATAATAAGGAGAATTATTTTTGGTACAAAATACATACGAAATGCGCTCCAAAAAAGAGAGGAAATTACCACGTATTGGATTAAAATTATTCATCAATGCTGATAGAAATCATCTAGTCCAGGAAGTAATCTAAAATAACATATCTTGGATAAATGAACGTCGTCCATGGCTGGTTTAGATAGGAATGGTATATACCACAGTATATAGTTTTATTCGTGAACTCCGTAAAAGGCTGGATTAACACTCGAAAACAGATTTTAATTATTCTTTTTCTTTTCCTGACGCAAGACAGAAATGGAAAAATTATTTATTTCCTCACAATATGATTTATTAGGCTCCTCTTTTGTCTCATATGCTTTTTCTGTCTTTGTTGATCTTATTGTTTATTTGAGATAAATAAAAAAAAGTTCGTGATGCTAAGCAAAATTATCTCTCAGATTAGATCTATTCTGAATTATTAAGAATCGGAATTCAAATTGAAGATAAACCAGAGAATTTCTGAATATTTCTAGAAAAATATATTAAGAATCCTTCTTTTGTATCAAGCAAGTTTTCTTATTACAACTGATATGAAGATGTTAGGTCAAGTAACTGAGGGTAAACTAATTGTCTGAACAAAATTTTGGGAAAATTGAGCAGTTAATGGATCAAGCGAAATTCAAAGAAGCACTAGAAGAGATAGAAATTCTTGAACGATCAGACCAACTAACAAAAAACCAGTTACTAGCTTTGAGATACCTGAAAAGTACTCTTTATTTGAGGATTGGGAAGTTCAAAGATGGAAAAGTCGTTGCAGAACAACTTTTAGATGAAAGTAAGGAGGTTGGAGCCCAAGAAAGAGAATTCGATGCCCTTATCAACATCAGTTGGGCCTTTCAAGGACTAGGAGAAATAAACGCAGGAATACAAATTATAAGGAGAGGAGAAAAACTAGTTAAAATTCTTACGATGAATCAACCTTTGTCGAAAAAGAAAAAAGCCTTATTCTTTTATCAAAAAGGTTCTATTCTTTTAACTCAATCTAAGATGGAGGAGTCAATAAAATTTTTAGGAAAAAGCCTTTCGTTGAGAGAAGAAATAAATGACAAAGCAGGTATTGCTCAATCCCTGACAAGAATAGGAGATTATTATGTAACAACAAATGAACGAGATCAAATATTAGAATGTAGTCAGAGATGTCTAGCCATTAGTGAAGCAATCGGAGACCAACAGGAAGAAGCCAACTCATATCGCCTTATGGCAGAGTATTATATCAGGATAGGAGATCTATCTTTAGCATACGAGTATGTCCAAAAAAGCGTTGCTATTTGCGAGGCAATTGGAGATCAATACGGGCTAGCGCGCTCTTTCAGAGTCATTGGAAATACCTATCTTAGTAAAGGTGAGTTAGATAAGGCAAATGAAATTTACCAGAAGAGTTTGACCATAAATGAAACAATTGGTAACCAGCTTGGCATGGCTAGTACTCTCAACAATATCAGTATAATTTACAGTTATAAGGGTGAGCTAGATCAAACTATTGAGTATCAACAGAAAAGCTTAATAATATTTGAGAGAATTGAGCGTCGTTTGGGTACCGCTATCGCTCTTAATAATCTCGGATGTTTTTATGGCGAAAAAAGTGATTTTAAAACTGCTATTGAAAGTTTTGAAAAGTCTTTAAGCATTGCCAGAGAACTCGAGAATGTAGATATGATAGCTGAAATCCTATACAGCTTAATCCGTCTGTTTGTTCATATACTTCCTCCCAGTACAGTCACGAGCTATTTAGATGAATTAAAAGTTATCAAGCGACAGCAAAGTGGTTTTGCTCAGACTAATCAGAAGTGTCGTCTGGCTGAGGCAATTGTTCTGAAATCACAAGGGAGATTGGTCGATATGGGAACTGCTCAATCAATCTTTCGGCAGATTGTAGAGGAAAAAATTGTTTGGTTTGAGCTTACTGTAGAAGCAACAATTAATTTGTGCGAATTACTATTATTTGAGTTAGAAACCACGGGTAATGAAGCAGCTTTAAACGAATTGAAAAACCTCACCAATAAACTACTCAAGATGGCGAAGGATCAGAACTCCTATTGGTTACTTGCAGAAACTTATCTTATCCAATCCAAACTGCAGTTAATGGAACTGAACTTGCATGAAGCTAGAGATTTATTGACTCAAGCCCACCTAATTACTAAGGAAAAGAACTTAGGGAGGTTGGAGAAGATTATCTCCATTGAACACGATTCGTTGATCAAGCAGTTAAGTACATGGGAAAAAATCGTCGAAGAGCAACCCACAATGAGTGAGAGGATCAAATTAACTCAGCTGGAAGGTTTGATTAACCGGATGATCCATAAAAGACTTTACCAAAATGAGGACGAAATTATAGCATACGCAGAAAACGCGCATAAACTGGTAAAGATGTGGGAAAGAAATCCCAAACGAATTTCTGAAAGAACTTGATAATGAGACAAGAATTTGTATTAATTGCGAAATGGGGGGAGGTTTAGTTGTTTGGGATCCCAAATCATTGTTTAATTGAAAAAATATCATAAATTAAAATAGTAAAAATGTTTTTCGCCAACTCCGTAAAAGGCTGGTTTAGAAAGACCAATCGGGGATAAAAATTATCGAGCTGTTAAATTTCAAGTCTATTCTTTGGTGAAACTACTTTTATGGACTTGAACGTGATACTCGGTATACCCATTTAGATAAGAATGAGCCTTCTGTGATTATTAGATTTCCCCCTATCGAGGAAGAGTCCTTTCTCGACTTTGCTTATATTCCTATAAATATAACGTGTTTAACTGATGGTCAGGCTATCTATCATGGTTTTAAGTTATTAGTAATCAAGAATTCTGGTGAAGTGCTGTTCTATTCTCCAGTATGTATTACCTCCTCCGAAACTACATCGGGAACAATATCAACTACATCACAGATAACATCTACCACCTTCACGACAGGGTCATTTGATACCATCGCTGTTTTTATTATTCTCATTTTGTTTAGCAGTAGTTTTAAACTTCATTGGGAAAAAAGAAGAAGAAAATAAGACCTAGCATTTATTCTGTTACATACAACTCAAATCGAGTTTTGAGTTATTAAGACAGTAAATAGTTTTCTGAACTCTGTAAAAGATTCTAATCATTCACGGTATCTCGAGTAAGTTTATCTGCTAATCTAATAGGCTCTGGCAAACGTTGACGTGTATAACGTGGGATAAGGGATGTTGCAGTCTGAATAGAAAGGTGATTTCCAGGTGAAATATAAATTGGGTTGTAGTTTTGATGGGTAAGCATTGCTGTTCCGATTTCTAGATTTTTATACATAATGGAAGTAGTCTTATTTATTGCTAGGCGATGTTCATCAAAGGTTCCTATCAAGAGACGCTTGGCAACCCCTATGGATGGTTTATTCAGAGTAATTCCTAGATAAGATGCAATTCCCAACTTGTGAGGGTGAAGAATCCCATTTCCATCAACTAGAATTAGATCTGGTTTATTATGTAATTTCTTGTATGCCACAACTAAGCCTGGTGCTTCTCGGTATGCGAGAAATGTAGGGACATAGTCAATCTTGGGTGTGTAAATATGAAATACATATTCCAGCAGCGTTAAGCTAGGGGTTTCTAGAACCGCTATACCAGCACAGGCATCACCATTGGAGAAATATGAAACATCACAGCCTGCCACGAGGGAAATCTTTGATAAAGAAGGATGATCTTTAATAATCAGTCTTTTTTGCATGGTTAACTGTTCTTTACGGAGAGTCTTAAAGTGATCTACCAAATTTGGAGGAATAAGTTTTTCTATCCACGGTTCTAGCTCTATCGAACCCATGTTTTTCTACTAAGAATGTAATCTTATAAGTAGATGTCTAAGTTCCCAAGCATTAGATGTTATTGATCTAGATTTCAGTTTTCTTAGCCTAATATCCTGTCGTAAAAGGCTGGTTTAGATTACAAAAGTATATACTCGGGTATATACAAAGCATAAAAAAGGAAAGAAGACAAAATTACGTCTTCTTAAATCTACGAATAACAATCACTAGAGCAGCAAAAGAAACAAGAATTAGGAATATACCAGGAAAAGTACCTGTTTCTGTTGTTGTCGTTATTGATATAGAGGTTGTCGTTTGTGTAGTAGTGGTGGTAGTAGCACTCGTACTGGTATCGGATTGAGTAGTAGTTGTTGTAGTTGTAGTGGTTGTACCTTCACTAAGTTCAAAAATGTATTCAAGAGCTTGAGTAGAATAGAACTCTCGGGTGGCAGTAATTTCCACACGCTTTTCTCCACTGGAGGGTAATTCACTACAATCCACAGGAATTAGATAGTAGCCAGTTGTGCCGTTAGTTGTCGTAGTTGCTTCCCAACCTTGATTTGCGATGTTAAAATTAATAACAGCACCATCAATTGGTTTATGTAAATTAATATCCTCATAATATACAATAATATTGAACTGCTGATCTGGATCAAATATAGCGTGTTGAATTGGTTCGATTAGTATTAATTCCGATTCTCCGACAATGGTGAGAGAGTCTTCTAAGAATCCTACTGCTGTCTTATTAAACCAAGATACTTGTACTCGAAAGGCCCCATATTGAGTGACAGTATCTGAGACATCCCAATCTCCGAGAGAGATCTCTTGACCTGTACCAAAAACAGTTTTGACCAATGTAAAGTTTAAAAGATCATTAATTAGAGCTGGACTATAAACACTTAAATTAAGTAACCCGTCATTTTGGAATACTGTTTCTTTAAAACTAACATTGAAATCCACAATGTTTGAATAATTAAATATGTTTTCTGGGCTTGATCCTCTATAAGAATCAATCGATTCTAGGAGATTCACAGAGGAGGCGGTTAAAAACCAATTTCCAGTTCCAGCATACAATACACAAACTTCACAATATCCATTATTGAGAGGTCTTAATGAAATATCATCAGTTCTATTTATCGTTCCATTAAACACGTTAATATTATACCAGCTGATAGGAACAGTGAAATTGATCATTGATGTTTTATTAATGCGGGGATCAAGATAATTTAATCCTTCAGCATCAGTTACATTCCATAATACCTCTTGACTACTTTCTGCAACCGTGAAATCTGAATTCGCTTTTACATCAGTTTTCGCATAAACTATCTGAACAAAAGTTATTGTACAGGACACATCCCACCAATCCGCCGTTAAAGTGAAGTTTAAGTTCCCTGATAGATTAGAGTATTGATCTGCTGAGACCCAAAAACCCGCTCCATAAATTTTAGTATGCCCAGTAACGGGAATATCATTTATTTTTAACCCGATTTTCGATGGGATATTATCTATAAAACTTAAATCGACTTTTAAGTGATAATCTCTTGTTCTATAAAAACCATCTTGTCTTAATTGCCATTTATTAGCAGTATTATTATAAAAATTACTCTCAGAATTGTCTCCATTTACATCGTCACGGGTAAACATCCAGACAGGAGCTGCTGTTCCTGATTTAAACACACCAATGAACCATGTATTATTCTCAGTATTTGAATTATTTAGAAATTCATGTATTCTTGTAATACCCATCCATCCTTCACTCGAAGCCTCTATTGTAAATAGACCTAATTGAAAGCCTAAAGGACCACCTACAGGTTGACTTCTCGATTCCGTGCTATTCCATTTAGAACTGAACAAATCGAATCTTATTGTTGCAGTATTGGCTGTTGGATTTCTTAGATACACAGATATATTCTCCAAATATCCATTACCTTTGATCCAAAATGATGTAGCTTCAGGCATTCCTGAAAGTAATTCGAGCCCATTATTAGTACCATCCTCAATGATTAAGGTTTGATTGTGAGGAGAAATATAGGGAGCTAATCCCACTTTACATAAGTAATATACGTCAAGATGTGTTAAATATAGACCATCATACCAATAGACCTCAGAATTGTCTGTACCAGTATATTTAAATCGCCATCTAGCAGTACCTGCTCCTCCTGATCTGTAAAGACCTATAAACCATGTATTGTTTTTTGTATTTGAGCTATTTAGGAAAACATCAAAAAGATCAAACTCAAACCAACCAGTAACGGTGGGTATCCCAGATGCTAAGATTGTTTCTGATCTGGTATCTGGTTCACTTCGACTCACTGTCGTATTCCAAGTTGAATTGTAAAAATAAACATGAACTATAGGAGATCCACTTATACTGAGCTCAAAGGAAACATTTGTTAGTAAACAAGAGCTCGTTGCTGCAAATGAAGTTAGGTAAGCTTTCGTTGCTAATTCATCTGAAATGTCCTCTGCAGGTCCATCTTCAATTATTAAGGTTTTATTGGGAGCATAGATATCTTCAATAGTCATATTCACAAATGAACTTGGGAAATTCTCAACAGTAGGACAGGGTTCATAAATAGTATTGTTAAGTGGATTAGAAGTGTTTAAGATCGTAATGGGAGAGGAATCAATCAAGGTTTGCTGTAAAGTAACATTACAATCTTCTCCGTTACCCGTAAAATCGGGGTAATAATCTGAGGTCATTACACTCCCCCCCAATATTCTTTCATCTTCATATGTGTTTAGTGCTTGGAGATCAACTGGATTAAAATTGATATGATGGAAATTCATACTACTAATAAACAGAAGAAGCAAGCTAATGCTTCCCCATTGGATTTTCTTCCGTGTTTTCATTCGGATCCCTCTTGTTTTCCTACTCTAGGAAACTAATTTTCACAGAAATTAAGATCAAAAAGCTCAGAGTTCAAACTACTTATCGATATATTTAATACTTCCCACCTGTAAAAATTCATGTAGACATAAATAATTACATTTTCTCTCATGAAATGATAAAAATTTATTAACTCGAACGTTGTCCATGCTGGTTAGATTACATAAGAATATACTGAGGTATATAGTTTTATTCGTGAACTCCGTAAAAGGCTGGTTTAGATTCCAAAAGTATATACTAGGGTATATACCTGAACCAAGCGAATCCTAATATGTCTTTTTTTCTTAAAACATGCATTCTTTTCATTAAATATATCTAAAACTCATACCATTAAAAGGAGAAAAAGGGGAGGAAAAAGAAATATATGAGGAAACTCGCACACTCTGATTAAATCAACTTGATAACCTTTGGCTTGCCTTCTTGAATTTTCATTTACGTTTTATCCCTCACTTCGATCTCATAACTCGAGTATTAAACACTCTGACACCCGCGATAAACCACATTACTGAGAAAGTCACCAGTGATGGTAAATTTCTACTTAGAAGGTCTCCAAATGTGGCACCTCTAGCAGTCATCTTCAAATCCTTTGTTACTATGAATGTTGGAGAAAACTCCAGTAGATGAAGATCCCTAGCAGAAATTACAAAAAAAGGGTAAAAAAAAGAGAATAGAACTAGTTCCAATAAACAACTAATGCCATCATTATGATTTTGGTTTGATGTTCCTATTCAAACTGAAAAAGTTCGATGGATCGTACTTTTTCTTTAGTTCCGCGAGTCGTGCGAACT
>JAEOTQ010000160.1 GCA_016839785.1 Candidatus Hodarchaeota archaeon | reverse complement strand
TTAAGTTCATCTTTGATTCCTTTGATAAGAAATCCTTTGGTATTAAAAGCCACCACACCGAACCGATCTTTACGCATAGAAAAAGCCATTACCGCCGCAGACAATGCAGCATTAATATTGCGTTCTCCCATCATCGATCCACTAGCATCTAGGATCAAGACTCCGTTTTTCTTTCTTTCGTGCCGTTCTATTCCGATAATATCTTTATTGCTGAGTCTTGGAATTCCTGCGGGGTATCTTTCCAATACCTGTTCCATAGTGGCTTCTAAATCGAAGTCAGAGTCAGGTTGAAATTCTCCTCGAATTGGTAGATCTCCTCGCAGACCTTCAGATGCTACTCTCAACGACAATTTTAGTATCGAAGTCCTTGTTAAACGCTTTAAGATTTTACGTCGCTTCCTATCTAATACACCTCTCATCACAAAGAATAGTCGTGGAGTATAAACCCCTCCTGATCCTGCTACTCGACCTAATGAGACCAGGCGATCTGGATCTAGGCTATTTGAGACAGCGTATTTATTGATTTTCGCGAGAGACATCAACGCGGGTAAATTCTCATGCTCGATAGCGGATTCTGTTAATCGTTCTATACTAGCAATGTCCAAATTGTCTAATTTCGGCAACGAATCTCCTGCGGCTATAGCTGCCTCAGCTAGATCCTCCATATTGAGCCTTCCGAAGAGACGAATATTCTTTTTATATTCCCGAGCGGTTCCTCGGGACTTCTTTATAAAAAACGGTCTTCGTCCCCAGAGAGTATCGCTTCGACAATTTCGTGAATTATCTCTTCAATGGGTCTCTCTACACCATCTTCTAGTTCGATTTTTGTTGCTATTGTCATAATTGATAATTCTGAAACTGTTTCGAGAGTCAAGCTTTGCACTAAACTCAAAATTTTCGCTAAATCGATGGCTCCTCGTATGGAGGATCCTCTTCTAATATCAGGGTGATTACGTGTGGCACGAGTTATTTTTGTGGCAGTTTCACCGATTAAAATATCCTTTTCATCCAATCCAGCTTTTTGTTTAACAATATCAAGTTCCTGCTCGTAACCTTGATGTTTTAATTTAATCCATACAAACCGATCTTTCAAGGCTTCTGAAAGAACTGTGGTCCCGATATATGACTCAGGATTTTGTGTAGCTACAACTAAAAAGCCTTCATCAGCTTTTATTACTCCCAATTTGGGTAATATTAGCATTCCCTCATCCATAGAAGGTAATAGAACGTTTTGTGTTCCTTCAATCAACCTGTTTGCTTCGTTGATAAATAAAATAGACCCATTTTTCATAGCCAATGTAAGCGGTCCTGGTACAAACGCATCCCATATCCACCCTTTTTCAACAACAAGGGGGGGTTCGAAATGGCCAACCAATTTACTTTCTGTGTACCTCTCATCACCATCGATTCGGATGAACCCTTGATCGAAGTAGGCAGCCACAGCATGGGCTAAAGTGGTTTTTCCGACCCCTACTGGTCCCTCGATAATGATATGCTTTTCTGCCATCTTTCCCAGGATCAATTTACGTAACGTACGAACTCTCCCGACAACCCCAAACTTCTCTTGTATCTCCGAAATTGCTTTTTCAATATCCAAAAAGATCACCAATGTAGTAGTAAAAAATTACATAATTCTCTTATAAACTTATTTTAATCTGGAATTCTAGGAATTTCTCCCAAATGTCTTTACAGCGAGATTCTCTCAATTTTTATTTGCTGACCCAAGATTTTTCTTTATATATGCAAAAGAACGCGTCTCTGTAAACCCCTTAAGTGTGTTACCTTACGGGATGAAAACAAAGTCTGTCATTCGATTATCGTATCTCGAATCACTCGGGAGCGCCGAGGGTGGGAATTTCATTAAGTAACAATATAGATACTTAAATTTGAACCCACGCGTGCTACGCACACCAGATCTCTCGTATTTCATGATTGACTCGAGTCTGGCGCCTTAATCCGAGCTTGGCTACCTCGGCTGTCTATTACTTTAATTTTTTCCTTATGATGTCAACGAAGTTATATCTCCTAACATTATCATTAAATCCTCGATTTTTCCATGTGGTAATTTTTCGAGTATTTCACCTAAATTTCTAGGGTTCTAATATAGTGAATTTATTACATGATGTGAGAATATAATGACTGACTTGCATTTTCAGAACGATTTCGAGGCAGATTTAGAATCAAATCTAAAATATTTCTTTGAAACAAGCAAAAAATTTCCAACAGAATTAATTGAAGGATGGCTAATATTCAGAGGAAAACTGCCAAGAATAAGCCCAATTATTGAATTCAAAATGAATGATCCAATCACTGGTGTTCTAACAGAGTTTTACATTTGTAATAATAGACAATATTCCTTCAACAAAAAAGGATTATCCCCAGCTGGGTATAAACCTGGAGGTATTCGAAGGTTTATGTTCGATACTTTAATGGAGGCAATTCAAGTTCCTTCTAAGAATATAAACTCAAAAATTAAAGTTTACCTTGAAGAAGGTCTGAGTAAAGCTCTTGGAATTCAAGGAAAAATTAATGTTCAACTGGTACATTATTACAGGCTTAAATATGATAAAATCTTAATTGATCACATAATGGAACAAATCTTCTGGGATAATTTTGCAATTAAAAAAGCTAGATGGAAATTTCATTGGAAAAACAACAAAAATCCTGTTTTAAAGAGGATTCATGATTATTTTAGTAATAAATCTCAATTCGATGAATCACATTTAACTATTTCAGGTTTAGACAATTCAATTTTTACCGTATATTTAAACGATCAATACTTAAAAATTCGACAAATGAAAACAGAAATTTTAAGTAATAATTTAGATGTTTATAACAGAAATAACTTTCTTCAACTCTATAGACTATTACTTTCTCATAACCACAAGTCAATTGTTCAACTCAATACTGCCTTCACATATCAAGAAATCTGTTCTCAATCAAATGAGACAGATTTAGGGAAATAAACTGACAAATATTCGGATTTTATATATGAATCAACAAAGGAGGGAATTACGAGGGCTTACCAATCTCGTAACTACGTCAGACGGGTTACTCGTCAAAGGCGGGATTGTAAAGACCATCAATCAGTGGTATAATAAACAACTTGCCCATGATCGCTCTTTAGCGACCACTTGCAATCATCAGCTGCTGACTCACCGTATACAGCGGCTTCATCGGGTCAGGATGAACCGTCTCCGAAATTTCTTCCATCAAACCTCCCGTCGAATTATCAATTATTGTTTAACGCAGAAAATTCGAACGATCGTTCTTGGGTATAATACCAGGTGGAAACACCAGTGCAACCTCGGAAAACGTACCAATCAATCGTTTGTCCAGCTCCCCTTTCTCCAATTCGTGCAAATGCTTGAATATAAGGCTAAACTGGTTGGTATGACTGTAATCCGAGTCAATGAGGCATATACCTCCCAACAATGTAGTAAATGTGGGCATCTAGCGAAGAAAAATCGCCGATCACGCGGTTCTTTTTGCTGTCAGAAGTGTGGAATCCACCTAAATGCCGACTACAATGCTGCCCGCAATATTCTTCAGCGGTTTCGTACTGGTCCCCAAGTAGTCCCAATGGAAAGCAACCAGTCTCTGGTTGCTAACCTGCTGGATAGCGGATGTGTGACTCATCCTGTCCAGAATTAGTTTTCAAGTAGTTGTCTGACAAAATTAGTCATGAATCTGGAGTACCAACGATTGGGAGAAATATACAATGCAATCAGGTTAGGTTTATACAATCATAATATTACCAAAAAGGAAGAACTTGTGAAATTCGTACAAAAGAATCTTAAGATAGGTACAGAAATGTTATCTGGAAGGCAACTCCTAAATCCAGATGAAGAGTTAATTTCGGAGATAATTTCGGTCTATAAAAGGAAAATGAAGGAACGTCAGTTTATTTACCTAGTTCTCATAAAAATAATAAGATCTTTCCTATGAAAGGAATATTTTACGTTCCCTTCCCGTGTAAAAAGGCCTCTGGTTTTTTTCCGTACATCCCTGCTTGGCTACCTCGGCATATGTGATGAATGAAGATGCGGGGAGTGAGATTTGAACTCACGAACGCCTACACGACTAGGACCTGAACCTAGCTCCTTTGACCAGACTGGGAAATCCCCGCTAGGGTAT
>JAEOTQ010000159.1 GCA_016839785.1 Candidatus Hodarchaeota archaeon | reverse complement strand
CCTTGGCTTTTTATTACTCTTTATTTCCATGGAAGACCCTTTTTACGTAAACATGAGTACTTAAATAACTATATTGTCAGTATGAGTTACATTGGGGCATTATTTGTCACGTACATAACACGAGGTGGAATAATTACAAGTGTTCATGCGTTTGTTCCTTCTGGATCCTTTGAAAGACTTCTAGTAATAATCATACCTAAAAATAGTTTTTTGATGAGCATGATTCTTCGCTTTATTCCTGAAGAAAGAATATTAATTCTTTTTCTACTCATTTCAATTTCATTTCTCCTTCCTCATATATATGGATTTACGAGAAGGGAAATAGGAAATATTCCCTTATTTATAGGCAGAAAAGATTTCCAACCTAATCGAGCCCGAATTACCGCATTAAAAATATCATTTATTGCAGGTTTGATTGGAACATACATTATCATTTTTGCTTTGATAACTCCAGTGATCTATGATATGCTAGGCTATATATTTACACTCAGTTACCAAGGTTTTCAAGGAAGAATTGTTATCGATCAACCGATTTACAATACTATCATCACAATATTCGGTGGAGCTATGTTACTCGCTCAATTCTTTTGTACTTTCTTCCCACGGATGACTATTAATCGTAAATTCCAATTATTAATTGGAGGAGTTACTGCAGGAATTATTTTCTCTGTTACTGGCTACTTCTATCGTACGGGTTCTTTAAGTTCATTTTTAGGTTCAAACAATCCTATAATTGCAATTTTGAGTAATTTTTGGACTACTAGTGAGAAAGCAAACCTAGTTATTCCATTAATCCTATTAGGCATAATTGGCTTGATAATAGAATTTATTAAAATCGCATTGAAGGAAGAAAAAGATTTCATCCGAAAAACCTCTCAAGTTATGTTACATTTGTCTTTCTTAATTATAATTCTAGGAGCATTGATGAGTACAAACATGACAAATTCACAATATATTCCCGCTTCTAATGGTGACAATATAGATATAACTGGAACCTCATTGAAATTAACTATACTTGATTTAGAGAGAGTTGTCCCACAATCTGGGTTGCACAGTGTTGAATTTAATACTAAATTTATGATCTCTTCAGGATCTCGAGTAATTGGTTTCGGAATCAGTTCACTATACTGGGATAATGCCTATGAACGGTTTGGGGTATATAATCGTAAGGGTCAAGATGTAACAATCATTAGTAATTTTCTAAGTGACATATATATTGTGACACTTTGGGATCCTCAGTTAGATGCAAATTTTTATAATCATCCTCTCTTAGGATTTACAGCCGTTATGCTTCATGTAAAAATTATTCCTAATATAAATATCCTTTGGGCTGGATGCATATTATTACATTTCGCGATAATCCCATTAATAATTGGACGATATATATCTTTAAAAAAGGTATTTTCAATTCAAGACGAACAAGAAGATATTAAAGACGAAAATGAGGGAGTTAAGGTAACAAAAAAAATGGTGATGTAAATAATGGCTAATGCGAAAAACATACTTCTTGCAGGAGCAGTAATTGCTGTTTGTGTTGGAGCACTGTTTATATTACTTGTTGGATCATCTGTTCCCATATACAGTGTAAAGGAACTTATGGATGACCCCAAGGCTGAATCGTTTATAGATCGAAGAATTCAAATTGTAGGCAATGTTACAGAGATAAATTCTACCCATTTCACAATTATCGATCCACAGGTGGAAAATACCTCCTTAAAGATTTACGTTGTAGCTGTTAATGTAGAAAGACCAACAGGTTTAGAACTAGATAGGACTGTGGTTGTTGAAGGAAAACTTCTCTCTATTACAAATATCTGGACATTCAAAGCCTCTATGATAAGTACTAAGTGTCCATCGAAGTATCAATGATATTTCGATCTATTTTACTTGACTCAAAAATTAACATCAGCGATACATTACTTTTCCCAGAAGTAAAGATTAATAAATCTACGAAATATGTATTTAATTACATACGATTGGAGCGAAATACAATGCCTCGACCAGTTAAAAGAGTTGACACAGAATCAAAAGAAAAAGCAACCGAAGATGCTGAAAAGAACAAAGATACGGTACCAATTTCAAAACATTACTGATTAAATCTTCTATAATTTGTTTTTAAATCTATTCAGGGGATTTTTTGTTGTATTCCCATCAAGAGGAGTCTATTTTCGTTCGTATTGATGAAAATACCTACGATGAGATGGTTAACGAGGGATTATTATGGCCAGGGATTGAAACTGGTGGGATGCTATTTGGAAATCTCATTGAAGAAGGCAATAATCTGACAATAGAAATTCTAAAAACTTATATACCTTCTGACGACAACTGTGTGCGAAAATCGGCTTATTTTGAAATTAATCCCGAGTATGCCAAGACTATTCTTGCACAGGAGGAACTGAAATATTTAGGAAATTGGCACAAGCATCCTGGATATGGAGGACCTTCACATGGAGATCATGGACAAATTCATGAATTTTTCATCAACAATCCTCATTTGAATTTCATTCTAACATTTATTATTAATTTTCTTTCAGAAGAAGAACGCGAACCGATTATTGAGGTATACTTCAGAGGTTTCGAAAGCATTACAGAAAATAATTCATTTCTTACTCGTCGAATATCTCAGAAGAATCTTACGTTTCTTAAAGACGATCTAGTTGAAGATAGGCCTGTATTGAAAGAAAAGGGAGTTCCATCGAAGATCTTATCTGAAGTGAAATCTGAACTTCTCATTCTTTTTGATCATTTATCCTCAATCAAAGATATTCAAGAGTTTCCTGGACAATTACCCAATGAGAAGGTCTTATCATTTCTATATCCATTTCAGATTAAATCAATAAGTAAAATAGAGAAGTTTAATTTACTGATATTGATGTCTTTTCCTCCCGAATTTCCTGATGGTAGAATATATTTTGACATTTCGTCGGAGGATATGTCAAAAAATATCACATTTAAGACACACCCAGCTGAAACCTTAGTTGATAAAGAGCTTATACAACCATTCTTACTTCTCCTTAAATCGGATATAGAAGATGAAATTCCCCTTCTTCTAGAAAAACCACTTTGGCGAGTAATGCATGAATAATGTGATAAAAATGAATTTCTTAATGTACCCTGAATTTAAGTTTGAATTAGACAAACTTGTAATCCAAGAAGACCCCTTCCCAATATATGGAAGAATATTTGACGATTTTACTGTTTTTCACTTTATTGGATTGACACCCACAAGCAAAGATGTAATACAAATTGGCTACCTTTCGACCGAAGCCACAAATTCCAAATTTTCTCTCAATTATCCATTTATTAACCTAATACTTGATTCAGAATCCCTTAAAATCTCCAAAGTGGAACTTCATAAAAGCAAAGAAGATGTAGAAGTTATTTTAGAAGTTGACATAGAACCGATCGATCTCAACCGCTTATTTGTACGTATCGATCAAGAAGAGACTCCTTTGAAAATATTAAGCCTAAAAAAAGTAGCTATTCTTGGACTGGGGTCAGGTGGGTCACTTCTGGCTTTGTATCTTGCGAAATCGGGAATTAGAGATTTTATCTTTATAGATGATGATAGACTTGAAGTCCATAATATCATTCGACACATTTCAGATCTAACGCAGCTGGGAAGATATAAGACAAAGGCAGTGAAGGATTATATTCACAATAGAATTCCGAGTGTAAAGATCCAAACATTAGAACAGAAATTCATTATTCACACAAAAGCCGATGCTGATCATTTCTTAGAATTATTTTCTGATATTGATCTATTGATAGCTGTTTCTGGAGAACATGATGTTAATTTCTCCGTAAATGATTTTGTCCACACCAATAATTTGAAATTTCCAATTATTTATGCAGGAACATTTGAGGGAGTGAAAGGAGGATTAATGTTTAAAGTTGATCCGCGTGAAGATGACTTGTGTTATCACTGTGTGTATGCTGATTCAATTGCCTATCCTTTAACAGATGGAGCTACTGGAGGCAGCATTCCCACAACGAATGAACTGGAAAAGAAAATTGTGTACGATCGATCAATGCAGGAACAACTAGCACAACCTGGATTGGGTTTAGACATTGATAATCTGACGATTCTTCTCGCAAAGTATAGCTTAGCAACCCTTTTAGAAGGTCATGAACACGGGCTATACCAGTTTCCGTTTAATTTTTACCTCTGGTACAATAGAACTATATTCAAACCGAGTACAGATGTAATTAAATTTGAAGGCCTCGAACTCTGTTACTATGAGGATTTAGAAAAAAATAAGGAATGCCCCTTTCATGGAGCACAGGTTAAAGCAACCCTAGATGAAGACAAGGACGATACTAGTCCTCGTAGACATATTTAATAAAGGAAGAAAACTCATGTCACTAAGAGGAAATTTAGTCGATAGGGAATTAGAGAAATTAAAAAAAATGTTCCCTGATTTACATAAAAAAGACTTCCTTCAACTTGAAAATAAAAATAAATGTGTTCAAGTTAGCTTTCTTACTACTGGGAAATATGCGTGTGGACATTTTGACGTGCTTATTGAATTTCCCTATAATTATCCAGTAGGGTCTCCTCTTGTGTGGATTCAAAAACCTAGAATCCCTAAAAATGCCCCTCATGTCTACGGATGGGATAAAGAAGGCCATGCTAGCATTTGTTATCTCCGCCCAAAGAAAGACTGGCATATGAATTATAGCTCATATGAAACGGCACTCATGGTTGAAATTTGGCTAAAAACTTATTGTAAGTGGACAAGAACAAGTGTATGGGACTGGCCAGAAGCTGGTGTGCTAGATCACATATTTTAAGAGCAACAGACATGAAAAAAGGGAAGAAAAATGTTGAGAAGGACTGTTGAAAACGAATTACATGAATTGAGGGGAGTATTCCCTGGATTAACCCGAAAAGCGTTTTACTACTTAGATAATGGAAATATCGCTGTTCAAGTCAAATATTCAACTACTGGACAATATGCGCATGGTACATTTACAGTACTTATTGAATTTCCTCACAATTATCCCAACTCACCACCCCGAGCATGGATCATGGAACCCACCATTTCCAGCCGAACTCATCATATTTACGGAACAGATGAATACGGTCATACCGAAATCTGTTATTTACGTCCTCAGAAAGATTGGCATTTTACCTTCACCTCCTATGATGCAGCAATCTTGATCCAAACCTGGATTTGGGCATATTGTCGCTGGCGAAAAGTGGGTATTTGGGATTGGAAGGAGGCCTAACTGACAGTTTAAGCTTTTAATTTTCTCCTCTTGATGAATATCAGGCTTATTAAAGTAAACAATACAATCAAACTGGAATATCCTCCAATTAAATCGGAATTTTCGGAATACTCGCTAATCAGAGAATCAGTAATATCAGAAGATGTATTTGAATGGGAAATTGTGGTAGACGACTCGGTTGATGACGAACTCGGAGTTGATGTGTTAGTATCGAGCGTTGTATCAAGCGTTGTTGTTGTAGTCGTTGGAAAAGTCGTTTCAACGGTTGTAGTTGTGGTTGTAGCCGTTTCATTTGCAGGTATTATATCAAGGAAAGAGCCATCTTTTCTAATAGATGATGGGAGGATATCTACAAGTAAAGGTTGCGTATAACGAACGAATCGTGGGCCATTATAAGAAACAGTACTCTGATGGATATAATTAATCTGAGTCAGAGTAAGATAGCTTGTATTCCAAAACTGCAGAAATGTATCTATTTCTATACCCCACTGTTCCCAAAGAGTACCTAATTCTATGCTGGGAGACGCAAACTTCAATACACTTGTTGTCGTATTGCTATATGATCCTGAATAAAATTTACCAATGTATACTGTTGTAATCTCGTTAGATTCTGTTCTGAAACGAAGTACAACTCCAATGTATGTGGCATCATTGAGAGCGCCATAATCCATCCAATTAAACAGCAAAGATTGGTTTTGAGTTAAGTTAAACTCATAATCATGCGTTGTGAGGTTAAAGCTTAGAACTCCATTCCCAGTTAACTCAAAAGTTGGAGAATTAAACATCTCAATATCTGAATTTATCTCATAATTAGTAAAAAAACGACTATTGGCAGGTAAACTCTCCAAATTACTCCAATTCCCAATAAAATCAGTAAGATATGTAAATTCTGAATTCATTGTTTTTAAATCAGAAATTCCCATGATTGAATCGTTTGAGTCAGAATTAGATATTGTATATGTAAAGAATATTAAGAAGAGAAGTGATAAACCGATTTTATTTCTCCAATTTTTAGATAATTGCATTTTATCCCAATCCTTTGCCTCAAAATAATATAGAAATTGATATGCCCGTGGAGAATAAAAATGATTTCATCAAAAATTCACATGAAGATTACTTTTTAAACGAATTACATCTAGTTATATTCATTTATCTCAAGCTTTTATCAATCCAAACTTGGATTTGGGTATATTAACGCTGGCGAAGAGCGGATATTTGAGGCTGGATGGTAGCATAGTTTCTAGAATGTTAGAAATTCTCTTCTGTGTCCTTTTAAGAAGGTGCTGGAAATCTCTGGATAAAAACCAAGCAGGTTATGTAGGGAAAATTCGATGAAAAAGAAGCTTAAAATATCCAATTAAACGATTATGAGACTCGAGGACTCTAAATGAAGAAATGTAATTTATTTTTGAAATTTCTAACCACTTCTGCAATATTCGTCTTAATAACCACAGTGGTAATTTCTACTCAAAGCAGCTCACTAGAAAATTGAAATTCCATTGATTATGTATCTGGACTATTCGATCCCGCATATTATGAAATAGGATTAAGTAAGGGGGATACGCATACTTTAGAAATTCATTATATTGATTCAGAACTAACAAATTTAGAAATTGGATCAAAGATGTATTATTATGTCGCTGATATCACTTCAGATATGTGCTATTTTTTGGAAACCGTGAATTATGCTAATGGAAGCCTAGCATATGAAAATGAATATAACGATTCGCGTGCAGATATTCAAATGCCGTTTTTCTATACTACAATAAATGTTACGTTATTAACAGAGAATTTGAAATCTTCTGAATACACAGTTACGGCCGACTCAAATTTTATAACGATTGTACAATATTCGGATAATTCAGGAGATGTCACTGATGGTGTTTACGTGTTTCACCGTAGCACAGGTTGGTTATATTCATATGTAGCCACAATGACAGCTGGTGGTTCTTTATTGATGGCAATTGACATGCGGGATATAAACTATGTCGAAACAACAACAACTGAAACCACTGAAAAACCAACGACTTATACCACGACTGAAGAAAGTACGACAACGACGACAACCTCAACAGATGATTCGACTACAGAGAGCGACAGTACAGAAACAGCTGATGACAATAGTACACTAACAACGACGACAACTATCCCTGAAATCAGCCCAAGTTCTGGTCTACTCAGTTTAATAGTATTAGGAACTGTTAGTCTTGTGCATAGAAAGAGAAAAGGATAGATTAATACAATTTTTAGTAAAGAAATCTGGTATTTCCTATCAATTTTCCCTTATTTTTTTATCCAACGGTATAGGTCTAGAGATTTGTGAAAACAAACCTATTTTATCCTTTTCAAAAATGCATCAGCCGAAATCCTGAAATTCCTCTCCTATAAAACGCTCTATATAGGAGGATCCTTCTACAATGGATATCCAAGAAGCCGTTGAAACCTGTAACAACATTTTAAGTGAAATTAGCAATCATATCATTGGTAAAGACTCGGTATTACGGCATGTTATGCTTTGTCTTCTCGCAGATGGTCATATTTTATTTGAGGATTATCCAGGACTCGCTAAAACTATGATTTGTAGATCTTTTGCATCTGTTCTCGGATGTGATTTCAATCGTATCCAATTTACTCCAGATTTACTTCCTCAGGACCTTACTGGCTCTGAAATTTATAATCAAAAAGTTAACGACTTTGAATTCAAACCTGGCCCTTTATTTGCAGATATTATTTTAGCTGATGAAATCAATCGGGCAACTCCTAAAACACAAAGCGCTCTTTTAGAAGCAATGGGAGAATACCAAGTATCCATTGGAGGTAAGACATTCCAGCTTGTTAGCTCTGAAAAACCGTTCTTAGTAGTTGCAACACAAAACCCTCTTGAGCTGGAAGGCACATTCGCTCTTCCTGAGGCGCAAGTAGATCGATTTCTAGCTAAAATTCGAGTTGGCTATCCATCAAAGGCAGATGAAGCAACTATACTCACTAATCGAATTAGACGTAAAACAAAATCTTTTTCATTACCACAAATTATCACGAAAGGTATTTTTCGAAAGATGCAACAAGTGGTGGAAACTGTCTCAGTTTCTGATGAAATCAAGGATTATATCGTTGATATTGTAGATCAAACTCGTAAAGCACCTCAAGTAAGAGTGGGGGCTTCTCCTCGAGGTTCTTTAGATCTTATGGCACTGGCAAGGGCCAATGCAGTACTTAGTGGTAGAGATTATGTAATACCCCAAGATGTCAAAGAATTAGCATCTCTTACCTTATCACACAGGATAATTCTAGAGATTGGATCTTTTATTGCAGGTGGTTCGTCCGAAGAGGTTATTTCAAGGATTTTAACTAAAGTTAAAGCTCCTAGGAAAGAATAGTATTGGTCGACAAACGTTTAGAATCGCTCAGGAGAAAGGAAACCTTTCTTATCATATTTTTACTCCTTAGTTTAGCGATTTTTCAAATAACGATGGAATTACTGCATGGAAGAAGGGAGGAAAATCCTGTTCTACAACTGAATCTTCCAATTTTTGAACTAATTGCAATTGCTATTCCTCTCCTAATATTAATTTGGATTCTTCTAAAGTTAGAGTTTCCTTTTCGTATTTTCAAACCCATTTCAATTTGGTTAGTCGGAATGTTACTCATTTTTATGATGGCTTCATTGATAACAGGGAATGATTACACACCCGAAGATTTTAATCCATTTGAAACAACCACAACCATGCCCCTGAGTTCCACAATTATAACTGAAACGGATATAACTCTTACAGATAGTTCGGAAACTACAACTACGACACGTTTAACAAGAGAACCTCTCTTGGCACTACCTATGCTCGGTGATATTCAAAATTCATTTTTTATCGTTCTCATATTGGTATCAGCAATCATTATTCTTAGAACAGGAAGAAAAAAGCAGATAGAACATTCTGAACCATTTGTACCACCAGAAGAGGATCAAAAAATCATTAAAGAATTTGAAGGTGCTCCAAAAAACATAATTGAATGTTATTATCAAACCTCAGATCATTTAGAAGGACAAGGTGCGGATAAATCTGATCATCTCACCGCAAAAGAATTCGAACTAGATGTAGAAGAAAAGAAATTAACCACGAATGACGACTTTAGTGAACTTACCAATCTTTTTACTGAAGCAAAATTTTCTGAGCATATTATCTCAGAAAACCTAGTCCATCGGGCAAAAGTTTTCTCCAAAAAGATTATTTTTGAGTCTTCTAAGGTTGATGTCGATCCATTGGAGGAAGAAGAATGAGTTTAGCGATAGATTTCGTAGATTTAATTTTTTCATTTTACTTCTATATCTTTATTTGGGTTTTATTGGTTGTACTAACATTTTTTCTTATTAGAAAACTTCTACAAGATTATAAACGTCAAAGAATCCTTAAGAATTCCTTGAATTTAATTGAGTCTGAGAATAAGAAAGTAAAACTATCTGAAATTAGATTTTATTTAGAGCAGGATAGTCAATTTTTGGATAAACAATTCAAGAAAGGACATAGTGAGTATACTGATCGATCTATGAAGAATAGCCCACTGTTTCAGAATATTTTTGATCTCCTCAATACGAGAAATATCAAGAAGGAATTCGTTCTTCTATTAGCTACAGAGATGAGAAAGATTCGCGGTAGGAATGAATTTTTAACTGAGTCTCTAGGTAGCGAAGTAAATTTCTTTATTGACCATCCAGACGACTGGATAGAACGCTTTATTACCGTATCATCAAATAAGAAGGAACAGGAAGCTCAAATAAGCGCAGTAAAGTCAACTT
>JAEOTQ010000247.1 GCA_016839785.1 Candidatus Hodarchaeota archaeon | reverse complement strand
GAGTGAAATCAATGAATTACAACAATCAGAAGGCAAAATATCATTTGAAAATCATTGTTTGCGGTTCTGGAGCGGTAGGAAAAACATCAATTATTCGAAGATATGTCGAAGATAGGTTTGAATTTAATTATTTACTCACTGTAGGGCTCGATCCGTCTAATCGGCAGATCGAAGTAGATGGATTTCTTGTTAATCTTATTATCTTCGATGTGGCGGGCCAAAAACGCTTTCAAACATTACGAGATGTTTTTTTCAGGAAAGCTCATGGTGCGCTTTTAGTATTTGATCTTACTCGGCCTGAAACCCTTGATGACCTCTATGAATGGAAACAACAGATTGACGACCGTCTTGGAAAGGATAAAATTCCAAATATATTAATTGGGAATAAGTCTGATCTTGAAGATTCGATTCGAATTGATTATGGTTTTCTTGAAGATCAAGTTATTCCAGATTTCTTACCTATAAAATATCTTGAGACATCAGCTTATCAAGACGCGAATATTCGCGAAACGTTCTCTCTTTTAACCAAAGAAATATTGAAAAAACAAGGAATTATTAATCAAGATTAGTAGGAAAAAATTAGTAGCCATTATTACGTTATCGTTTGAAATTCTTTCAAAAAATCAAATTTCCCAATAATTATCTGAAAAGCTTTCATTTGTTTCATTCTTTCGAGTATCTTTTGGAATAAACTCATTCAAACCTTCTCTCGATTTTCTTAAACACATGAGGTTTTAAAACTATCATGGAGGAATTCCAGAAATATTGTATTGGGGAGAGATTTCACTGATGAAATACATGTGATCGGATTTTAAAAGTTTAACTAGATATTCTATTAACACTTGGTTAAAGAATAAGGTTTTCTAGTTGAGCAATGGACTAAAAAAACCGACAATATTGAGAAAATTTAGAGATGAAGAAATATAATGAAACCATTTTTTCCCTGTAACCTTTTTTAATTGTTAAAAAAGAGGAAAGTTTGCTGGTTTTTTCCTTACAAACTCCAAATTTTAATACTGTTGTCGTTCCACTGCCACAACAGGTTCAAAGAAACTCCTCTCTTGCTCTGTAAGGTTACGAACTACATCAAGCTCATAACAAGTCTCAAGAAAGCTGAAAGCCTGTGTTAGTGGAATCCCATGAAGAGTAAGAGAAGTAATAAAAGTCATCGCGTAGAATACTTGTTGACCATCAATGAATGATGGGACTTCTTTCACATACTCAAACCATTTTATCTCATCCTTACTAAAGTGCTTTTTTCGCTTTTTAAGACGCTCCTCATCAACAATTAGTGGTTTAAATAACCCCAGCGGAAGAGTTTTATATAATATTTTTTTAATTGGTTCTTGAGTTCCAGAAATTTCAGAATCCTGTAATCTATTCCTCGAAAATTTGCTTTCTATTTGGTCAGTTATTTCAACAAGTTTGTCTTTAATGTAAGAACTTGGTTTTGTTTCTGCTATCAACGTAGTCGTGGAATATTCCCCATGATAAGATAGAATGTTAAATCCCTCTCTTTCTAAAACATCAAATTCCCCGCTACTAATGTCTCTTTGAGCTACTTGACTTACGAAATCTGTCATTGCCGAGGTTAGTCCAGCAATTAATTCTCCGTCTCGCCTCTCTTCTACAAAATTTTCTGTATAGAAAGGAACGCCGAACATATTTCGACATAAAATTGCTCTTAACGAGAAGATATCTGCTAATTTTTCCTCAATTGATTTCACTTTTTGTCTTTTTCTATAGATTCTAGTTTGTTGTCTCCTCCGAGCTAAAACAGCAACAATGATAAGAAATGCAGGCACCACCCCGACTACAACTAGTAGCGGGATTAAATCAGCCAAATCAAAACCAGGTAACTTGAAGGAAAGGGGTGTTTGAAGTTGCTCATGAGTAAATGCACTCTCATTCTTATTTCCTAGTTTGTCTTCAGTTTGGATTCGGAAGTGGATTTCTACATCAGATGAGGGAGAAAAAGGAACAGTCACGGAGTAAAGGAGATTCTCTCCCGTCTTATTCTCATATTTCATTTGTGCTTCCTTGAGTTCTCCATTCTGAAGCACAATGGAACCTAATCCAATTGTTTGGTTTGTTGTCCCAGGTGGGTCAAAAGAATAATAAACTGTAACTTGGATATCATCTGGGATTGAACCAAACTCCTGTAGATTGGCGTAAAATGTGAGATTGGTAGGATTACGATCATCATTCCATTCATAATATACATTTGTCACCCGTGGGGCAAATCGATCATCAATGGTGAAATTAGAAGTTAAAGTAGAGTTAACTATGAAGTTTCCTTGTATTTTAGCTAGTGCAGTGAATGTTACAACAGCAGTTGTATCGATATATGCGATAAAATCTTCTTCTAGATCGTCCAACAAGTTATAATTCAGAACCCAAAAGGTATCAGTTCCATTATTTAGAACAGTCACTCTTTCTGGGAGAGTAAGAGTGTTGTTTATTGTAATTTGATATCTTGTCTCATAGATATCTCCATTATCGACACAAAATTCACTCGCATTAATCCAGAGGTGATAATATCCCTCACGATTATATCCTTCACTATCAGGTAACAAATCTACACCATGCGAAGAAACGATATTCTCAACAATCGATATCACTTGAGAAGAATGGTTCAATGACCAATCTTCACCATCGAATATCTGAACGACAAAAGACCAAGTGTCACCCTGTGAAAGGTCTGAGTTGGGTATTAGTGTGAAATTGGTAAGATCAGCTTGAAGAGTATTGTTTAAAAACCAGTAAATTAAATGATCAGCTTCAGAATCTCCATCTGGGTCTTCAAAATTCCAATCAGCTTTCAGAAAGGTGTCTGCATATGTATATTCAATATTACCATTAATTGCAACTTGAGTGATGGTACTTGGAGAGTTTAAGATGGTTATTGGCTCGGATTCATAAAGAAAACTATAATTGAAACCATCAAACACCTGAAGAGTCACAACCCAGATATCTCCCCTTTTGGTATTGGCAGAGCTTATGTATTTAGAATCATTTAAAATCGATTCTAATATTCCGTTCTTATACCAATGTATCAAGTTTTGAGTACTTTCTAAATCGTCATCAAGATCCTCATAAATCCAGTTTACACTCAAGGAATCCGTTGTATAAGAGATAATGGGATTAATAGATAGATTGGACGCCACTGGACGAGCATTGATTATTGTGATATTTTCACTTCTATAAGGTATACTATACTCTTTTCCATCATAAGATTGTACAATAACATAAATGGAATCATTCTTTGTGAAATACACATGATCCAGGATGGTCTGGTTCTCAACTGCTAGCATCTCTGTACCATTTTTATACCATTGAATCATGGTCATGTTTACCCATTCAGGATCGAGATCATGGTCGAAATAATTGTAAGAAAAGAGAAGATCATCTATGGTTGTCGGACTTTCTGTTGTCCATGAGAAACCTAGAATTGATGGTGCACTATTTCCAATGACGATAGGAGAAGAGTTAACCCAATTACCAAAGTCACCATAACGGTCCCGTGGTCGGGTGCTAACCATCCATATCTCTCCTTCGTGAATATAGGAGGAATCGACCAAGGGGCCGTCTAACATGGTTTTTAGCTCATCATTTCTATACCAGCGATACTCAGCACCAACAGTTAGACCATCAATAACTTCTATATCATACACCTCATCACTTTCACCGTGATCAACATCTGTTACTGTATAGTTAACATGTAGAGAACTTATTGCAGAAAAAATTGTTGTATCGTTGGAATCTAGAATATTTGGTGTAGTTGAGAGTTCAGGAGGCGAGTTTCCAACAATGAGATATCCTTTTTCAAAAGCTGTAGAATCCATGATGTCCCCGAACTCTTCACCATCATGAGGTTTAATCCAGCAAAAGACGAAATCACCAGCGGTTATCCATGAATTATCAATCGTTGCTGTTGAAGGTGGAATCACTAAACTTCCCCTATGAAATATCTTCCATGAAATCTGAGTTTGTGTATATGACTCAAAATCTCCGTCAGGATCAGTATAATTATAGGAAATGACAATATTATCATCAGTAGTTTCGCCCCCCGTTATAGTTATGGAATTTACATTTGGTTTAGAATTCAAGATTGCTATTCCAGTCATAGGAAACTTAAAATCAGACCAATCTTCGCCATCAAACGCTTGTACTTGACAAACCCAAGTATCTTCTTTTTTGGTGTAATTAGATGGAACTTCAGTTTTGTTTTCTAATTTTGGAACTTCTACAGAGCCATTAATCAACCAAACAATACGATAGTCCGTTATAAAATCGTGGTCAATATCAGAACTTTCATAATTCACGACCAAAGCTTGTGTAGTATATACCGCTCCAGATGGATATAAAATTACCGAATCCATTTGGGGTCTCGTGTTAGCTATAGTCGTATTAATAGGTAAACTTATCCAACCACCAGAGCTAGTTCCATCAGACGGTCGGACTTTGAAATGCCACTCTTGACCCTTAACAGTATAACTGGTTGGAACAGTTAGCGAATTGTTTAATTCACCTTGTAAGATCCCGGTTTTATACCAAATGATCTCAGTACCACTTGTTGGATCATCGTCAGGGTCATCAAAATAGAAACTAGCGTTAAGGATTTGTCCCGTTTGAGGTATGCTAGGGATAATTGATAAACCACTAGCAGATGGGGCCGAATTTGCGATGGTGATCATAGGAGAAGTTTTCAGGTTTCCATTGTCAGTACCATCTCCAGGTTGGATGGTGAAATACCAATTTTCCCCTTTCGAGGTAGCTGTTGCAGAAACAGTTTGCTGGTTATTATAAGTTGGATCCCATTCCCCATTCCTGTACCAACGAATTATTGAATTACTTTCAGAATCAAAATCAGTATCAAAATAACTGTAATTTGCCTCAAGGGCATCTCCTGTCCGAGGATTGCCAGGATTTATATTCAAACTGCTGACTGAAGGAGCTGTATTTCCAATAGTAACATTACTTGGACAACTAACCCACTCTCCAAAATCTGTCCCGTCTCTCGGACGTAATTTATAATGCCATTCGTCTCCTTTACTCGTATTACCTGATTGAATGATAAAAGAATCATTAAGGTCTTGCAAGGTGCCGTTGAGATACCAAATAATCTCTGAACCGTTTTCAGAGTCTCCATCTATATCATTGTATTCATAATTAATACTGAGATCATTACCAGAAATAGGATTCAAAGGAGATACTTCTAAACCTACAATGGATGGCGGAGTGTTACCTATAGTTACATTAGGATCTAATCCGACAAGAACACCAAAATCAATACCATCACGTGGCCGTACTTTGACATGCCATTCCTCTCCCTTAGCGGTTGCTAGATAAGAGAGGTTCCTAAATCCATCAAATTGGCTCATATGAATGTTATTCCGATACCAATAGTACATTGATCCTGATTCAGGGTGAAGAGTATCATAATAAGTGTAATTTATGTAAAGGTAATCTATGGTTGTTGGATTGGGATTTGAAATATTGAGATCACTCGCAACCGGTACCACATTTGCTGTTTGTCCAATACTTACAGATGGAGAGACTATATAATTGCTGTTGTTAAATCCATCATAAAGGGAAATATTAACATACCAAATATCCCCAACTGTTGTATTACCATGTCCAACGGTTAAAGAATTCGTGAGAGAACTTTGCAATTCCCCCGGATTACCTTTGTACCATAAAATTACTCGTTGACTATAATTTTCATCATCTCCATCAGCATCAAAAAACGAATAACTTGCAACAAGGTCTGTTTCGTTATCTACTTGAGCTGATTGATCGTTGTTGTTGATTTCAACTTCAGAAACAACTGGTGGTGTATTCCTAATGGTAATATTTGGGCTATCAACCCACTCTCCAAAATCTATTCCATCTTTCGGACGAACCTTAAAGTGCCATTCGTCTCCTCTACTCGTATTACCTGATTGAATGGAAAAAGAATCATTGAGGTCTTGCAAGGTACCGTTGAGGTACCAAATGATTTCTGTGCCGCTTTCAGTTTCAGAATCATTATCATGATAGCTATAATCCGCTGTTAATTCATCACCTGTTTTTGCATCAACAGGTGTTAACATTAAGTTGTTTGCTGTTGGCGCCGTATTGCTGATAGTAACGTTTACAGGACACGATACCCACACACCAAAATCAGTACCATCACATGGCCGATACTTGAAATGCCATTCGTCATCCTTAGCCGTAAGACTGGCAGAAACAGTTAGAGAGTCTAAACTTCCTTGTAATATTCCTCCTTTATACCAAATGATCTCTGAACCACTTTCGGGATCATCGTCAGGGTCATCATAGGTATAGTCTGCTAAAAGGATGTCTCCTGTTTTTGGAATACTTGGAGTGATATTTAAAGTGAAAACAGAGGGTACAGTGTTGGATATTGTAACATATGATGCAGTTTTCAGGCTCCCATAATCAGTTCCATCACTTGGTCGGACGGTAAAATACCAATTTTCCCCTTTTTTAGTGGCTGCTGCTGGAACTGTTGTCTGGTTGGTGTATGTTGAATTGATAACCCCATTCCTGTACCAGCGAATATATGACTCGCTTTCAGAATCTGAGTCTGGATCGGAGTATGTATAATTTGCTACAAGGTTGTCTCCTGTCTTTGGATTTATTGGTGACACAAAATAGTCGCTAACGAATGGAGCAGTATTGATAATTGTCACATTTGATGAAATAACCCAACTAGAAAAATTTGTTCCATCATGAACACGCATTTTGAAATGCCAGTTATCTCCCCTTTTTGTCTCGGAAGAGGGTACGGAAATCTGATCATTGAGGGTTCCTACAGGTTGTCCATCTTTATACCATTCTATCTCCCTATTAGTAATATTTTCCTCGTCGTTGTCGGTGTCATAGTAGGAATAGCTGATATTTAATACAGCGCTTGTAGTGGGTGTTCCAGGACTAGTATAGTAACTAGTAATATTTGGCACATTATTTTGCACGACGATGATTGAGGACCAGACTAATTCGCCAAAATCTTGACCATCTTTCGGCCTTACCGAAACATTCCACTTATCACCTTTAAACAGGGCAAAATCTTGAACGTCCTGTTCATCATCAAAAGCTTCTTGATGAATACTGTTTTTGTACCATCTGATCTCCGTTCCCAGATCAGAGTCGCCATCAAGATCGGAAAAATTATAACTTAATGTTAGAGTATCATTACTATAAAGAGGATCAGGTGAGAGAGTCAGGTTTGATGCAGTGGGTGGATGATTCACCTCAGGTACATACCCTTGATGTAGACTTGACGTTTCAGTATTTCCAACTGTATCGTTAACTATTATCTCAAAAAAGATAGTTCCTGGATCCATCTGAAGAGTATCGTTGAGATATCCCGAGGGACTTGGTATCATGATAGCGAGCAGATCATTACGATCTACTCCTGCAGATTTCGTCACATTCACCAATACTGTATCAATTTCTCCCCACAAATCGGATACATTAGCATTAAAGGTACCAAAAGATCCAATATCATTGAAATACTCCCAATCGTCAACCATCGGAAAAACTGTATCATAAGTTAAGGTAATACTATCCTTTTGTGTGCCCCCTGTTAAGTAATTCCCCTCTGTATCGGAAGCATTAATAATTTGGTAGGTGAAAACGTCTCCATAGACGACTGATGATGGTTGGTAAATCCAATATCCAGTTTCATTAAGAGTCATGTCGTAAAGGATATCGTTCAGATCAAGTTTAACACTTGCAACAGAGGATAGATCATCAGTAACATTTGCCCAGAATTGGATATTTCCATTTCCAGGATCATCAACACCAAAATCATTAACAACGGGGGGATTGATATCAGTTAATGAAATAGTGTTTCCATAAAGGTCATCATTAGGTTCATCAAAATAGATCGCATAAACTCTCCCAAATGAGATAAAATTGGTACGGACTACTATCCAATCTTCGCTTGCTGTTGTTATTTCTTCAAATGATCCCCAAGAATCACCTCCATCTGTTGAGTTTTTAACATAGATATTAGTTCCAAAGATCGCTATTGCATAAAGTGTATCAGTCAGAGGATCATAAGTAGGCTTAACTTCATCTCCACTAGAACCGACATTTTTCAGTACATCAGTTTTCTTGCTCCAAGAACGATCATTATCAGAGAAAACCCAAGTCTCCATATCCCCTCCGTTTGCAAAAACATCATTATTGAGGAGTAAATATACGTCATAAGTGTCTGGGTCAAGTACTGCTCCCCAATTTGCGTCTTCCCAACCTGTTGTAGTTCCAGAAACAATTGAAGTCACAATAGTCGCCGAAGAATCCCATGTATCAGTTTCCTCATCATAAACAAATGAATATAGATTATTCTGTCCTGAATCCTCATAGATACAAATAATATCCCCGTTGCTTAAAGGTAAGAGTTGTCCATGATCGTGTTCTTCAGTATTAATTGCATATTCTGGAGAAATATCAGTCCAACTTGAATCATATTTCATAATTCGAGGATAGTCTGTACCTGGTCGACGACCCCATAAAGCGCCAAAAATATATCCCTCTGTTGAAACGGTAACAGCTCCACCTCCATCAGGAGCATTATGCCATTCAAAACCATATAAGAATGTCCACGCACCACTCGAACTATCATCTGAAGTGTCAAGATAATTGTAATACATTTCCATATAATCGCCAGCAGCCCCAACAATAATGTGGATCAAATCACCGCTATTTCCAGGTGTCCATTGATCGTACCAAACGGAAAAACTCCTGAAAGTCGGATCATTAAATGTTGAATCAAGACCTATGGGGGATGACCAGCTGTCCCCGCCGTTAGTCGTTTTAGAATAAACAATTTCACTTCTTTCGTCAATCGTTTTCTGATAAAAAACGTAACCATGAGATCCATTGATAAACACCACGCCTGGCCCAGGATTATATTCGTCAGTGGCATCATATGTAGCATCATCGATAAGAACCTCTGTTCCTATCCCTGATTGAACGCTGTATTTCACAGGGGGGAATTCTGTTTCTATTGAAAGAGTGTTAATATCAAATAGTGTATCTGAATGAATAGTAGAATCCAGCAAGTACGAAACAGGTTTATAATAACCATTTTCTCCATCAATCGCATGAGTGAGTGAAGTATTGCACATCAAACGAGGTAAAATAATGTTTTTTTCTATTTTTTCAGACCTAGTCGTGTTCGGTATAGTTACAGCTATCGCACTAACATTTATAACCATAATAACTAGTATAATATTTAATAAGGGGTGTTGGAGTACTCTTATGACTTTTCCTTTTGAAAATTTCACCACCTCATTGAATAGCTATTAAAAATACCGAAATCTTCATCGTACACTTGTAATCATTAATAGTGGAGAACTTAAGTAATTATCATTCCTGCTACTCAAAAGGGTATCCAAACAACTGATTAGTATTTAGAATATCTGTCTATTATCCAACAATTTGAAAAGTGTGTTCAAGATTTAAGAATAATCTGTTCTTAAAAATTATTACTTTGAACGTCCTTGTTGGATCAATGATATTCATTGAATAATCTAGGGTGCCATCAACAAACAATCGAAGAGTATAGTTGATAAAAATCAGTAATTGCTATTCTTCTGTCCAAATGGTACCTAAATTAATTGAGCAAAAAAATTCTGAAAGATGGGTTTTTCTATCCTGATAGCATCTCCTTCACAGTTCAGTTCACACGCTCGACATTTCAAACAAAGGATGGGATTCACTAGCTTGACCTTATTTATTTCAAAATCATACTCGAAACATCCTCGTGGGCACACCTGAACACAAAATTGACAACCAATACAACGTTTTAAATTAATGTGTGTGACCAAAAGTTGTTATCCTCCTATTATTATTGGTGAAATGATTAAAATGATAATTATTATCACAGCAGCTCCAGTTAAGAGCAAATAATCCTTTAAAATGAAATCAGTGCCCCAAAACGGGGAAAATCCATCAAAATCAGTACTTATTACGATGCCATAGAGGAATAATGTTCCGATTGCCAATATAAAATCTAAAAGTGAACTCGTAAAGAATAATATTGCACATAGAGGCACTAGAATGGCCGATAGAATGACTCCTTTGAGAAAACCCGAATTAAATGGTGTTATAGGATAGAGAATACCAACAAGGAAACCAAAAGCCCAAATAAAAAGCAAAAGGAATATCACATTTACTAAGAGCCACTGGGCCCAGGGTTGAAGGAGAAAACCAAGAGGTTGAGCTAAGATTTGTATTCCTAGGATCAAAGGTATTAAAATTAAAGAAATAAAGACATTATGAGAGACACAATTTTCAATTCGACTTCTCAGATTGAATTCAACTTGAGACATACTTGTAGTTTTTGATAGATCGTTTTGTAAATATTCCCCTAAATCATTTATATTGACAGGTCCAAATTTTACTTCCCATTTAGCTTTATTTAAGACGAGATGGTTAACCCCAGATGCAGACAATTGAGGCAAAATTAACTGTCTATGATTAACCGCCTCTGATAGGTTAGTGTCATCTATCTGATCTAGAATCTTCTCTGCAGTGAAATTTCCTCCAGCAGCAGAGCACCAAACATTTACACCCTCTGTATTAACTACTAACAGCCAAGCAGTGACGTCTTGTTTTTCCAGAGACGAAACAACCCTTTTATAAGTGACAAAATAATTAGATGTGACTAAAATGGGAGAATCTTCTGTAGGATGACCAATGGGATAGAGTCCAGGGGTTACATTCAGATTTAACCCAGGGAATGCGATTCCTGCAATGGCAATCGAGAATCCTTCTTTAAATGTCTCTAAAATACCCATACTAACCACTCTAAATGTAAATCTTGTATTAGTGAATAACTCTTTTCCTGGCGGTTTTAGAGATATTGTCTATCAGAATTATTTTTATTAGTTGTCTCATATCACACTATCTCATAGGAGTTTTTTCATAAACGATTAAAGTAAGATGCTCTCCAAGATATGATTTTTGTTCGAGGATTGTACCTGAATGAGCTTCAAGTAATGCTTTCACGTCATAAACAGGATGTTTTGGTATTCTCGCAAAAATTTTTGTTACTAGAAAAGCAGGAATCCTTATACAATTGAAAAAAATACGTTTCATCTTGCTTTCAGGTTTTGATTCTGTAACAAGTAATAAAAGACCTTCCTTTTTCAAACAAGTATAGAGTTCTCTCAATGAATCCTGAACTTGCTGAAGATTTAATTCTGAGAGGACAAAGGTGCAAATTACAATGTCGAATGACTCTATTCTTAGTGGTAAAGCAGTAATTGAAGTCTGAATCAAAGGAGGATGTTGTTTTCTCCCTCTAAATCGCATTTTTGCCTGCTGAAGCATGTTTTCGGAAATATCAATTCCTAAACAACTTACCCAAGTTGCGTCTGCTATTTCTACAAAACGACCAGTTCCACATCCAGCATCAAGAATGAATTGATTTTCTTGAAGATATTTCTGTCTAATGTACTTATATATTTTTATTCGTCGTCCCAAGGTTAGAAAGTTAATTATCCACTCATATTTACTAGGTACTTTCTTTTCTGCCAAAACCATTAGAATAGTAGCCATAATAAGGATCAAGAATAGCGAGCGATTAATCACACATCAAGTTTTTGTTAATCTCGTTAAGTGTTTCACATGAGCTACATCAATTACTGTATAGTTATTGTGATACTAGTAAGGGTTGTTGGCTTTCTGAGGATGACTCTTGAGAAATAACAGGGTCAAAAATCCACATAAAGAGAAGAGACTCGCAAAGAGGAATATTAGGAGATACTGATTT
>JAEOTQ010000158.1 GCA_016839785.1 Candidatus Hodarchaeota archaeon | reverse complement strand
TTGAAATAACATGATTTTCATCAAAAAAGGCAAGATTTATTTCATGATACAGTTTATTATTCCTTCTAGCGTTTCTAATTATTGTAAAAGTTTCAAGCGGTTCTCTAGTTGTCGCAATAAGATTTCCGTTTAGTAAAATTTGAACGCCTTGGTGATCAATGGTTTCTGACACTGGAATAGCTTTACAATTTTGATAGATAAATTCTTTGACTGGTTCGTCAGGTGTACCGATCGAGATATATGCTTGCATAGCGAGATTTTTTACTAGGCCACAATTAGGCCCTTCTGGAGTTTCGTTAGGACAAATTTTCCCCCAATGTGTTGCATGCAAATCTCGTGCTTCGAAATGGGCTTGACTTCGGATAAGAGGGCTGATAACCCGTCTTAGATGACTATACGTCGACATATAATTTGTACGATCTAAGAGTTGTGACACACCCGCTTTCCCACCTACCCAATTACCTGTTGCAAGCGCATGACGTATTCTTTCAGTAATTACATCAGCTCGCATGGCGACACGTAAATTGGGTAACTTGCCCCTCCTTGCACCTTTTTCCAGCTGATACTTGATGTCACGATAAAGAGAATGGAAGGCGACACGAAATAAACTTGTCAACATTTCTCCCGCAAGTTTTAATCTTTTATTCGCATAATGATCCTTATCATCAGACTCAATTCTCTTTAAATTGAGTTTAATGACTTTTAAGGCCATTTGTGCAAGATAAAGTGCCTTTTGTCTACGATAACTGGCATCCTTTCCTACGTGAGGTAATAGATAGTTATCTAACACCTGTTTAGCTCGTAGAATTCGATATTGACGTGTTTGTCCAACAGCAACTCGTTTCCCAATGAAATCTAATGCTTCTTCTTGATCGACAATTTCTGCGGCTTCTCGTAATGTAGGTAACAACTCTTGAATAAGTTCAGGGTCATTACTAACTAGATTAGCGATATCTCGGTCAATAGTAATCCCCAATGCTTTAATTAAGACAGCTAAAGGGAGTGGTCTTGGAACGCTGAAAAAATTTACGAGTAAACGTCCATCCTTCCGTCTTTGAACCGATACCAACGACCGAAAGCCTGCAACTGTACTGAATACCTTTGCTACTGCGGTGGTCGAAGATCCTTTCCGTCCCTCATCAACCAACACACGATTTGAAACGAGATATTCTTGAGTAACGATTACTCTTTCTGATCCATTAATAATAAAATAACCACCAGGATCTTCAGGATCTTCTCCTAATCTGGTAAGTTCTTCAGTAGATAGGTTATGTAATAAACAAGAATTTGATTTTAACATAATTGGTAAGCGACCAATGTATGCAACAATCACTTCCTCCTCTTTTTCAATTCCTGCATCAACATATACAGGCCGCATTTTCAAATTCAGGGGAGCAGAATAGATTAAATTCCTCACTCTTGCCTCCATGGGGTATATAGTTCGTTCAGAACCGTCAGCTTCCCTCACAGAAGGTTCTCCAACCTCAATTCCTTCTAATTTTACATAAAATCCTTCAATATCAGGTTCAATCTTGGGTCGTTCCTGAACTATTTCATTAAGCTTTTTATCAACGAATTCATTGAAGGAGAAAAGATGTTGCCTTACTAATCCAAATTCATTATATAAGGATTTAAGGACTTCCCACTTATCATCATTTGCCAATTGTTCCACGAGATAGACCTCTTCTAGTCTTCGTTTGAGTTCATCCTTGAGTAAAACTAGATAAGCATAGAGAATTGTACAAATCAACGTCATATTCAATAAAATACATAGCTCAAACCTTTATGGTTAGATTTTCTTGGGAAAGCTACTTGTTGCAGAGTTTTAATGATAAATTTGAGTATCATTTGCAGGGCTTATCAACGAAGGCAGGTAAAACAACTTTACTGTGAATTTATATCTGATGTGAATTCTTTTTCCTAAGAAAGAAGTTGAGCAGTGTGAACCAGATTTATGCATTTTACCACAACAATCACAACATACTAATTTCTGATGAAAAATCATCAATAAAATATAGCAAAGAACAATCTCTATCTTTAAAATAGTCACAATAAAGGACGGAATCAAAAGATGAGTATAATCATTAATTATCTTATACAGGCTTTATTTTGGGGGATAATTTTCAATTTTCCCCTCTTATTCATAATTATTAAACTAAAACTCCTCACCATGCCTGGGGGTATTATAACGGGAGCATCAATTGCTATTATGATATATATTATCTCACCTTTTCTTTGGTGTGCTTTATTACTGTTTTTTCTAACATCTTCAATACTATCTAAACAGAGTACACCACAAAAACGGATTATCACGTCAGAATTTTCAAAAGACTCTACACGTGACTCCATCCAGGTATTATCCAATAGCTTTCCGGCCTTATTTTTCGGAATATTGTTTCTTTTGTTTGATTTTTTCCCATTTATTGAAAATTATAAAACTTTTTCAATATTAATCAATTCTCCATTGATATTTGCGGCGTTTGCAACTATAGCAACACATAATTCCGATACATGGATGACTGAAATTGGAATAAAGTCATCAAGTCTACCTAGGCTTATAACTGACCTTAAAAAATATGTTCCAAAAGGTACAAGTGGAGGGGTAACATTAAAAGGTACAATTGCTGGATTAACAGGTTCTGTAATAATATCACTTATATACATTATACAAGCAGTTCTTTATTTCAAAATAAATATATTCCTGGTGATTTCGCAGGTAATTCTGCTTATTCTTGTAGGTACATTAGGGGGTCTTATTGATTCTTTTGAAGGAGCTACAATCCAAGGATTGTATTATTGTGAACATTGTCAGAAAGAAACAGAAAGACAAATGCATAGATGTGGAAATACTACAAAATTTATGAAGGGATATCGTCTAATAACAAATGATATCGTGAATATTAGTTCTGCATTCGTCAGCGGTATTCTCGCTGTTATAGGATATTCATTGATTGAGTATCTTTTCTAAAAAGGGAATAAATGTAAAATTTGAATTCTCTGATGGTTATCCCAAACTCAATCATTCATAAACCTGAAAAGGTCTTCTTTCAAGAATGAATTTTACGGCGTCAACGCTTGTTTGAACCAAGGGGCTCACTGAATTTGTATGAGGATATCCAGTCATTCGAGTTTTGAATAGGCTTTCAATTAATATCCCTAATGCAATGTGAAAATCAATTGTAATTCCTTCTGGGTAATAATCAGATAATGAAACTCCATTATATGAACAAGTATGATCATATCCTTTACAGAATAATTCAACATCAGATACTGTTTTATCAAAATTCTGCGTTAGTGAAAAGTCATTGTAAGCAAATTTTGAAAAGAAAGTTCCTATATCCTCTGACCGATCAACGAAACTATCTCTATCTAGATAAGCAGGATCAATAAGGTAAATGATTGTTTTATCCATTCGAATATCACCTGAATTTTCAAGAGGTGTTTCTGATTCATAGAACATCAAATTACCAGGATGAAAATCACCAAAACAATGAGCTCCAGCTAAACTTAGACCCATTTGTTTCAAAGGATGTTTAAATAGGTAATTCAACTCATCACGATCGTTTGGAGAAATATTCAAACCGTTTAATGTTTCCGTGATAAGGTGAAGGTACCGATCGATAACAACATTTTGTTCGAAAAGCCCATGAATATACGGAAGAGCGCTCCCTGCAAGAAATAATTTTTGAGGTAAGTCTAATTCGTGATCAAAAAATTCTTTGGGATTTGATAAACCTTCGTATATTAATAGTGAGTGTTCTTGAGAAAAATACAGTAGACGCGCAGTTTTGAGTCTACTGTTAGTTTTTAACAGGTCTTCTAGCCAAGCTGCTCCATTCGCTTCTTCAATCGCCGCATCTGGACTTTCATGAAATTTAAAAGCTAGATCAATTTTAAAATCTCTATTTTGGAGTGCATCACAGACAGAAACGGTCATTAATTGTAGCTCCTTCCTTTTGCCCAATCTCTTACCTAATTCTAAATTTGATAATCTATCGATAGGAAAGAAAGAACCAGTTTTGTCTCTCAGAAGTTCCTCAAGTTGTCTTAAAAAGTATTTAGATAATACACGAAGCAATTCAAGCTTAAGCTGTTCTTCAGCGAGTATGTCAGTAGCCATTCGATGAAACACCCGAGAAAGAAATAGTAACTAGTAAATTTGATCTGATTCTCTTGAATACGATTATGGTCAAAGACAAAGAGGGAATATAATATGCTTATGTACGTTTATTTTCAATAGAGTAAATAACTAGCCCAAAATTAACCTTTAAAAGGAGTTCCCTTATTTGATTAAATGTGGTGAATAATTGTGGTAAATAGCTGGGATCGTTTTGTTATTCCTTCTACATCAACCCGCTAAAAAGAAACTGCAGTTTGATTTCATACATCATCAATTATTAGACTTATTTGGAAATAAGCCATTACTGAGTAAGTACGATTTTTATTATTTTGATTTTCTAGGCATTCATTGCGTTAGCAAACAAAAGAATTCAAAAATAAAGGCCCCCAGCTGAAATTATGATTTGAGGAGTAAAAAATGGCACTAAAACCAAAGATCAAGCAGAAAAGATGGAAAGCAAGTAGTGAAAGAGAGATAATCCAATATTGGGCTGAATCTGAAACATATAAATTCATTGAGGATTCCAAAAAACCTATTTACATTATTGATACCCCACCTCCTTATGTCTCGGGCCGTGCACACCTAGGATTCGCTATTCATTATGCCCAAATTGATATGATTGCACGTTATTATCGAATGCAGGGGAATAATGTTATCTTTCCAGCCTGCGCCGACAGGAATGGGTTGCCAGTTGAAGTAAAAGTAGAACAAAAACTCAACAAATCAATGCATGAAATGGATAGAGAGGAATTTTTAGCGATATGTAAACGAGAGCTAGATATTGCCGAAGAAAATACCATTCAAGTAATGAAATGGATGGGACTCTCATGTAATGCTTTTTACGGCTCACCTGGCATATATTATCAAACTGATTCTCCTCAATATCGATTCAATACTCAGCGTACATTTATTAGAGCTTGGAACGCAGGATTGATTACACGGGCGGCAAGGCCGAACAATTGGTGTATTGATTGCGGGACGACAATTGCTGATGCTGAAATTGAATACCTTGATGACGAGTCTTACCTACATGAGATCATCTTTGGAATTGAAAATTCGGATGAAACTATTACTATCTCTACAACGAGGCCAGAACTCATAGCTACCTGTGAATTAATAATATTTCATCCCAGAGATTCAAGATACACAAGTTTGGAAGGAAAAAATGCCATAACTCCAATATTCAAGAAGAAAGTTCCCATCAGAAAACATAGGGAAGCCGATCCTGAATTTGGGACTGGGATCATGATGATATGCGCCTTTGGGGATAAATCTGATGTAAAAATACTTCGAGAAGAAGAAATACTTAATCCAAAAACAGCTATTGAAGCTGATGGGAGAATTAACGAGGTAGGGGGTAAATATAAAGGAATGCTGGTAAAAGAGGCACAGTCTGCAATTATTGAGGATTTAAAGGCAAATAAAACACTTATAAAATCAACACAAACAAGAAGAAGGGTACCAGTCTGTTGGAGGTCCAAGACTCCAATTGAAATTATTGCTATGGAGGAATATTATCTTAAACAACTTGAGGTAATTCCAGAAATTAAAGAAATTGTGGAAGAGATGGATTTCTTCCCCGAATCAAATAAGATTATACTAGATAACTGGATTAACGCAATTAATACTGATTGGGCAATCAGTCGAAGACGGTTTTATGGAACATCAATTCCAATCTGGTATTGTACCAAATGTCAATCAGCGAATATTCCAAAAGAAAGAGAATTAGATAGATATTATGACGCATGGAAAGAACTTCCACCAATGTCCAAATGTATAAAATGTGGAAGTTCTCTGGAAGACGCTCAAGGAGAAGTACGAACATTTGATACTTGGTTTGATTCATCCATTTCTGAATTAGCAGCATGTAATTTTGGAGAGATATTTTTTCAAGATAAAAATGGAGAATTCTTCGAGAAAAACTTCCCCTGTTCTATCCGTCCTCAAGGGAAAGAAATTGTAAGAACTTGGTTGTTTTATACAATATTAAGATCATTTCACCTATTTAAAAAGCCTGCATTCACACAAGTATGGATTTCAGGCCTAGTAAGAGATCCTTATGGTGGAAAAATGTCAAAAAGTGAGGGAAATAGTGTTGATCCTCTCTTATTCTTACAACCTCAAGTTTTACCGAAGAATACTCCAAAAACTCTTCGACCTGATAAAGATAGTTGGAAAGTAGTTGCTGAATTAGATACATCACCAAAATTTACTGAAAAACAAGCTAATCTAAATTTATATTATGGAGCCGATAGTGTAAGACTCACCTCATGTTTACAGGGAAGTCATGGCTCAGATATTCGATTTTCTTTATCGAAATTGGACGGAAATGCGAAATTCATCACTAAATTATGGAACGTATCTAGATTCATATCGATTTTTCCATTTGAGGAACGTCCTAAAAAATTAGACCCTGTAGATGAATGGCTATTAGCCAGTTTGGATGCTCTCACTAATCGATGCTTGAATGGGTATACAAAGCTTGATTTTTCAATTCCAGCGGAAAATCTCTATAATTGGATCTGGAATTTATTTGCAGCTCATTACATCGAACTAGTTAAATCACGTGCCTATGGTGAAGAAAACATGTCAGAGAGTTCAATTCATAGCGCCCGTTACAGTTTACACACCGCTCTCCAAGTGATCTTGAAACTTCTAGCTCCTATCATCCCATTTGTGACCGAAAAGATCTTTCAATCATTATATGATCCTGAGAATAGTCTTCATATTGAGTCCCTGCCTCAACCAGACAATCCTAGTTCAGAAGAATCGTTATTAACTGAGGATCTTCTTACTATCGATTCAGCGATCTGGAAGGCAAAAAAAGATAAAGGTCTGTCATTAAAAGAGCCTTTAAGTCTAGTTTACATCCCAAAATCGCTAGAGAAGTTTGAAAAAGATCTAAAAATCATGCATAATATAGTAAAATTGAGAATAGGAAAACCAGATAGCTCTATGGAAGGATTAATAACTAAAGGTAACTGTTCGATAAAGTTCTAATTAGACTCTGGGAATGAAATATATGGGGAATAATAAGAAACTAAAGAAACCTGATCTAACAAAAATGAGCCAATTATTGCTTTCGGGAGCAACGATGTTGAGTGAATCATGTCCTGATTGTGCAGTTCCTCTTTTTAAAAAGAATGAAGACATTTTCTGTCCTAATTGCGAAAGGAAAGCACTTTACATCAAAAATAAAGAGGAAATCAAGAAAATAGAACAGACATTTTCTTTGGGTGAAGCAACTACTCAGCTTAGAGATGTATTAACAGGAAAAATCACCTTCCTGACAAATCAACTTGCTTCAGCAGACACCCCTGAGGAAATCGCGTATATCTTAGATATAATTGAGAAAATCTTTGGTATTTTTCAGAAAATTTCTTAATTGATTGGAATTTAGATAGAAAATTTTCATTTTTAATAAATGAAAGGTTCATCGAGATTGTAGCACTTGAAAAAAGTGAATTATTTCTTCCTGGATTTCATTTCTAAGCTTTATTACATCATTAACTTCAATGGGTTCAGAATGCTTGATTGTTATATTTAATTGTACAACATTCCCGATTGCTTGGACATTCTCAGCTTTCACCGTGAATTCTGTATCTAAACCTTTTATGATCAAAGAAATTGATGGCGACGGAATTTGAATTCTCACATTTCGAATTACTCCAACCATACGTGCATCACTATCAATTACGGCTTTACCTATAAGTTGACCAGGAAAAACTAATTCGTACAGTTCCAAGTCAATATCTAATGGTTGTTTTGTCATTATCCATACCATTTAAGATGTGTATTCTGCTTTCACACATTTCTGTGTAAGTCCTCCAGTCCGAAATGCATGTTAAAAAATTGTGTCATTAAATTATTAAAATATTGCAAAAGGGGGCCGAATGTAAAATACTCAACGCATCCTCAATCAGATGAGGATTTTTCTGATTCTTACGCGATAACTGAATTTCAACAACCAAGGTGAATAAAATTGTCCCCCGTCATCCTAGACCGACTTACCAATGATCTTCGAGAGCGATATAGTGCAGCAACTACTACGATAAGCAGAGAAATGGTGTTCAGCTATACAGCATTGATATTTATATTTGTTTTAGCTTTTCTAGTTCGAATTTTAGCAATGTTAAGACCCTATGAAATCATTTTGGCTGCAAATGATCCTTTTTCTCAACTTAGAGCGGCACAATATATCGAAACCAACGGATTAGAGGCTTTTTTTAGTTGGGTCGATCCTCAAACATGGTATCCAGAAGGACGTTATTGGGGACAATCACAATATATTGGAACACCCCTTTCAGCAGTAATATTGCATCAATTATTCCTTTTACTTGGACTTCATGTTCCATTAGAATTTGTAGCATATATCCAACCTCCTTTATTTGGAGCACTTACATGCGTGGCAATATACTTCTTAGGAAAAGAATTGGGGAATAAGAAAGTAGGATTATTATCAGCTTTATTCCTCTCAATCTCTGCAGGTCATCTGCAACGTACTATAGCAGGGTTTTTTGACAATGAAGCCCTTGGGATTCTATTCTTAGTCCTAACCTTATACTTTTATGCTAAAGCGTTAAGAACAGGATCTGCTTCAATGGCTATATGGGCAGGTATTTGTTTGGGTGTTTTATCTGGTTCTTGGGGAGCATCTACCTATGTATTTAATCTATTAGCACTTCATGCATTCATATTAATATTAATGAGAAAAGATTCAGACCGCTTACTGCTTGCATATGGAGGGTCGGTTGTAATTGGCTCGTTTATTATGACCTTAATACCTAGAAATGGACCTGCATCGATATTATCGACTGATGGGCTGATCCCATTAGGAGTACTAGGTTTACTTGTCCTTGTATCCCTTCTTAGGATTATTTCATCACTATATGATTTAACAGATCTGAAAGGACAGATTAAATCATACTATCCATTGATTGGGTTGGGGATTGTCATTGGTATCGCATTATTTCTCCTTTCAGGAGTAGCAACCAATCTATCATCAAAATTCATAACAGTTATTTTACCCTTCTTTAGAGATGAGACACCAATTTTAAAATCGGTTAGTGAACATCAATTGGTTTCTTGGGCTGGCTTTTTCCGAAATAACGGTGTATTATTATTTTTATTGCCATTGGCAATGTATTATTTGTATGAGAAACCAACAGAAAGAAATTTGTTGCTTTTAATCTTTGGATTTACTTCAATATACTTTGCTGGGTCAATGGTAAGATTAGCCCTGATATTGGCACCTGCAGCTGCATTATTAGCTGCAAAAGCAATTGATCAAACTCTGTTACCTTTTGTGTTAACTTTCCAAGAGCGATTTGCACTAAGTCGAAGGAAAACACGGCTTATCCAACCGATGTCAAATGAACATACTGCAATAGCTTTCTCATTCATTGGTTTATTCTTATTATTTTCAGTTCTGAATGCCACTCAAGCAGCATTTGATTCAACTCAAGCCCCTTCAATTCTCACAATTGTACCTGGTAGTGGAGGGCAATCACTTATTATTGGAAATGATTGGCAGGAAGCAATTGGATGGTTAGACTACCATTCTACGGTAAATGATGTCACCGCATCTTGGTGGGACTACGGATATTGGATAAGTGGTAACTCAAACGTTACTATACTTGTAGACAATGCTACAATCAACAGTACGAAGATAGGAAATGTCGGATGTATGTTAGTTCTTGACCCACGGCAATCGTTAAAGATTGCTAAATTGTACGACGTAACCTATATTGCACTTCTTGTTTCCGATGGATATGGTACATTCGGCTTAGATTCGGATCTTGGAAAAGTTCCATGGTTCGTTCGTATCGGAGAACAACGTGGAAATATATTCCAGATCGATCAAGATGATTACTTAGAATTCGATTCACGAGGTCAGTATATCACTGGATACGTCGACAAGTTCTACGATTCTGTTTTTTGGGCATTATTTACAGCTGGAGTTACCGAGGAAGCATATACTAGTCGAATCACTCAATATAGTCCAATTGTTGATAATGCACCTCCGGCACGAGGTTTTTCACCCGAATATGCAGAATATGCAAATTATTACGAACTTGCATACAAAACCACTCACGATTGGATCTACATCTACAAGATTTTGTGGGATGTCATACCCCCAGGTGCCATTGCACCCTAGAAAGCTTGTAGACTCATAGAGAACTGTAAGTTCTCCCACAACTCTTTTTTCTTTTCACATTGTGAGTCATATTTTTAGAATATAAGTTAAAAAGCAAAAATATGAGGATTTTACTTCATTATTGTAGTGTTATCTTCAAACTCTCTAATATTGTGAACAATTACTCTAGGAGAATGACTAGTAAGGAGCACTAATGTCTTGGAAAAGGTTGAGATAGTAAGGATTTTTCTTCAATATAATTATAATGTTAGTGCTGAAGCTTTAGAATTTATACAAAATCATAATATTTCAGAAAAAGAACTAAAAGAATTATTAAAGAGCCAAACTGAATTAGAACCAGTGATTTCTATAGATGTCTTGAAACAAAATCTCAGAGGAAATCAGAAAGGACAGGGAGAAAATTCTACTTCTTCAATAATTGGAAAAAAGGATGACATTGAAAAAATTTCACTAGAACAAAAAGCATCACTCGAACCTGAAAAAAAGATAGATTACTCTATTGATTTAGATATCCCCTACAAACTTTCACAGGAACCGAAGATAACGATTTTTCGGAATCTTTTTCTTGACCGATATCACATACTATCAAAATTATTACTTCAAACTCTAGACACTGACACCACGATTTTGAAACACTCCTTACAACAAGATGAAATCCCTCATCATAGATCTGGAATCCTCATTGGGATGATTCGCGACACCCAAGTTTTACACACAAATCGCTTCGTAATACAACTAGAAGATCATTTAAGCGGACGTACTACAAAATGCGTCATGGTTAAAGATAGTTCTTCCTTTCCAGAGTACAGAAGGATTGTCAGGGATTCGGTGATTGGAGTAGCTGGAGTATTACCCAAAAATTTCAACGAGGGAGAACTTACAGCATTTTGGGGAAAAGATATTATTCGACCTTCATTTAAAAAACACCAATTTTCATCATCAGAAACCTCAACGAAAGTTCTTTGTATTTCAGATATCCATCTAGGCTCAAAGCGATTCTCAGGCCGTTTATTTTCCCGTCTAATTGCATATCTGAATGAAAGAGTCAGTATACCAGATATTCCATTCTCCCCAACAGAAATTTCCTCAATAATTATTGCTGGTGATCTGGTAGAGGGAACGGGACTGGTGACAAAGGAGACAAGTGATCTAATCACTGATTCTTTCGAAGAACAATATGAACAACTCATTGAGCTACTGAAGGAAATTCCCGAGCGAATCACAATATTCACAATTCCTGGAGAACACGATGCCTCTCATCTAGCTATTCCACAACCTGCAATTGACAAAAAGATTGGAAAAGCTTTATATTCTCTTCCAAATATCAAAAACCACGGAAATCCTCTTCGTTTGACAATCAATGGAATGAAATTTCTAATTTTTCATGCACAAAGTTGTGATAGTATTTTCTATGGACTTCTGAAAATTAAACGGACTTCTCCGATTCAAGGTTTCAAAGAATTATTAGAATATCGTCATTTATCACCAGAATTTGGATCGTTTACTGCTTATGCGCCATATTCACGAGATTATCTAGTGATTAATGAAATACCTGATGTGTTAGTGACGGGACACTTTCATCAAGCGGAGAACGAGACTTACAAAGGCGTGCGTATAGCTACATGTGGGACATTCAAGAAAGGATTGAAAAATGGGGAGAAATCAAGTGATAATGTATCAGTTGGAGTATTTCCAGTCGTAGATACAGGAACAGGAGAAATAACAATGATTGACTTGAAAAAAATTCCCTAATAAAGTCTAAAATCGAATTGTTTCTCTTTCTGCAAAGTAGATTCAACCAAAGTACGGGGGATACTAAAATGAATCTCCTTGGTTCGTCCATGCCGCCCTCTAGAAACCACGCGTGCTGTTATGATCCCAAGAGCATCAAGTTCGTTAATTAGATCTCCTACACGTCGCTGTGTGAGAGAGTCCATACCCGCATCTCGACACAATTGTACATATTTCTCGTAAACATCTCCGGTTGAAACTGCATCGGGATCACTTGTAACACTTTCAAGTTGATAAATTGAAGAAATTACAATTTTTGATTGAATAGGAAGAGTACTGATTACTTCAGTAATAGTATTACGTTCAATTGCACCTTGGGCTGTTTTAACATGGGCTTGGGTTATTACTTCCGAGTGTTCTCTTTCAGCAATTTCTGCAGAAACACGAAGTAAATCCATCGCTCTTCGGGCGTCACCATGCTCTTGGGCAGCAATAGCAGCAATGAGGTTAATAACGCCTTTATCCAATGTGTTAGGACGAAAAGCAAGTTCTGATCTTTCAACAAGTATATCGGTTATTTCAGGTGCTTCATATGGTTTAAAAACAATTTCTTCTTCTGAAAGAGAGGAAAGAACCCTTGGATCTAAATAATCCTTGAATTTAAGATCATTAGATATACCGATAATACTCACTTTGGCACTAGAAAGATCAGAATTGATACGTGTTAAGCTATAAAGCGTTTCATTACCTGATTTCTTGATTAAACTATCAATTTCGTCTAATACAACAATGAAAAGTGATTCACGTTGATCAAGACCCTGTTTGAATCTCGTAAACACTTCATCGGTTGCCAGTCCAGTAAAAGGAACCTCAATACCTAAGGTACTACACAGATCTGCAAAGACTCGATAGTTAGTATCAACATTATTACAATTTAAATAAGCCACTTCGACCCGTAAACCATGATCGGGAGCCTTTTCCTTTAACATACTTAAAACATACTTAGAAACAGCGGTCTTGCCTGTACCTGTTTTTCCAAAGCACAAGATATTGCTGGGTTTCGCTCCTCGTAAAACTGAGGCTAAAATATACCCCAGTTGTTTAATTTGTTCCGTTCGATGTGGAAGATTCTTAGGTACAAAGGAACTATCTAAAACATCGCGTCTCTGAAAT
>JAEOTQ010000157.1 GCA_016839785.1 Candidatus Hodarchaeota archaeon | reverse complement strand
TTTCATCGGTGTTTGGAGTATCGTAAGTAGGTCTGATTCAAGTAGTCCTAATCGAAAGCAATCGTTCTCGTATTGCTTTCCTGCCGGATAGCGGATGTGTGACTCATCCTGTCCAGAATTATTTTCCAAATAGTAGTCTGACAAATTTAGTCATGATGCAGTACCTGTTCCCAATCTTCGATTCATAGTTTCAAAAAAATCCAAACGATAACAGTATTCCAAGATAAACGGTGGTTATTACCAGTCTCGCGACTGTTGCTAGTCCTTGTGTTTTAATGAATTCGCCCCAGCCAATTTTTTTCCCGGTTTTTCGGTAAAGAATGGACAGTCCCACTACTGCAGATGGTGCACCAATCGGTGTTATTCCTCCACCAAAGTTAGCTCCAAAAATAGCCGCCCAAGCAAATAGTGATTGTGAATAACCCTCTGTGATAGCTACATCGTGTAAAATTGGTCCAAAAGCTGCTGCAACAACAATATTATCAACAATACCAGAAATAATCGAGATAAACCATAGAAGGATTGAACCTGCAAGAAAATCATCTGCGGGAAGAATAGCTGCTAATTGTTCAGCGATAAAATCTAATATGTGAACTACATCTAATGCATTGATCAAAACGAATAATCCTAAGAAGAAGGCTACAAGATGCCAATCTAATTTCTCAAAGACATATTCGAGTTTCTTTCCTGAAGTAACAATCATAATCACCCCTCCAGCAACAGCGACCATCGCTAGTGAAACACCTAGTTGCTGGCTGAATACAAAACCAAGTATTGTCAAACTTAGAACGACGATTGAACGATGGAAAGCTGTACGACTTTTAACTGCTGACCACTCATCAAAATCTTCCACTTTTAATCTCATTAATTCAGGATCTTTCGCTTTTCTTATATTAAACATCGGAATGAATATTACGAATGAAATGATCATCGTTATTATCCCTAATGGTGCACCAATAATTAAGAATGTCACGAAGTCGATTTCAAATGGTTGTGAAATGATAATGTTGGGAACTGAACTTACTAATGTCATAATACCTCCCGCTGTAGTCATCGAAAGCTCGGTAATGATATAGGGCTTTGGATCCAGATCTAACCGCTCACAGGCTAGGATTGTCAATGACCCAACAATCATCATGGCTGAAATATTATTAACTAACGCGGATAGAATTAGAGTAAGAATACCAAAATAGATTAGAAGAGTTTGAGGATCTCCTTTACTCGCTTTAAGAATCTTGATAGCTAGAAAATGGAAAACACCAGAGCTTTGTGCAATATCAACTATGATTAGTGTACCGATAATTAGTGCAATTATTGATGCATCTGTGAAATGAAGTAAACTTTGTTCCGATACGTATCCTGTTGAAGAATGCGAATCTGGAATCCTTAAGAAAATAAGCACAATCGTTGCAGCAACCGCTCCCAGGAGAGCTGCGAGAGTTTTGTCGAATTTAGGATTTATTATGCCAATATAAGTTAGTAGGAAGATAATGAAAACTAACACTACATGTAACGGGTCTAAAGCAACTACCAAGATAATTCCCTTAGTCCCATACAATTAAACAATTGAATCCTTCTTGTAAGACTTGTCTAGTCACTATTTCTGCAAATGGATCGAGATTCTCCGATATTTCAGCTACACTTCTCACAAAGACAATTCCAGGGTGTTCAGATTCTATGTACTCTCTCACGATTTCAGCGATGTGCCCACTCTTCACTTCCCAAGTAGGGGATCCTTCTATGATGACATCATCTATCTCAGTTTTGAGCTGAATTGATCCAAGTGTCTCTTCCATATTGGTAATTAATTTAGTTCGTGTACTTTCCAAATCAGGTACATCAGTTGAATCATCTGATGAAATATCTAGTCTAGCAACAGTTTCAATTACGTTATCTTCCACTATACCAACTATTTTAAAATTGGTATGTTCTGTAGCAAAAGATAAGGCTCTACGATACAGAGCAATGATGGAAGCAGGTTGTTGTTCAATGGAAACAAATGCTAGAACTGAATCAGCAATTATGTTTTTCTTAGCAGAGACCAAAAGCCAGTTAGCTTGAACTTCTCTTTCCCGGAGAAGTTTTAAAACGTAGCTTCCCATTGATTGATCCTCATCACTTCTAACGAAAAGCGGTACCCCCATAACACATACTTGAATACCCGAGTTCTTGATGTATTCTACCAATCTACCGAAAAGTGTTTCTTCTTCACTTGCTTTTTTCTGAAAGAACAAATCAAAAGCTTGTTGAACCTTATCAGAAATAATTGGTTTAATATTAGCCTTCAGGTCTTTCGTTCCCCCAATAAAGTCATTTGCCGTTATTGATAATGTGTCCAGTTCTTTTTCATTAGATTCTAACACTAATCTTAGAGGTTTATAGTAATCCTCGCTAACAATTATGTCTAATTCAGTCTTAAGTCTTTGAGCTAGTGATGAAGCTACTTGGAGTGCATTAAAACCTTGCGTAGATGAGTCTAATATACAACCAATGTGCTCGATAACAGGATATTTATCTATTACTGTTTTTGGCTTTGTAGCCGTCTTGAACATTGTTTCAATTTCATCTAGTTTTTTTTCTGACATTGGGAAGACCCTAAATTATTAATATAGGAGATATTTAAAAAAATCACCTAGAAACACATGTTAGTAATACCCTATCGAAATATACTCTTACTTTTTTCGTCGGAAAAACAGAATATTCTTTTTAGATTTATCGTAAAATGTTTGATGAAAGATTGATTGATTACCATTTAAGTCATCCAACAAAGATTAAACTGGTGAAAAAAGCACATTGTTCTGATCAATTTCCCACCTAATGATTTTAAGACCTTTTCGACCTTTCTAGGTTTTTTAGGAAGATATCGTTGGTTATGCTCGATTTTTATATAAAACGTATATACTTTGATGAACAAAATCACACGAAATATGCGTAAATCAAACATGGGGAGTAGTTAGAAGGTAAGTCGATCCTGTTTTGTCATTGCCTCTAGCTGTTAACTTTAATTCATTTTGTGTGTGGTTCTCAGAAGTTGCATTTACTCTTCTTTTTTTGCTTTACTAATTTTTAATAACTCTACCTCAAAGATCAAAGTAGAATTGGGTGGGATCACTCCACCTACACCTTTCGAGCCATAACCTAATTCTGGTGGGATGGTTAATTTCACTTTACTACCTACTTTCATGGTTAAAACTCCTTGATCCCAACCTTTTATTACGTTTCCAACTCCAACATTAAACACAAATGGTTCCCCACGATCAATACTACTATCAAATTTAGTGTCATTAGTTAACCATCCAGTATAATGAACGGTACAACTATCTCCTTTATTAGGTAAAGCCCCCGTTCCCTCTATTAAAATTTCAATTTGTAGATCAGTCATTTTTCATAACCTATTTATTCAGTAAGTTTTCAATTATTCCGTTCATTTCTTGAATTTTTATTTGTTCTGCTGTGTTTTTCCGTGTTGTAAAGGTTTAAGAAATTCTCTTGCCATTAATCATACAAGCGTTAAGGTCTTGGAACACATGATAACAAAAACTGTGGGTTTAATTCGACGAATTCAAGCCTTAATCATCATTTAAACATCAAAAAAGTACAAATTATTCCTGGGAATGAAATATGGAAGCAGTTGCAATTTCAACCAATAAATTATCCAAGATTTATAACTTGGGGAAAAAGAATGAAGTTCATGCAGTTAGTGATCTAGTTTTAAACATCAGAAAAGGCGAGATCTACGGTTTATTAGGTGAAAATGGTGCAGGAAAAACAACCACGGTACGATTATTAACAACTATGATTAAAGCTTCTTCTGGATCTGCTAAAATTTTCGGTTATGACATAGAGACTCAATCAGACATAGTAAGAAAATTCCTTGGTTGTTTACCACAAGATGCCGGATTATATGAAGAATTTTCAGCAATTGAGAATTTGAAGTTCATTGCGAAACTCCGAGGAATTGATTCTGCAGAAATTCCTTCACAAATCGAAAGTTTGATCCAATTAGTGGGATTGGAAGAAAGACAAAAAGATCGTGTTGAAACATATTCCGGAGGCATGAAACGACGTCTAATGATTGCCAGAGCAATGCTTGGTGACCCACAGATATTATTTTTAGATGAACCTACGGCTGGTATTGATGTATTAGTATCTAGACGTGTCAGAGAAATCATCAAAACCTTAGCAAAAGAAAAAAATATTACTGTACTCTTATGTACGCATGATATGATCAGTGCTGAACGATTAAGTGATAGAGTTGGTATTCTTCATAAAGGAGTTTTAGTCGCAGAGGATACTCCCGCTTCAATCATAAACAAACATGCAACTGAAAATGGGGATTTAGAAGACGCGGTTGTTAATATAATAGGTTGGAAAGGAGATAAAGATGAGGAGGATGTATTATGATAAGAAGTGCTTGGGTTATCGCAAAGAAAGAGATTCGTTTACTCTTTAAATCGACTAGAAGGATTTTACTTTTATTTACGACACCACTAATTATGTTCATCATGTTTGTTTTAATTCTGGTTATCTCAGGTCTGATTGCTATTGACGCTGAAAAACCCCTAGATGTAACTGTTATTCAAAATGATGAGGGACATAATGGAATTATATGGGGAGACGGATTTTACGCCTTATTAAAGTCCCACAATTTAACTAAGGATTATATCTATAAAAATGAAAGCGTTATCAATTTGAATGCTATTTTACAAGAAAAAAATTTCACAGTTTTGCTTTATATCCCAGCTAATTTTAGTGCAACGATCAATCAATCAGTACCAGCTCAATTTTTTATTCATTACAACAATGCTCGTGTAAACAGTCAGGGAATGGTTGCAAATATTCTCACCCTGTCTCAAAATTATAATATCCAGATAATTTACTATTATCATGGAGTAGTAAACTTAACAAACATCTATGTCATACCAGAGAGATTGGGTGGAGATGAAGGGTTTGAAAGCTTTATTGCTTCTTATTTCACGATGATTCCTCTCTATGCCATTTTATTACTTGTTGTTCCTTCATTATCGCTTGTATTAATATCTGTAACTATCGAAAGAGAACAAAAAACTTTAGAAAGCCTGATTCTTCAGCCTATAGAAAGAAAATCTATTATTGCTGGGAAATTGCTATACGGATCGATCCTAGTTGTGTTCAACACTGCAATCACATTGGTGACTATTGTAGCAATCATTGTAATTGGGATGATTTCTCTACCAGAATCATTAAGAACTGAGTTAGTTCTGATAATAGAATCAGTTATAGAATCTGCTGACATAACTGTTTGGTTATTCATCCTATATATGTTACTCGGTTTAGTGCTCGTATCATTGCTTGTAATAACTGCAGCAGTATTATTTTCGTTGATGGCTAAAGATGAACGTGAAGCGAATATGGTCGTGTCCGCATTAATAATCATTCCCCTTGTAAGTACCTTTTTGATAGCATTTTTACCCGTAAGCGAGCTAGCTGAATCATTTCAATTCATATTAGTATTAATCCCCCTACTCGGTTACCTCTTCGCAATTTATCTTTCCTTAACGTCTGGAGAATTAACATTAATTGCATGGTTTAGTTTGGTTGGACAATTAGGATGGACACTTATTGGAATTTGGTTTGCAGGAAGATTAATCGAAAGTGAGGGCATTCTTGAAATATCCTACAAACGATTCTTCCGTTTTCGGAGGAAAAAATAGTCCTCTAAATAGTAGAAAGAGAGAGATGTTCGTATAACGTTGGTTATATTAAGAAAAATCTATACTCCGGTATATACTGGTGAATTGATGGCAATTTTCCAGAGGAGTGACTTGAATTAAGATGTTGAAGGGATCTGTTGTTCAAATTTCTTTATGAGTTCATTTTTTCTTCTGAACAAACCATGTATATCGTACTCATATTCAAAGAAAAAATCAAAGGGATCTGCAATGTCTTAAAACACTTGTAATTCATTGAATTGTCTCTTTCTAGGCACTCATCGTTGGTTATCTTAGGAAGATTATATGCTCTCAAATATATTCTTAGTATAATAGGTTTAAATGAAAAATCAAGTTAGCTACTTGAAAATTAGAGGATTAATGAAGGCAGTAGATAGCAAACAGGTATTGTAGTTCCGAGGGAAAAAATGCTAATAGTACGTACAAAGTATTTATAAATTAATTTTGAATAATTATTCATATCTTCTAAATATAAGTCCAATGAAGGAGATATAATAATATGACAAATCCAATATTAAGTCCAACCATTTCAGAATTGATTAACTTGTCTAAAAAAGTAGCCATTGTCACTGGTGGTGCTTTGGGTATTGGCCAGGCAATTTGTTTTCGGTTAGCTGAAGCTGGTGCCGCTGTAATGGTCGTTGATATCAATCTTGATGCAGCTAAAGAAACTGTAAGTAAAATTGTCGAACATGGTGGGAAAGCAAAAGCCATATCAGCAGATGCAAGCAGTCCTGCTGGTGCAGACAAAGTAATAAAAGAGACCATTGATGAATTCGGAAGTATAGACATCCTCGTTAACAATGCTGGTATCTATCCTATGTCTCCAATGTTCGATACCACTGAAGAAATGTGGGATAAGGTACTAGGATTAAACCTAACAGGCGTTTTCTTTTACACTCAAAAGGTTGCAAAAGCTATAGCAGATTTAGAAAAAGGTGGAAAAATTATTAACCTTGCGTCAATAGACGGATTTCATCCAACAGGGAACTTGGTTCATTATGACGCTTCAAAAGGTGGAGTTATCATGATGACAAAGGCGTTGGCTTTAGAACTAGCACCATATAAGATTACTGTTAATGCAGTTGCCCCTGGAGGCATCTCAACCCCTGGAGCGGATGCTATTTCTGAACCTTCTCGAAAACAAATGGAATCTCAGGGTATGACTGGAGAACAAATTATGCAAGCTTTTGTAGCTCGAATACCGCTTGGCCGAATGGGGATACCTGATGACATAGCAAAAGTAATCCTCTTTTTAGCGAGTGATCTGTCAGGATATATGACTGGTACCACCGTTATAGCAGATGGGGGTTACCTACTCTCTTAGTTGATGTTTAATCTGCTTTATTTTCTTTAAGCGAATGACAATCTAAGAAATTGCGTATGAAAGTAGTCATATCTGATGGTTTTCATACGCTTATTTTTCTTGTTACCCAGTTAATTTTTAGTAAATGTTAACGTTTATCTGATAACAAGCAACTCCCCTCTTCTAAATATGAGATAATTGATTGGGGAAACAAAAACTACTGAAGTTAATTATGATATATATCAAAATACGTCATTTATCTTCTGTTATATGACATTTAGTCTGTAATTTATTTAATTCAATCATATTTCGTTGGATTACCCCATTAACTTGTGTATTTTCTTATGTACGATATGAATTAACTTAGGTTAAACGACATTCAGACTATAAATATAAAATATAAAGATTTAGAGAGGGCATACGTTGGATTACCATCTTATTGTACTACTTGTGTACATCCAGCAGGTATTTAGAACTAATTTTTTCACCCCATTTTTTGTAACGTTACAGTATGATCAAGGAAGTAAAGAGTAAATACTCAGAAAAAACGCTCTAAATATCTTTTTTAAAGAATTGATTTTCATAAAGGTTTTGAAAATAATGATTACTCAAAAAACACTTTTTGCAGAAGATTCTCTTAAAGGGAAAGTGACTCTTGTAACAGGAGCTACTGGTGGTATCGGTACAGAAATTTGCAAGAAATTTACTAAATTGGGATCTTTTGTCTACATATGCGATATTAAGGGAACTAGGGAACTAGCTGATCGTATAAATGAACATTATGAAGAACCAAGATCAATATCAGCTCCGTATGATATCTCAAGTAAAGAGAAGGTGAAAGATATGTACCAGCAAATATCAGAAGAAAAAGGTGGAGTTGATATTCTTATCAATAATGCTGCTATTCATGGTAAGGGTGATTTTCCTCAAATTTCTTATGATGAATTTCTAAAAGTAATCAAAGTTAATCTATCTGGTGCTATGTTTTGTACTCTAATGACAATTCCA
>JAEOTQ010000156.1 GCA_016839785.1 Candidatus Hodarchaeota archaeon | reverse complement strand
TTTCATCGGTGTTTGGAGTATCGTAAGTAGGTCTGATTCAAGTAGTCCTAATCGAAAGCAATCGTTCTCGTATTGCTTTCCTGCCGGATAGCGGATGTGTGACTCATCCTGTCCAGAATTATTTTCCCAATAGTTGTCTGACAAATTTAGTCATGCTCAACCAGCTGCTATTAATCGCACACGGGCTATTGTTTTAGAAACAAAGTGGAAAGTGTCAGTCCTCTCATATTCTCTCCAAAAAAGCCTTAAGGAGTCGAATAGCGTATTAAACTTTATTTTATTCGTTATGAGAGAAATTAATACAAAAAGTGCAATCATTGGTATTTGTATTCCAAATTCACCACTAGGCTTTTGTACTTCTGTTGTTGATATGTCCATATATGGTTTTATGGATTATTATGTGGATTTGTTATTCCTTTTTTTTTCCTGAAAGGAGTAGCTAGAAATAATTTCCCCAGCCAAAATCTTAAATACGTCATCCACATTGATCTTTTCTTTTGCGGAGGTTTCTATATAATGAACAGAAAATCCTAATTCATCTTTTAGTGGTTTGGATAGTTCTTCAGCGTATTCTTTGCCATAGTGGGCGGGCACTTGATTTGGAAATGCAGGATTGTCTCGAAGATCACATTTTGAACCGACAATGAGCAGGGGACTTTTACCCATGCCATTTAAGTTCCAGAAACTTTGAATCCACTCAACCAGATTCATGTACGAATCCTGATTAGTTATATCAAAAAAGCATAATGCTCCAACTGCACCCCGGTAATACAGCTCTTGTACTGCTTTAAACATCGGTTGCCCAGCTAAATCCCACACTTGAAATTTGATATCATATGTAGTTTTTGTTGGGGAATGATAGTGAGATACTTGTTGGGATGCAAAATCAGCGCCAATAGTCATATGATACTTTGTTTTAAACTCTTCTCCTAACCATGTGCGTCGAAGAGTGGTTTTTCCAACCCCTCCATCTCCAATCAGTACGATTTTTATTCGGATTTTCGTTCCACTTAACATTTTCCGCCGCATATATTTCCCTCTCTTTGCCTTCTAGCTTCAGTGAGGTGGTACTGCCTATTCGTAACTTCTCACCAGAGAGCTTTATATGGTTATTGAAGAAAATATTATTTCCTTTAAGACTTCTCAGTCACCTATTTCAATTGGACTCCAGAGGTTCTTTCATATATTTTCTACAGCTATGGAATTCTTTTCCTTCTTTCCTTTCTTTTTATTATCTAGTCTTTGGACAGCACCCTTTAGGACGTTTAAAATCAATATTGATCTATAATCTTTGTGCTACTGATGACTTCCTAGATAAGATGGTTTATCACAATATTCGTAGTAAGTCAGGCATCCCCAATTTATGACTCTTGAAAAAAAAACGAGAATTTTTAAAAAAAATATCGCGAAATTGTACGAAATTCCGAAAAACTGGTTTAGAGATCCCTTCTGTGTATCACACACGGGCTATAAATCTTAGATTAATGTGGAAATGTTCAGTCCTCTCGTTTTTTTGAAGAAAAAGCCTTCAGAAGTCAGATAGTGTAGAAGTATGAGAATTTTGCTCTTTTTTTACTTGCCTCGCTATCTTTTTTTTTGCCCCGTCTAGTAGGATTTAATTGGCATCCTAAATCTATTATGAAGAAATTTTGAGAAACTAAACGAACTTGCCTCAAAGTATGACTCTAAAAAGTTTGAATTTCACTTTGATGGAGAGGCAATCACAATGAACTTACGTCGCGTAATTGAAAAACCTGGTGTATCCATTTCTCTTATACTAGTGTTAAACTTTCTATTCTTACTAATCGGAATTTTCATTAATGATTTTTTTAGTATTGAAGAACCAGTGAGTACTTTAGTAATGTTAATTTGTATGGTTGTCTTGTTTTTCATTATTATTCCCTTTCTCATACGCCTACCAAGTGGAACTCAATCGTTGAATGGTTATCTCAAAGGAATTCGACTCATTCAAACAAGGCCCTTCGTCAATCTTATTGTCCTTGGATTATTATGTTCAATCGTCATTCTTCTATCAGCATTTGGCATCGCGCTACTCTCTTCGTGGAATATAGATACTGCTTGGGAAAGCATATTACCTCCTACCTCATGGTCTTTGAGTTATGCCATTATTCCAGGTATATTTGAAGAAGTGGCGTTCAGAGGACTAATTCTCACCATCTTAATGACGAACTATAAACCCAATACTGCACTTGTCATTAGTTCGCTGCTTTTTGGTCTTGCTCACTCTGTAAATGTGCTTTTTGGTCAAGATATTATCATTACATTAGCCCAATTGGGTTTTGCTTTCTTCTTAGGTATTCTCCTAGCATATATTGTATTAAAAACAAATAGTTTGATTCCAACCATCCTGATGCATTATTTATTAGATGCAATAGGGCCTTTTTTTGTTTATCCATTATTTGAGCTTGAGAGTAACCCACTTTTTACCTTAGGAGCTATGATCATAGGTTTAGGCATCATTCCTCTACTAGGAGGATTTGGAGTTGTACATATCTTTGATAAATACCTCCCAAGAACTTTTCAAGGGACCAAAAGTATTAGTACATAGTCTAGAAGGAAAAATTGAAGTAACTCAAGGGCTAAACGTGTGGAAATTGTCCGTCCTCTCGTTTTTCTTCAAGAAAGCCTCAAGGAATTGTAAAAGTATGTGTATGAGTCGTTCTGGTCTTATGTCTGGTGGAAATTTCTTTTTTTAATTTGTCAAACAATTACACCAAATCTTTGATGAAACGATTTTGTTTTCTATCATCTAGATCTAAAATATTTGAGATAGAATTCTTTTGTTTTCCACTTAATGTGAACGGTTTCAAAAAGCTCAAAATAATCGCTTTGTACAATGATATCTTAAAATAATCCTTTGATTTCGATAAATACTAATGGTGAATAAGGAAGATATCCAGAACTTGCTTAAACACAACAAGTTCAGAGAGGCGTTATCAGTCATTAATAGCGCGGAAAACACTAAAGACATCGATTTAGCAGATCGTCTCGCGTTTAAACTTCTCAAAAGTCAAGTACTAGTTCAAATAGGGAAAACCGAAAAAGGGCTTAACTTAGCAGACAAGATATTAGCTAGAGTTCGAACTCAGATAGAGGGTAACCCACTTTTACTGGTTGACGCCATCATAACACGAATTGAAGCATTAAGATGGGCTAAAAAACTTTCTTCTACCTATTCAAGAATAGAACTCACTAGATATCTACAAATGATAGATGAGGGAGAACGGAATCTTGAGAATGTTTCGAATCTAGAATCGTTAGAATGTGCAGAACGGACTGCTATTTTATTACGAAATAAGGGGCTTATTTATCTATCATTAGGAGAGTTTGGCCTTGCAGAAAATTATCTTCAAGCAAGTATATCACTCTATGAGACGCTAGATAAGAAAACGGAATTAGTTGAAGTACTCGTGGATTTTGCCACCATTTTTGAATTTCAAACCGATTATAATCGTCAAATAGCTATCTTTCAAACCTGTCTGAAACTTAATAAGCTGCTTGAAGATCAAGAAGGAATAGCTGAAACCTTTCTAAATTTTGCTAAGGTTTACCAGAATCGTGAAGAATTAGAAACTGCTTCTAATTATATCCAGAGCAGCCTGCAAATAATTAATGAGCTCCCTGGGTCTTTCCGAGTTGCGAGACTCTTTTTTAACATTGGTATCTTCTTTCATAAAATGAGAGATGGAACCAGAGATTGTCTTCTGTCTCTACAAAAGAGTTTATCTCTTAGTGAAAAACTGGACGACACGGATGGAATTCAATTATGCTACCACTTGCTTGGGGATGTACACCAATATTCAAAAGGGGACTTGAATAAAGCTTTAGAGTTTTACAAAAGAAGTCAGGCGCTCTTTGAGGAAGGTGGAAGGATTATTGTCCATTGCTGGAACTTACTAGATACCGGTAACCTTTATCACCTCAAAGGAGCCTTAAACTCAGCACTTGCTAATTTTCAAAAAGCTTTTCCTCTCTTGGAGAAAATTAGTGATGATTTTTACTTTTGTCAAACATTCCTTCATATTGGTCGCGTTTATCGCTCGAAAGACAACAGTTCCAAGGCAGTAGATTATTACAAACGATGTTTAAAAGAATTGGACGAAAGAAATCTACGATTTGGTCAGGAAACTGAAGGTTTAGCCTATTATGAGTTAATCTCAGTCATGTTAGACAACAAGGATACTAATAGAGCAAAGAAGTATTTTGAACGGTTTTCTCAATTTTTTGAGAAGAAGGCTCAGAACAAGAGGTTTCTCAACCAATGGTATAAACTTGCAGAAGCCTTGATTCTCAAAACAAGTATCAGGATCAAAGATAAAGCCCGAGCCCAACAACTATTTCAAGAAATAATTGACGATCCCCATGTGAAACTCAATTTACTTAATTATTTAGCAGATTCAAAAAAAACTGCGATGCTTAATCTTTGCGAACTTCTCCTTTTTGAGCTTAAATCCTCCTCTGATGAGTTAACTGAAGGTAATGAATTTTTCCGAGAAGTTAAGCAGATCTTATCAAATCTGGCTTCATTGGCCAAAGAACAGCATTCCTTTCCCTTACTTGTGGATGTAACAATTCTTCAAGCTAAATTAACGTTAATTGAGGGTTATCCTACAAACGCGATGCAGTTTCTTGCCCAGGCGAAAATATCTGCAGAAAAATACGATCTAAAATTTCTCTATAAACGAGTAATTACAGAAGAAAACCATTTGACGACCCAATTAAGTGTATGGGAGAATCTGATACAAGAAAATGCACCGTTAAAGAAACGTCTGGCCCAAGCGCAAGTAGAGAAATATCTCTTAGAAGCAAAAAGAATGGTAAGTCTAGCATATCAACCATCAAAGTCAGAAATCTGATAAATTAGGAGCTAAAATTGACAGAACCTCTTCTGGTTTTTGATTCCTAATCCATTGATATTTAGCTTGAACTAATCTTTGTCGTTTTGATTCCCAATCTTTCATGGAATTCTCCTCCTCCTCCTCAGGAACATCTTCATTGCCTTCTTGAGCTTCAAATAATGACAGCTTTTTGTTAATTTGGATTTCTAAGTGGATTAAATGCTCTTGAAAGCGTTCTGAAATTGTTGGGTCGGATTCAAAATGAACTAAAATTCTTTCTATTAGTTCATGCTGGGGATCTTTCATAAATTGCCATAGAAGCCGAGATAATGGATTGATTTCAAAATAAAAGGGTTTTAAAGTCACTATTAGTTTATTTAAACTTGAGGCATCCAGTTTTGTGATCCCTGGAGTTGTTTCAACAAGAACCGAGTCTTTTGTATCACTTACCTTGACGATAATATGTTCTGTTAATTTCATCCTTCAAACCTCTTTCTTCTTGATCCTAGAGAACTGAGATACATCCATTCTTTAAAAATTTCTATTCAATATGAATCGTGAGATTTCTGGTCTTCTGTTTGGTGGTCTTTCTTATCTTGTTACCCTCTATTACTTTACTCAGGATTTCTTATACTACTCTTTTTTTGTATTTTAAGCATAGGTAAGTATAAAATGTGACCCACTTATTCTCAGTCTGTTTTGGTCCCGGGTAGAAATACCGATTGGTAGTTTTTCCAGGAGTCCAGTCTAGGATATAACGGCCAGTAGCAGTTCTATGATCCTGTAGAATGTTCCACGCGTTTTGAACTCGTGTGTCGTCTCCATACCCCATTTTTGCGAGCGCGTATAGGGTTTCGAGAAGTCCTGCCCGATAAGAAAAAGGAAAGATGGTCTTTCCTGTTTCCCGTGTTACAAATTCTGTCTGGTGTTTCGTCTTATATACTACATTCCTGTCGAGAAAATAGTTGACTAAGCGTTTGGTATGTGTTTTTGTCCACAAATTCGGGAGTTCACTGAGTGCGAATAGTACTTTCACTGTCCCTCGATAACAGCTTTTCACGAGTCGTGTTTTCCTTTTTCCTTCATGTAGATCACATAAATACCCTTGATCCTCGCGAATCTTAGTTTTCAGTAAATCTATCGTCTTTGATACCCGTGGATCCTCTTCAAATCCCAGTTTTACAAATGTTCGGATATTTAATCCGTATAAACAGGAAAAATGATTCCAAAAATCCCCGTCTGATTGTTGGAGGGATAAATAGCGATTTGCTGCCTTTTCCACCTGTGAATTGTCTTTTCTCACCCCTAATTCTGCTAAATAACTCAGGACATAGTGCGTGGTACTCCAATCCGCGTATTCTACTCCCGCCCCAATTATCCTGCCTTCTCGTTTCTTTACCTGCCAATATCCTTCAGGTTGCATGTTCTTCAAAATATTTTGGACCACAGGATCCTTTTGTATCGCTTCTTGTACTTTTTTGACTTCTTCACTAGTAGTTGGGATATCCTGCAGTTCTACCATAGTACGATATCGTATTGAGGGATTTTCTTCCTCTAACAACCATTTTATAACACTTTCCGGGATTATTTCCATTTCCACATTTCCTTATTCATTGAGAACGCGAATGAAATTAATTTTCTAATATAAATTTAAAAATAGTCCGTTCTTATTCTTAGACTGATCATAAGCGTTGAGCTTTACACTCGAGTTCCTGTGACCTCCCAAGAGTTGAATGTACAATCAGAGCAGAGGAATCCGCTAAAGGAAACAGTAAAAGTCGCTTGCCAGGAATTCTCATCAATAAATGTCCCGACTAGAGTATATATTTCATCACATCCACCATAATAAACGAAAATTGTGTCAATGATGCTACTAGATGCGGTGGATCCCATCATATACCCTCCACCATTCATCATCGGTTGTATGGTTAGAGTTGTTCCTGTATCAATGAACGTAAAGGAGGAATATGATAAATCTACTAATCCGAATGCACAATTATAAGTGATTATCGGACTTAGGCTATACGTTCCAGAAGCCTCAACTTGGATTATGATTGTATCATTTCCTGAATCCCCATACTCGATTCCATCATATGGTGTGACAATACATTTCCACTCATCCCCTACTCCAGTTTGATTTGAAGTAATAGATTCTCCTGTCTCACTAGTGGGAGATCCATTCTGAAATCATTCATAGATATAGATAATACTATCATTATCCACATCCGTGCTTGGCACTAGTATCGTACATGTGAGAGTATTATTGTTATAGGCAGGATCTGGTTCAATAATCACTTCGGGAGCAATTGGAGGCGTATTTTCAGGGATGGGTATCCCATCATCTTGTATTACAATACTGTCATTTCCTGCAAGCCCATAATCACTTCCATCATATGGGGTAACGATACATTTCCACTCGTCCCCACTGTTGGTATGGATTGATGATAAATTCACCCCGGTAAACCCTGTTGCACTTTTGTTTCGGAACCACTCATAATAATATGTAACACTATCGTTTTCAGAGTCAGCGCTTGGAATTATTATAGTACAGGTAAGCGTATTGTTACTATATGCAGGATCTGGTTCAATAGCAACCTCTGGGGCTGAGGGAGGAGTGTTCGTCGGTTCACTGGGTTCTCGGTTTTGAATTATTGTAGTATCAGATCCCGAGATCCCAAATCCCGTCCCATCGAACGGAGTGACATAACACTGCCAAATATCTCCAATCTGTGTTTCTAATGCCTGTACAGTATTTGTTTCTAGGTTCGTTGCACTCCCATTTCGGAACCACTTATAATTATAAGTGATGGTATCATTTTCTACATCAGTACTTGGTATTATTATTATACATGTCAGTAAATCATCACTATACGTTGGTGATGGGCTGATAAGAACTACTGGAGCCGTTGGAGGTGAATTTTGATCACTTTCTCCATTTTTTGACCATAGAATTGATAGAATTGCGTACCCAGTAATTAAAGTAACTATAAGGAACATTACACTAAAAATTCGAATTGAATTCCTATTTAGAGGCAATTAGATCCCCTGTTGCAGTAATTATGGAAATTTGTGCTAAAGACTTCACCTTAGTTTTTTTTCCTCATTTAATTAAATTAACTGCAAACTTCTTGTTAATAAGATTTTCTTTGTCTGCTTCCTTGTATTGAGATATAAAATGTAATTTGACATTTTTTTAGTAAGTTAGATGATGTGAAATTACTAATACGTCGTGTGGTCTCGCACACAGGCACTTGTCTTTAAACAATATGGAAATTGGTAGTTCTCTTTTTTTTTGAGAAATTGCCTCCATGATCATCTTTGTCCGACAAAGCGAGAGCTCTCGTATTCGGTGACTTCTCTCTGGCACAACCTTAAATAGCCTCACTCCCTTACTTCTTCAACTCCGAATTGATGACAAAAATATTTACTAATATCTTTGGTCAGCTTCCCTTGTAACTACGTTAGACGAGTTACCCGTCAAAGGCAAGAGAAGAATGGCTCAAATCGGTGAATCTCATTGGTGTTTGGAGTATTGCAAATAGATCTGAGTCAAGTAGTCCTAATCGAAAGCAATCACTCGTGTTGCCTTCCTGCTGGATAGCGGATGTGTGACTTATCCTGTCCAGAATTATTTTCCAAATAGTTGTCTGACAAATTTAGTCATGAAGGGTACATGCTTTATGATCTTTCTTTTCTTATTTTTTAATTCCCGAGGGGCTATAATCCAATTCTGCAGATATAGGGTGTTTATTTCGAAATAATGTGGAAAGACCAGTTGTTGATTTTTAATGAATTCATCCATCCCAAAATCCTTCGTGTGAATCGCGTTTTTCCTTTGTCAATTCCGAGAAAAATATGTTGGACTATCTTCGAAATCTCCCTCCTGAGATTAAACAGAAAATAAAATCGACGTAACTGATTTTTCTGGCTTCATTTCGAGGAGAATCCAAATATTCCTGGATTCATGATGTTATTCGGATCAAGCGTGTCTTTAAGACTTTTAAGCGTTTTTATCCCTACTTCCCCGATCTCAGCTTGATAATTACCGATAAAGGATCGGCCGATTCCATGATGATGACTTAACGTTCCACTATTCGCTTGGAATGTGTCTAAGACTTTCTTCCTGATTCGATAATACTGGGCAAATTCGTCCTTCTCCTGTTGCGGAGCAACTAATGTAAAATAGAGATTCGCACCATTTGGGTAGAAATGGCTTCCATGTGTCCAGAGAATCGGACATTCGGGTTTCAGTATGTTTCTTGTTGCACGATATAAATTCATTATGTTATCCCAGGTGGTACTGGTTTCAAATGTTTCGATTAGGATGCCATAATCAATCAGGGGATCTCGAATAAAAGGAAGTTCATACCGTCTTTTGTGCCAGCTTTTAGCTGGGCGTGATCCGATATATACTCCTTTATATCTGTTAATTAACTTCTTCGCTTGTTTGAATGTCAAGTTAACGAGCGGGGGGTCGCCTTCAAACGAGAGAATCCCCATACACCGTGCTCCCTCTCTATACCCTCTTTTTTCAAGGAGGTCCAACAACATTCTATATATAAATGGCATTTTGGGGGGCTCCCGCATCAATGCTTGAGCCACAATATTGTGATAGGTCTCTTCACTATCTGAAATACGCATCACCGCAGGACGATATCCATTCTGTAGAATCTCTTTATATGCCAAGAGTCCTTCTTCAAAGCTTTTAAAGAAAAAAGCTGACAATCGGGTCTTTCTAGGAGTTTTCCAGACACGCAGGGTCAGTTCGGTAATGATACCATAAGTTCCTTCGGAACCAAGGAGTATCTGGTTGATATCGGGCCCTGTTGCTCGTGCAGGGGCTTTTTTGGTGAT
>JAEOTQ010000155.1 GCA_016839785.1 Candidatus Hodarchaeota archaeon | reverse complement strand
TAAGCAACGACATCAGCAATAACGACATGGGGGTCACCATCTCAGAAGCAATGTTTATCGAGTTTTCGTTAAATACAGTCAAGTATAATGGTTGGACTGGTGTTAATTTACAGTCAAGTAATAATTGTAGTTTCAGCCAGAACATTATAGAAGGGAATTCTGAAGGCTTCCTCTTGGAAAATTCCCATTATAATCAGATTATCAATAATACGGTCAATAATAACGGTTGTTATGGGGTAAATCTTAATAATTCTCAAGAAAACCAAATTTCTAATAATTTTATTTCTGGGAATGATTATAATGGAATCCAGTTGAATTCCTCAGTTGAAACTGAACTTCTACTTTCAAGTAATAATCAAATAATTAATAATACAGTTTTCAACAATTCGGGTGGAATTAATCTTTGGTTTGCTGATGAAAACTTAATTTCGAATAATACTGTTTATGGAAACGCATGGCAGGGAATCTCCTTGAGTTCCTCACATAATAATACTGTTATATACAATAATCTCTCATTTAATCATTATATGGGGATTTATCTTCACGAAGGTTCCGCGGAAAACAGGTTAATCAAGAATTTAGTGCATAATAATACTAAGACTGGGATTCACGTCTCTGGTCCATACAATATAATAGAAAAAAATATCGTTTCGTTTAATGGAGACAAAGGAATTGGTTTCTTTGGTGCTATTGATGGAATTTCCACCAGCAATAATCTTATTGAAGAAAATCTAATTCACAGTAATGTGGATGTTCAACTTTTTCTTTGGTATTCAAAGAATAACATCATAAAAGGAAACTATATCTCCAATATAACAATTGCTGGAATTTTTTTAAGGTATTCTGCAAACACCACCATTTTTAATAATACTATTACGAAAGCTCATGATCCTAATGAGTACCCTTCAGCAGGGGGAATAACACTTCAAGGTCAGGGTCAAGGGGGTGCTAAAATCTTTAACAACACAATTTCGGATCTTGCTTTCGGTATTGCTCCACGTCTATCAGATGATAACATTATCTCCAATAATAGTATAATCAATACAGTCATAGGAATTGAACTTCGGGCTTGTATTAATAACACACTCATTAATAACCATATTTATGTTGAAGGGGAGCAAGAGGTGTTTTCTTATGGAATTACATGTATAGGGGGGTCGAAGAATAATTTTATAATGAATAATACGGTTTCAAATCATCGCGGAATAGGATTGCAAGCTTTAGAGAGCAGTGACAACATTTTTTCGTCTAATTCGGTTTTTAACAATCGGGTAGGATTTTTTCTATCTATGGATTCCAATAATAATTCTCTAACCCATAATATAATTGTCAACACCACTTCCTATGGGATTGAGATTGCAGAATATGCAGGTAATAATACTATTAAGTTCAATGATTTTACTGATAACAATAATGGAAATATCCAAGCAACTGATTTTGGATTCAATAATCTATTTATTTTTAACTTTTGGAGTGATTGGATTACACCTGATGTTAATGCTGACGGTTTTACTGATCTCCCCTACTATATTGATCTTTCTGAAGATAATTATGATTACTATCCTTTAGTTCATGCTAATCCTCCGCTTAGTCATTTACTTCTACCTCCAGTGATTATTTCCCCTAATGGAGGAGAATCGCTAAATTCATTAATAAGAGTATACTGGATCGCACCAATTGATTCATGGGATCATCCAATTTCGTATTCAATATATTTATCCAAGGAAAATGGTGAATCATGGATTAAAATCGTATCGAATATTACAGATACTCGTTTTAACTGGGATATAGTTAGTACTGATTATAATAGTAGGAGTTGTTTAATCAAAGTTGTTGCCTCCTGCGGTCAATTAACAGTAGAAGACACCTCAGATGCCATCTTCACATTAGATTTTCAAAGTCCAAGTTCAAATGAGAACCTTATACGATTATTTTTTGTAGTAGGTCTGTCTATTGCACTCATTTTAGTAATTGTGTCTTATAATTTAAAATTTAAAGCCCCTGTACCCTTTATTGAATATTTTCAGTCAGACCAGATCGAGTTTTTGAGAGCAATTTATCACAAAGTGATAATTGGTTTAGAAAATATAAAATCTGATATTATTCCAGCATCACCAAGCACTCCACTCATTGAACCTCAATCAATTTCTGAACAACTTGATACTAGTGAGAACTTCTCATTGATCCCATATTTTCCCCCTGAAATCCAAGAAATCTTGAAATCAATAAAAGGCAGAACCGCATTAGTATTGATTGAGATGGCTTATCAAGATATACAAGAAACTAATCCAACTAAGCTCTCTCAAAGTCTCAATATTCCCCCTACAACCATATCCGATGAAATAAGAAAATTAGCTGATTTAGAATTTATCAAATCTCACATAAAACCTTCTTTCATCCAAGATGCGCGTTTTAAATATTATAATATTACTTCTAAGGGATATTTATTTCTTTATTCCCTGAAAGGAGCTTTAGAGATCTCGATAAGCCGGTTAAAGTCCAAAGAATAGGACACCGTATAGAAATTCAGGTTTACACAATTTATCCAGAGAAATAAGAATCTTTAACCAAGAAATCTGGCTGAATGCCTTGTAGAACTTTTCTCACTTGATCAATAATGATTTTTCCGACTCGCTCCTGGGCTTCAGTCGTGGAGGCACCGATATGGGGTGATGCATAGATATTTTCCAATTCAAATAATTTGTTATCTCTTATTGGTTCATCTGCGTACACATCTAATGCCGCTCCAGCAATCTTTCCTTCTTTTAAGGAATAATATAAAGCATCTTCATCTACGATACCCCCACGTGCACAATTTATGAGATAAGCAGTCGGCTTCATGAGTGACAGCTCACGTTTACTGATTAGATTATGAGATTCTGGTTTTAATTTTGTGTGAATGGTTACAAAATCCGATGTCTGCAGTAGATAATCTAAATCTTTAGTAATTTCTATGTCAAGATTCTCTGTTGCTTTAAAGGGAGAATTTGGGGAATAAACCAAGCATTTCATCCCGAATACGTTGGCTCTGGCAATTACTTCTTTACCAATTTTTCCACATCCAATACATCCCAGTGTTTTCCCATAAAGTTCCGATCTAAGGGTTTTTTCCTTTGGGTAGTCATCCAATTTAGTTTTATTTGTCACATGAACTAATTTACTGCAAAGTGCTAACATAAAAGCCATTGTAAGTTCTGCTACGGATACTGAAGAAGATCCTGGAGCATTAACAACAAGAATACCTTTCTTAAGGGCTGCTTGGACATTTATATTATCCACTCCAATTCCTGCTCTACCAATTACCTCTAATTGAGCTCCATTATTGATAATATCACGAGTTACTTTTGTCGCACTTCGCACTATTAGAGCATGGAATTGAGTGATTTCCTTTTTTAATTCTTCAGGAGAATAGTGTTTCTCAATAACTTCAAACTCTTTTTTTAATTCTGCTATTGCAGATGGATCTAATGGATCTGAGACTAATATTCTCTTTAAACTATTACTTGTTTGCATAATTATACTACTCCTCGATTTTTAAAGGGATCAAGAAATTCATTTTCAGCTTAAATATTGGTTCTTTCACGTAAGCCTACCTGATTTGAATAATGAAATTAAAATATAAGAAACCAGAGTATACTACGAGATTACGTAGTATTTTCGAAGAGGAAATTTCTCAAATCATGGTATATTGAGTTTACTAGATATTCAGTTAGAGTGAGGCTAGAACTAAAATTGGTACCTCAGAGGATTAAGAAAAAGTGAGAATGGAATCCATTCTACTCGGGAGCTTTTAAAATAGTCAACAAACGAGCCTCCAATAAGTATCTCCATTCTGGAATGTTGCGTGAATCAGATGATTCGTATAAACGCAGAACCTAACGGAGGCTATTTATATGAGTTCATACAAATATGTATCTAAGTTCTGGAAAGAACGAACTACCGAGTTTAAGAAGCTAAGAATCTCTAGGCTTGTTAAATGGCGACGAGAGCCCAGTATTGTTCGCTTAGATCATTCTACAAGAATCGATCGGGCTCGTGCTCTAGGGTATCGCCGGAAAAAAGGGTTTATTTTGGCCCGCGTCCGTGTACCGAGAGGAGGACGTCGAAAATCACGGCCTGTTCAAGGACGTCGTTCTAAACGTATGGGTGTTAATCGAATTACCCCAAAAAAGTCACGACAATGGATTGCGGAAGAAAGATGCGCAAGAAAATTCCCTAATCTTGAAGTTCTGAACAGTTATCCAGTATTATCAGACGGACTTCATAGGTGGTTTGAAGTAATTCTTGTTGATCCTGAAGCTCCCGAAATTCAATCAGATCCTAAAATAAACTGGATCTGTAATAAAGGACATAAAGGTCGTGTTTTCAGAGGTAAAACATCCGCAGGGCAAAGAAGTCGCGGACTACACAAAAAAGGTAAAGGAAGCGAACACACTCGTCCATCGTATGACAGATAAGCCATACATTAATTCTTCATCGAACGAGAGAACGTTCAATCCAATTTCTTTCTTCTCTTTTTCTTTTTCAGAGTTTGATTTACTGAAAGATTTAATAAGATTGTTTCTCGAAAGCGACTATACTCGAATGTAGTACATCATATAGGAATTTGATACGTGTGCAACGTAAATTTGTTGACTATATTACTTCTGTTACACCTTCTAATTTACGTGCCATTCTAGAGGTTAGCCATCTTCTGGGTTATTCTCAAATCTGGCTTGGGAGACAGTGGAATACCAAAACCGAGGATTTTAGTAAATTTTCGGACAATCATTCTTTAGAACTCGTTAATAGATTAGATATCGATGCTAGTAAAGTACCTAAGGAAAAAATTGTGCAGATTCTAAGAAGAGAGAGAAGAAATTTCCCTATAATATCCGTTAAATGTTCAGATTCTGAGATTGTTGGTTGGGCTGCACAGGATAATCGAATAGATATTTTGGTATTTCCACCCCATCAGATTAGCAAACTATTTACCCGTTCTATTGCCAAACTAATGATCAAGTTCGCCAAACATCTTGAAATTTCTCTAAGTGAGCTCTACCTATCCCCTGAACGTACTCAAATTCCCGTCTTTCGCCAAATTCGACAAGCTTTGGAAATTGCACAGATAAAATCAGTACCAATAATCGTGAATTCGGGGGCTTCTAATCAAAGTGAATTGCGATCCCCCTATGACCTAGCGTCTCTTGCACAAGTTCTCTTTTCTAAAAAAGAACCTCCGCTAAATTCATTGAGCACTATACCAACTCATCTGCTCTCCCGTAATCAAATAAAAATCAGCAAAGATTATCTAGCCCCTGGAATTTATCTAGCACCAGAAAGGGATATTAATATTCAGGAGGAAGAATAGAATGAAAAAAGAGCGCGTACGCTACTTAACGGTCCGATTCATATGTCAGGAAGAAGTTTCTGAGAAAGATGCGTGGTTTTTACTTGCTACTGAAGTAAAAAGGCTTTTTGGAGTTACTGGGGCATCGAAAGTGGGACTATATCTGTCACATTTCGATCCTCAAAAACAAGGAGGAATTTTTCGTATGTCACATCAATCTGTAAACTTAGTACGAGCAAGTATTTGTTTTATCACTTCCCATCATTCTCAACCCATTTTTATTCACTCGGAATGTTTAACAGGATCCTTAAAAAAGGCTAAAAAGTATTTATGTAATGTAAATTATCACGATCGATATCATGCTCTGAAGAAAACACTTGTAGGAAATTAATTCTAGTCTCGATGATGAGAATATACCAACCGGTATTTAATGACGACACCGTCCCAGGCTGAGAGATTATACTTCTAAGGATTTCTGGAGATTTAGGATTAATTGAAGGTGTAAAAAGTTTGATAAAGAGTATTTTGTTTCCAAATTTACTCAATACTCTTCTCTAACTCTAGAAATCGTCGATGGAGGGTTTGAATTAGTTCATCTTGTTCTGAAGCCACAATATCCATCCAATTAATTAGAAAGTCAAGAACTTGTAGGGTACGTTTTCCTCCAGGAGATTCTTTGGACTCTTGACTTAAAGTTTTACCCCACCGCTCACGTATACGCCTTAAACCCCCTTCTCGCTCTCGTAGGTTATTCACATTTTCTTCAAATTCGTTAACAAGGAGCTCAAGATACGCGGTGGGCTCAACCTGATATTTCCATTCTCTAGAGCCTGGTTCACGACGTCTATCAACTAATTTCCAGTTCTCAAGTTCCTTCAGATTGCGACTAATGGTGGAAGGATTTACCTCGAATTTATCTACTAATTCTTTTTGTAATAGCGGTTTCTGGGAAGAAGTCAATACACAGAGAGCAAAAATCCTTCCCAACAAAGGGGATCCTCCACGATCGTACATTAAATCTTCAAAAAAGTTAGAAATTTCCTCTTCAAGTTTAATAATGTCCTTATATTCATTTTTAGTAGGATTATCACTCATCTATGGACCTACTCCTGTCATTATGATGAATTCTGATAAATATCAGTAATTAGTAAATTCAAATAGTAGCAAAGTCATTCCTATTTTAAAGGATGTGGAGAGACTTTTTATTTTGAAAATTTAAAATTTCATATCTACCATCTCGAGAAGGGCACTAAAGTGAATCTAAAATCATATGCAATAGAGACTTTTTAAATTGCTGAATGGAATGTTCTAAAGGCAATTATGAGGCTTAAACCAGAAGATTTTGAAAAACAGATAACTTCGAACCTAAACCCAATTAGATGGGTAATTGGACATCTTGTAATACACATGGACACGATTTTCAATGGTCTATGTCTTGGTGAAAGGAAAATTAGTAAAGATATTCGGGATTATTTTAGATTAGATCCAAAAAGAAGGAAAAATAGAGTCTTTCCTATGTCTTATTCGGAACTTGTAGATACATTTCTTGAGTTTTCAAAGATCAGTTTCAATTTTCTCAATAACTTACCTGATGAGAACTTTACAGATCTACCAGAATACAATACTGGAGGAAATACAGAAACTATCGCTGAATTAATTCAGAGAATTTCCCTTCATTTCCTAGGCCATACTGGCCAAATTTATCAAGTAAAAAGAGTATTAGGAAAGGGAGGTACGTTTGTAATGGGTGTAAAGAAAAAGAACCGATATGATAGCAGAGCAAAATGGCTTAAATGGTGGAATGATAACAAGAAGTTCTATCTTAGCAATTAAGTTCAACTTCGTCAAACTATTATTTTACGTCACTGGTAAAGGAGATAGAATTACTCTTTCGTCTCCATTTTCGCCCAACGTGTCGGTTGCCCAATTTCATTTACCCCCCAACCCGTAATTACAGCGAAAACCACTCCACCAGATAATATTCCAGCACCTGAATCAAACAAACTTATGAGAACATTCACAGTTAAGGCGATAGTTACTGAAAATCCAATGACAATAATTTGTTCAAGTAGAGTGACGCGGTTTCCTTCAACTCTTTCAACTAGTCTTCTCACTATCTTACTGGTGATAAACATATACAAAACATAGGCTATCGCGATTGAAATGGCAGGAAGAAAAATACTACCAACAACCCCTAGCCATTCTTTTCCCAAAACACCACCAGCAAGACCTACACCTAGAACTAATGCTCCTAATGATGCTGCATAAGTTAATCCAAGAGGAACCATCAGAATATTCACTATGATCCACGATTTTGCCCAAGTAAACGCATGTCTTATGTTAAACCATTGAGTAAGACCTATAAAGATACTACTTATGATAATCCCTCCAACGATCAAAATATATTCTTCAAGGTACAATATTGAATATAATAACGCAGCCCACCCGACTAAACTGACTACCAGCCATTTTAGCCATAATAAAAAACCAAAGGACGATTCACGTTTAACATTTGATAGGTAGGTCATTGGAATCTGCATTCCTTCTATTTCTAAATTATTCTGAAGATAATATTCTTTGGTTACTATAAATACATACTCTTATTCAATTGTATAGCAATTGATCAGTTATCATTTGATAAGAAAATCAATTCATTTATCGCCGATAAACGGGGAATCCATCTTGGAACGCGAATCATATAATCACTATAAACGTCTCCAAGAATATTTACTAGTTCTTTTTCTTCAAATTCGACCATCTTGTTGAAAAAGTAGAAGATGACAATGATTGAAAGTAAGGATAGGACAGAAAATGAAAGAAAGGTAAACGCTAGATAAAGCACGGGAATACTAAGATATAATGGATGTCGAACAAGTGCATAGACCCCATCAGATACTAAACCTTCTTGGCCCTTGGACTGTGAGAAAATCTTTTTCTGGGAAGTATTCATCAATATAAAGGAGAAACCCACCGTTACTACAAATAAAAAGATCCGAATAATAAGCGGAACTCCGTTCCTTAGATCTACAAATAATTGAACTAAAAATGTGTCTAAGAGCCATGTTATAAAAAAGAAGACGATACTTCCGATCATAATCTGATGGGAATAAGGATGTTCAATTCCCAATCCAGACTGGTATTGTGCAGACATAATTGTATAACTCCAATTTTACTGTTATAAATCTCCTCTTCAAGGAGACAAATAAGAGAAGATTAACTTCTATTATGATATAGATTTTATCTATAGTCTCTGAGATCAGAAAATCCTTTTTTCATAACCCAATAAATAAATTCGGAGATGAAACTTCTTCTTCTCGGGTTCAACAATAAATATTTATACTTGACTTATTTGCGTCAGTTACGCAAATAAAAGAATTAGTGGAGGACACTAAGAAATGAGTAAAATTGATAGTGATCAAGTCCTTCAAGTTTCGGAAATTACGAAGATTTATGGCCGTTCTTTTCTATCAAGTATTGCAGGAAAGACTCTCAGCCGCCGAGTAGTAGGAGCAGAAGATGTTAGCTTCTTGGTAAAGAAAGGTGAAATTTTTGGATTCCTTGGTCCGAATGGTGCAGGAAAAACCACAACTATTAGATGTATTCTTGATTATTTAAAAATGCAGAGTGGTAAGATAAGTATTTTTGGATTAGACCATCATCTTGACGCTTTAGAAATACGAAAAAGGATTGGATATATACCAGGAGACTTGGCATTATTCAAGAACTTTACAGGTAATGAACTGATAGATTTCTATAATGCTTTTCGTCCTGTAGACCCAGTTTTTCTGAAAGAGCTGCGATCAATGTTCAGAGTCGATTTGAGTCTGAAAATCAAAGCGCTTTCATCTGGAAATCGTCAACAAGTAGGAATCATATTAGCTCTCGCTGCAAAACCTGATTTTCTCATCTTAGATGAACCAACATCAGGTTTAGATCCTTTAATGACCGCTAATTTCCATAGGATATTAAAAAACCTTAAGAAAGAAGGCCACACGATCTTTCTGAGTTCTCATGACCTTGCAGAGGTCCAATCCGTATGTGATCGTGTTGGGATTATTCGAGACGGACGTATGATTTTGATAGAGGATATTGAGGATTTACGATCTAAATTCGTTCAACATATTTCAATAAAATTTGATACCTCCAATGTCCCAGAAATCTCTGATTTTCCCAAAAATTCATCAATTATATCCGTTGATCAGATTAAAAAAACTGTTTTCAACTTAACGATTAGTGAAGACGTTAATTCCTTCCTTCAATGGTTAAGGAGTTATCAGATAGCGCGAATAACCATTGAGGATGCCTCTTTGGAAGAAATCTTTTTGCAATACTATGAATAGAGGTTTTATCAATGCTTACAGTATATAGAAAAAATTTAAAGAAATATTGGGTGTTAGGAATATCTTTCCCCATAGTTATTGTCATCTTCATTCCTTTTATTGGGAGTTTATGGCCAGAATTAAGTGAACAAATGGCTTCTTTCCAAGAACTGCTAAAAAGTCCTATTTATCGTGTGATGCTTGGGGACTTAGTTGATCTAAGTACCTGGCAGGGAATGTACTTCATGTACATATTCATGCTACTTGAGTGGGTAATGATTTTTGCTACAATCTTCATTCCAGCTCGAATGATTGCTTCTGAAATGGATAATAACACTCTTGATGTCATGTTGAGTTATCCTGTTCCTCGCTGGCAATATGCTCTTGAGAAATTCAGCGTCTATTTAACCTATAACCTTCTCTACCCCATCCTTATCTTAGTAACAACATTCTTAACGAACGAACTAATGGTCAATATGGGATGGCTTCTTGCAGAAGAAGCAGTTGATCTTACATTGGTTGTATACGCTGGTATTGGATCATGGTTACTCTTCTTCGCATTAGGATCCCTCTCATATTTATGTGGAATGCTTTTTCTGGAATCCAACAAAGCAATGGCATTTTCTGGACTAATAATTCTTGGTCAATACATGATGGAGCGATTCGGAGGAATTGTGGAGAGTATTAACTTCCTACAGGACTTTTCTATTTTCCATTATCTGAACGCATCCGCAATTAACCACTCTGGAAAGCTACCGATAGCTGATGTACTTATCGTGGCATCTGTTGGTATACTTGCTACAGCAGGTGCAATATTCGTTTTTCAAAAAAGAGAATTAGCGTAACAGTAAACAAAATGGGGAAGAATATTCCTCATTTCTTTCTTTTTCTAAGTTCAATCCTCACATATTTTCGAGAAAATATTCACGAAGAAGGGTTACTCACCTACAACAAGGTAGAGATATCCAATTATTAGGCTCGAAGCAATAAGAAAGAAGAGAGCAAACCATTCATCAAAGATTAACCCAGTAGTAATCGTTAATATAATAATTATACCTGCAATTTCTGAAATACCAGTTCTTCCGCCAGTGTATTCGCGAATAACGGTATAAACCATCAAAGTAGCAAAAAATATTATACTCCATACAATTAAATGGAATATTATTAATAATGGGGTAGTAGATCCTCCTAAAAGAGTGATTTCCCAATACAAAACTCCGAGAAAAGAATTTTTTATGTCATCAAGAAAGAAAAGAAAGATCAGTTCAAGTAAAAAACCTAATGATATCATAAATACGCCTAAAAGAAGGGTACGTAACTCTTTTGGTGCCCAAAGGTTTCGATAGAGGAGCTGTGCCATTTTTTCTTTGACTCCTTATTAGTGTCTCAAGACAAAGCCAAATTTTGTTCAGTTTTTATCTATTTGTCTTTTTCTTTTTTAATACACCCGTTAAAGGCCCTTTGCTTGTCTAGTTGCATTAAAAGCATTCAATTAACCATGAAGAGCGAAAAAAGTCAAGATAGTTTTAGAAATGATAAATTTATTCACGCAATTATCATTTAACAGATGTTCTTCAATGGCTGTCTCATAATATCTAATATGTTATTCATTGCTTATGGAAACGCAGGATTATCTGAACTAGAGATGAATTATGAAAGGAAATTTCCAGATTGATAGATTTTCCATTTATATCCTTTACAATTTTAAAGGATACTATTCTCGGTTAGCTTTTATCAGAAATGTTCGGCCAGAGGGGTAAAAAAACGATCACTGAGATAAATCTGGCTTAGATTAGCTAATCTTTTTAAGGCGAAAATGTAGATTTTAGTAGACATCTAAAATTAATGTAAAAATCCTCCCTTTGCTTCACTGGAAGGAATTGAGATTTTTACCATATTTCATTTAATCAGTATTATAAAGAATTATCACATAATAAACCACAACAGAGTTAAGATCTATCGAAGAAGAACAACTAGGCATATTTCGATGTGGTAATACGTCATGAAAATTGTAATCCTTGGCCCCTACAATAGTGGAAAATCTTCGACAGTTCAAAAGATTTGCTCAGGAAAAGCAATTTCTATTGATTATGGTGGAACTACAATTGCCTTGGACCACTGCAAAACCACAATTTATGGAGTTGAAATATTTCTTTTCGGGACTCCTGGATTGCAACGATTCGAAATCATAAGAAAAATTTTAAGTAAAGGGGCTGATGGGATATTGTTCGTCGTTGATTCAGTCAATGTGGCTTCGTTTGATGAAGCGAAAAAGCTTCTCATTGAAATTGATGAGATTTTACCAGGAACACCAATAGTTCTTTGTGCAAACAAGCAGGATATTTTGGGAGCTAAAAGTCCAGAGGAAGTTGCAAATACCATTCTGGGCAATAGAGCCTCTTCAATATCTGTGATAGGTACATCGGCAAAAACAGGTAAAAACTTGGAACGAGCTCTTGGTTTAATCGTTCTAAACGCAGTGAAACATTATTATCCGATTTTACAAGCCGTTAAAAAATCAACTGGAAACTTGGATGACATTGTTAAATCAATGGGACAATCTGAATCTGATATTCTTTCTCAACTTCAATTTGCTTCATGGCGAAGACTAGTTATTGCGGATTGGGATAATAATCGATATTTTCTAGCGAAGGGAGTATCCAATATAATAGATATCCTAGAATTTGGGCATAAACAAATTTAATTGAAATTTACGTGGAAATGTGAATTATGGTAGAAAAACCAGATGTATATATTTGCCAGAATAAGGAATGCGAAAACCGTTTTCAGAAAGCAAAATTTATCACGATTGAAGAAGAAGGTATTTACATAACGAAACCAAGTTGTCCAAAATGCGGTACTACTGACCTCATCTCTTCTGCTTGGTTACTTAGAAGTGAAGATTAAATCTCGTTTGGGATCTGTGATGAGCTTCTTAATCAGCTCTCAAAGGACTAATGAACGGGATGCCCTCTCAGAAGCATTCTATGTAATTTCAGATATTTTAAATTATGATGTTAAACCATTAAAGGCTAGAGTTCCAGGATTATCAATTTTAAAACTTGTAGATGAAACGGTGAATCCATTTACTGTAATTAAAGGCATACGGGGCTATATTGCAGAAAAAGGTCCTTTAATTGCGTGTTTAAAACTTGTTCCGTTAGAATACATAATCAAAACTGATCTTCCATCAATTATTATCCATACAAAAAAACTTGCTCAGGAAAAAATCCTTCCCTCAAATACTTGGAGAATAACTCTCAACAAACGTCAGAGCAATTTACGATCAGTACAAATAATCAAAGATGTCGCAGAGGAGATAAATTGGGGAATTGTCCAATTGAAAGACCCTGATATTGAAATTAGAATCGAAATTATCCGTGATTTAACAGGTTTGAGCGTTATGGCTCCAAAATCAGACATAAGTATGGTAACGTTTCTATCAGAGTAAATATTAGCTTATGCATTTAAAGCAAGCAAAGCAACCTTTTCTAGCTGAGCTTTTTCAATATCTGAATCAGAGAATTTATCTGCATTCTGGTAATTATCTTCAAAGAGTTGTTGAATAAACCATTCCCGTTTTAGGTCAAATTCTTCAATAATATGCAGAGAAGGTTTGAAACGTATCCTTTCTTTTAGATCGGTATGTGCTACAGGCAGAACATCACGTGATTCAGCCACCAATACACCTATAATCTTATGAGTACTTTCCTTTACACCTAACATTTCCAATGCTTTTTTTATTTGCCGACAACCTGCAATATATAGTAAAATCTCCATGGAGAACGAATTAGAAATCATTCTATCAGCATTTTTTGCTTTCTCGGCATGCCAAAGAGCTGAAAATATATGTTTATATCCCCATATGGGACGAAAATCAAATAATTGCGAACCTACCAACTTATGTTTTTCTTCTAATTCTTCTAAGCTCCCTTTGACATCAATTGACTCACTTAGGTCTTGAATTATACCTCCAAAGACAAGGTATACGTAGGAATCCAGTTCTTGAATGATAAATTGATCTATTTTTTACCGCTCCTTAATATCGTGACTGAATATACACTTGTAATAGAGCTTAAAATCTTTCTTCAGTTAGTACACAAATTCTTCTTCAAAAGCATTTACTGATGTGTTTAAATTTTGGTTGAATTCAAGATTTTTCATTGGCACGACATTGATCGATTAGCCCGTTCTCTTTTCAATCTGATAAAAAGCGATGGTTACAATCCAGATATTATCCTTGGTATTAGTCGAGGAGGATGGATTCCGGCCCGTCTCTTAAGTGATATGTTTGAGGCTAGCTACCTCTTGGAAGAGAATAAAATATCTTCTGTTCTTGCGACAATGCAGATTAAATTTTATACGGCCATAGCTGAGACGCATACCAAACCAGTAATTTCACAAGATGTTGGGGTAGATATCTTTCAGAAAAATATTCTTTTAATTGACGATTTAGCTGATACTGGGGAAAGTTTGGTTTGTGCACTTGACTATCTCAAACTAAAAGATCCAAAAACAGTAAGAATTGCTACTTTGCTATATAAACCTTGGTCCAAAGTAAAACCTGATTATTATGCTGAAGAAGCCTCAGAGTGGGTAGTCTTCCCACACGAATATTACGAATTCATGACTGAACAAACTCTTTCTCAGAAATTAACGAAAACTAATGCGTGGGCAACTTTTATCGAACAAGGAATTCCTGATTCTGCAATTAATTTCTTTGTTGAAAACTTCTTCTAAAAATAACTCTTCAGAAGATGATTACATTCTTTGATTACAGATTGGAAAAGCTCTTTTGAGAACACCAATTTGTCCTCTCACATCCACAAAATGGACTATCTGTGATAAATATGCAACTTTTGCTTGTACACTCTCACGGGTTTGATTGGAAAGTAACTGATAAAGCAATAGGTAAGCCTGAATCATCTAAAAATGTTAAGATGGAATATTCCACCTCAGATTCAACTTTAGTTGTTTTTATTTCAGTTGAAACAAATGATATACCTGATATATCTAATGTAATTACGAATGCTAATGATGAAATCAATTCTGCCCTAAATGATATTGGTGAAACAAATTTGATTTTGTATCCTTGGGTTCATTTAGCTAAAACTCAACCAGCTAAACCAGATGCAGCATTATCAACACTAAAAAAGATAGAATCGTCTTTACGATCCATTAATATAGATCTGAACATAGTTAGAGCCCCGTTCGGGTATTATAAAAGCTTCACCTTAAATTGCAAAGGGCATGCCTTAGCAGAAAGATCTAAAGAAATTTTAGGTCAATCAGGTATGAAAACACCGGAAAAAACTTCTGAAGTAACAAAAGCTATTGCTGCTGAGCAAACTACTCGTTCCACATTCTATGTTCTATCTTTGGATGGGAAAATTGAGCCTTTTGACAAATTTAATTTTAAAGGTCAAAAAGAGTTGGAATTATTTGTTAAATATGAAACAGCTAAGGATAGAACTGTTAGTACCCCTCCACTACATGTAGACGTTATGAAAAATCTTGAATTAGTAGATTATGAAGATGGTTCAGATGCTGGCAATTTTCGAATACTTCCGAGAGGCTATATTATCAAGAGGTTAATCGAGGATCATGTAAACAACATGGCTGCCCAATACGGAGCGATGATCGTTGAAACGCCACTTATGTATTCTTATGACCATGAATCCCTGAAAAAATATCTAGAACGGTTTCCTGCAAGACAATACGTTGTAAAATCAGGAAATAAGGATTATTTTTTGCGATTCGCTGCTTGTTTCGGGCAATTTCTAACGATGTCGGATGCCATCATTAGCTATCGACAACTTCCATTGAAAATTTTCGAAATGGCCAAATCTTTCAGACGTGAACAACGTGGAGAGTTAGCTGGATTACGTAGACTTAGAGCATTCACTATGCCTGACTTACATACAGCTGTAACTGGTATTCAGATGGCAAGAAAGGAGTTTGATGAACAATTTCGACTTTCATACAAATATATGAACGATATTGAGGTAAACATTGAGACTGCCTTCCGAATGACTACGGAATTCTTCGAAGAAAATAAAGAATGGGTTGTCTCCCTAGTAAAATTACTGAATAAACCGATCCTCCTGGAATTGTTTGAAACAAGATATGCATATTTCATATTAAAATTTGAATTTAATGTTGTTGACACACAAAAGAAAGCTGCAGCACTATCCACAGTTCAGATTGATGTAGAAAATTCTGAACGTTTTGACATCAAATATACTGATTCAAACGGAAAGGAAATTTATCCTCTTCTAATGCATTGTTCGCTCTCAGGCTCTACTGAAAGAGTTATTTATGGAATTATAGAGGATCAATTAAAACGATCTCATAAAGGGTCAAAACCTCAATTTCCACTATGGTTATCTCCAGCACAAGTAAGAATTCTACCAGTATCTGAAGATTACCTTGAATTCACACAAACTCTAGCCGAGGAATTAGAACAGAAGAATATTAGAGTAGAAATTGATGATCGGGACTTATCTCTTGGAAAGAAGATTCGAGCTGCAGAGAAATTATGGAGTCCGATTATAATTGTCGCGGGTGAAAAGGAACAAAACGAAGGAAAAGTGAGTGTAAGATATCGATTCAACAACTCGCAGGAATTTCAAACATTGAAAGAGGTTATCAAATTTATTCAAGACCAGACAAAGGATAAACCTACTTATTTCCGAGTTTTTCCAAAGCTGGTATCCCAACAACCAATATTCTCCCGAATAGTCTAACAGGAGTATTATAGAGTAATTTCGAATACAACTAATAAAATAGGTTTATTAATAATGCACAGAACTCTTAAAACAACCGCTACAAGAAAACTGTTTATGTGTTTGAAACCCGCTTGGTTAAAGAGTAGTGAGTTTCTCAATAAAGGTTCCATTTAGCACTTTCTGCATCTGATTCAATTGATGATTGGTTTAGAAGATGCCAACAAAATTATTTGGTCGAGAAATTGAAAATCAAATAGCCTTTGTCGGTCTGGCTAATGCTGGAAAAACAACATTAGTAAAAAGACTAAAGGGACATGAAGATTTAGAAACTGTCCCTACAATGGGTATGAATATTGAAACGCTAAAGATTGGTGATTTTGAGGTTATGGCTGTAGATTTAGGTGGACAACCTACCTATCCTACTAGTCTTTGGGAACCTTTTGTTTCAGAAGCATCGGGAGTGGTTTTTGTTTTCGACTCAGCTGATAGAGACAAAGTAGAAACTGCAGCTAAATGGCTTAAGAACGTTATTCAATGGGCGCCAGAGGATTCGGCATTTTTATTTTTGGCAAACAAGCAAGATTTAGATGTTGCTATGTCTTTAGATAATATAGTTAAAACCCTTGAGCTGGAAACTGAAATGGCAGAACGTCCAAGAACATTTGGGGTTTATCCATGTTCAGCTCTTACTGGAGAAGGTGTTGAGGAGCCCTGGCAATGGATGAGCGAGAGATTTCAGAGTAAATTGACACAAAGAAAATAAGAGGTATCTTCAATGAGTTTCCTTACCAAACTACGCGCGAGGCTTGCTAGAGAACGACTAACAGTGAAGATAGCCTGGTTAGGACTTGACCATGCAGGCAAGACTACGATTGTCAAAAGAATAACCTCTGGGGAATTTGATGATAGTACATTTCGTACACTAGGTATGAATGTTGATGAGTTCAGTTCTGGTAATGTGCGGTTCATATCTTGGGATATTGGTGGCCAAGAAGCCTTTCGTGAATCTCTTTGGGAGAGTTATATGGCTGGTTCAATGGGAATAGTTTATGTGATTGATTCAAACGATAGAACTCGTTTTGATGAAGCTCAAGCTGAATTATGGAAATACGTCTTAAATAACGATAAGGTGGAAAACATTCCAATTTTGGTATTAGCAAACAAGCAAGATCTAGAAAATGCTGCTTCTGCAGGTGAAGTTGCACGATCCCTTAATCTTCACAAAGTAACGACCCATTCATATGCAATTGTACCTACTTCAGCTAAGACTGGATTCAATGTTGAAGAAGGATTAGAATGGCTACGACAAAGAGTCACTGAAAAAATTGAGACTCTATAGAAATTTGATAGCCCAATTTTATTTCTTCATGACCTTTTTTTCTGAGACTAAATTTACTCGTTCGGTTAAGGTTAGAAATAATCGATGTATCTTTACTAAGTCTAGCTTCTTATTTATTCTACAATAAACTCGAATTGAAGGATCTTCTGACGAATCGATAGAGAGTCTGACTAAAAATTCCCGAATGGAGTAAATTTGTTTTAATAATGACTTATCTTTAAGAAAATAATTCCCCATGCGTTCAGATGTAGCTTTCAATAGAAAGAAATTATCAAGTCGTTCTACATCGAGTGTTATATCTTTTAATTGAAAAAGCACATCTTGATGTTTTTTAATCTGTCCTTCCTCATTGTTGGGGATGATTTGTATCTTAGTTGGTAATTTCCCTTTTTTTGCATTTCCTTCTATAGCAATGTAGTCATTTGAACCTGAAAACCATGAGATAATCACAGATAACATTAAATGACGTTCTTCCAATGCAAACACAACGCGAAAATCTTTAAATGGAATTTTAGAGGATTTTTTATACTTTGGAAATAGTAGTCCACCATTGGAACTTAATTGATCCGTTACAAAATCATCAAATTCATTTGAGAAAATTTCAAGAAGAGCATCCTTTGTTACGTTAATTATTTTGTGATTCTTCCTCCTACCAGCCCATAACAGATAAAATGTGAAAAATAATACGAGTCCTGGTCCTAAAAATATAATTAAATAATCTAGAATCCCGTATTGCTCAGATTGTAAGAAGAATTGTCCAATGATGAGAAAGAGTTTTGTAAAAGGATCGTATATTGTCATTTTGAATCTCAAAGTGGCCTTCTAATTCATTGTTTAATATTGTTTGTTCCAAACCGATTTCTGAATTTATAATTACAGAATTATCCTTACTCTGAAGATTTATCAAGATAACTGGCTAGTTCTACATATCGGAATGAATTGTTCTGAGAGTCGCCTACGACTTGGAAAAATTTATGTTTAGCGATTCCATCTATTCCTACAGCAATGGGATCAACTACCAGTGCCACTGATAAACGATGTACAATTTGAAAAGAGAAAATATGAGTAGTGATATCAGTCTGAGATAAAAATAGTCCAAATCCAGGATGGGAATGCCACCATCCCACACAATATTCAGGTCCAGCTAATTGATCAAATACTTGAAAATCGTCCTCAGAAAAGGATACAGAGTATTCTTCCCCTTCAGTAACATAAATCCCCTTTGTTATCATTAATTCTTTTGGACGTATTTCTCTCCCACTTAGTAATCCAATCGCCTCTTTTGGCATTGATTTGATAGAGAAATTCGTAATTTCCTGGATTGCTTGCTGTAAAATAGTAACAGATTTTGTCTCTAATTTTAATTGTATTATTTCATTGCTAGTAAGACTGGGATCTTGGCCATCAAATGAATTCTTTTTTCCCTCCTCACCATCAACATTATCTTGGGAATGTTTCTTTGTCATCGAAGTTCGATTCCTTGCTTAGTCAGAACATCCAATTCCACCCTGATTTGTTTTCAATATTAATACCCCATTAGACCAATTTGAGACATTTAGGAGTTAATTCATACTATGTTTTTTTGTCCACTCCACAGCTTTCTTCCAGAAATCATTAAAGTTTGACTGCATCGACTTACCAGCCTCTGGATTGAATGGATCCCCAGGATCAACAAGATATTCTGGAAAATCAGAATCACCTGAACTTTGATAAACATCAAGCATCATTTCAATATGCTCAAAAACACTAGGTAGAGTTATAGTCTTTTTCCAACCACCAAGTTCCCCAATATTATTCCAATTTATTAGACTTAAGCAGACATTAGAACCCCATTTCCAACGGGTTTCCCCAACAGCAATATTGGGATGCCAAATTGGTGTGATAAAATTAACAATTGGAGGTTTAAAGGGATATTCTGGTGGGAGATCAATAGTGATTTTCCATTCCCCATTTTCATACGGAGTGCCTTCTCTCCCTTTTATTGTTGCAGAATAATGATGAAGATCATTATTCACTATCAACCACTTTATGGTAGCACTTTTCGGGGGATAAATCTTGAGCATTCGCTTAAATTCTTCCCTTAATCGTCTGGAATGTAGATCAGACATAAGTGTTCGCTCCTAGTTCAATAATCAGGTGATATCCATTAACCTATAAACTTACTCTATCTATTTTTTTAAAGCTGTGGATTGTCTGGCTAGAAGGAAAGCCATTATGAGCTAGTTTTTTAAGGTCAGTTTTCAGAATGAACCTGCAGTAATTCAATATTCTGGAAGTTAATAGCGAAATTTCTGTTCATATTACAACACATGAGGCTTAGATCATTACTAAATATGTGATTATAGATCTTCTCTGTGGATTAGTAATATTTTGGAATCTCGTATGTTTAATCTTTCTCAGAAAACGGAGCTGGAAATGAGGTAGAATGATGAACGATATCGAGACAGATGTTGCTCAGTGTAATGGATGTGGTGCTCCCTTATCAGGAAAACCCTCTTCTATTCGTCCCATTCATTGTGAATATTGTGAATTGACAAATTATCTTAAGAAATCACAGGGTATAACTCCCGATGAAAGTTCAGCTGACGAGGAAGTGGAATCTGAACACTATTACCTATTATTTCAGGAATCCCAGAAAATACTTGAAAATTTTCCTGGAGAATTAGTAGGGGATGAGGTAGGAAAAATTCGTATAAAAATGCAAGTTGGACAGTATGCCTTTCCTTTATTAATCGTACTCGATGATTTACCAGAGAAACCATTTATCGATGGACCAAATGTTCTTCGAGAAGTCATCAATTGTGAGATCAGTGACTTAAATACAATGAAAAATTGGTCACCAGGCACAAGCTCGGTATTAGATGTATTAGAAGAGATCTACCAAAAAACTGAAGATCAAATACCCCAAAAGTTAGAGACTAGCCAGACTTTAGCTGAGACAAGAGACGCGGTTAAAGAAAAAGATCCCCTTATACGACAGATTCTGGATAGCTACGATGCTATACCAACAAAAAAGGAAATTAAAATTAACTTTTATGCACAAACAGGGGAAATAATCCCATTTACAATTAAGAGAAAAAAGAATTATCCGATCGGTCTTGAAAGTGAAGTTCTTTCTAGGTATCCACTTATACGAGGGCCTTTAGAGGATTATGCAAAAGGCCGTATTGATCTTATTGCAGTTTTGGCCGAAATTGAACGTTTATTCTATGTGTAGAGACAATCAAAGGTGAAAATAAATGAATAATCGAAAAAAAGATGTTGTCTGGGACTCTAATATCAGTTCTCAAGGATCAACATCTGATGGTATTGAACGTATGATAAAAGTCCGTTTTAAGGACCCACAACTTCCACCAGATCAAAATATTCGTGAAAAGTATATTAACATTAATGGTACGGTTTTTCAAGCAATTACAGCCGCGCGTGATGCATTTAATATTCCTGAAGTTGTACCAATCGCACTATTGTTTAAAGGTCGAAGAATGAATCCATCAAACAACCTTGTTTCGTACAATATTGAAGAAAATGCCCTTTTAATGATAGTACCTGATCAGATAAAAGGGGGGTAATCTCCTCCATTCTCTTCTCATTGACGGAATTCTCAATGAACTCACATCCTACATCGAAATTTGATCGACAAGAACGTCTCACAATATGGGATCAAAGCCTAATCGAGAAAAGCAGCGTAATAATAATAGGAATAGGAGGAACTGGGGGAGAAGTAGCTAAAAACTTAGCCTTGCTTGGAGTCGGAAAGTTAATTTTAGTTGATATGGACACGATTGAATATTCGAATCTAAATCGACAATTACTATTTTCGAAAACGGATATTGGAAAAAATAAAGCCAAGGTCGCCAAGAAGGTAATTAAGAGTCGTTATAATTCTTCTTTAGAAATTGAGGCATATAATGAACCTATTCAATCATTACCTTTTAAAATTTTTGAGGATTCTGATATTATTGCTGGTTGTGTGGATAATTTTTTGGCACGTCAATATATCAATGAAACAGCTGTAGAATTACCTTTATCGCTAATAGATTCAGCAACTGATGGATATTTTGGTCAAGTACAAAGTGTTAATCCAAGTAATAACGCCTGTTTGGCATGTGATTCACCACCACCTCCGGAGGAGACACGTGTTCTATCTGCACCATGTACCCTTGTTGGAACTCCAAGAACGAGAGACCATTGCGCATGGAAAGCTCTATATGAATTTCATACACTTAATGATCGTGAACCTGATGAAAATTCCTCCGATGATATCCAAAAACTAACAGATCTAGCAAATAAGTTAGCGGCGAAACACCAATTCCCAATATTTGATAATAAAGATATAATTCAGAGTGTATTATACCGTGTACCTAGCCTAATCACTGTTAATGCAGTAACAAGTGGAATTCAATCACAAGAAATTATAAAAACCCTGTTTTTTAATAAAATGAAGGATTTAAAGAAAAAGGATCAAAATCGAATGAAATCTCTAGTCCAAACATATCGTTTTAGAGTTCCTGATTTAACAATTTATTCAGCTTTGACAGGAAATATAAGTTCTTTTGAATTATTTAGAGATCCAGATTGTATGGTGTGCGGCGATACATCAATTTTTCAGCAAACCCCAGTAACCATTAATATAAATCCAAATTCAAAATGTAGGACGATTTTCACCGTTTTAAAACGTAAATTCAAGAAAAACTACATAGGTTTTAGAGGAAATTTTATCATTCCGAATGAAGCTTTAGTGAAAAATGTTCTTCAAGATGGAGATAGATTAACTGCGAGTTCACTTACTGATGATGAAGAAAAGAGAGTAATAATCAGGTTTAAAACAAAAAAGGGTTAATCGTTATCTTTAGAGGGAGCGAAAATGCGTACCTTTTTTCTGAGTTTTGGTTTTATTGGTTGAATGGTTGGATTGAGATAAGGTTCTTTTAGCCCATATTCTTGACTCTTTTCTTTTGTGAGTTCCCTGTAAATTTGGCTAGAAATTTGATCACGAGAAGCTTGACGAGATTGGGGCTTTTTGTAACTGGATTTCCTAGGTGAAGGTACAGTTAATCGAATTGTTGTTCTTTTTCCACATTTAGGGCAATACCAAACACCTGTACCAGGTTGTTCATGTGAGTGAGGAACGTATCCACAAAATTGGCATCTAAAGTTGGATTCTTTCACGTGGGAACATCTCACATCTTTTTCATGCTGATATTGAAAAATTTCTTACTTAATATTGAATTGACCCTACTTGTGATAGCTCTTGTGATAATTAGGTTGTGGGTAAATGATATAAAAATGCCTTTCCTTTCATTGATTAGACATCATCTGGTTGTGCAAGATGTTAAGACGCAAAAAAACAAAATGGTTTGAAGCAGTCTCGACGGCACAATCACCTATACGGATTGAGGAATTTTCTTCAAAAACCGATAAAATGAATGTAATCGCCTTTATACATGAGAAAATTCAACACCAAGAATTAAAAGGTGTTTTAGATTATAACCACAATTATTTCATACCAAATTCTCATGTTTACAGAAAAATTCAACATTTCTTAGATACACAGGGAGTTGTTGATATATGCGATTTAATTGATCTTTTGAATATTCCTGGAAAATTACTTGAATCTATTATCCATGAATATGTCCAAAAAATTGATGGATTTTTTGATCTAATAAAACGAAGATTTTTCACTCGTTCTGGTGCAATATCATTCATTGCTAAATTACTCGGTACGTCTCCTACTCACGATCTTGAATACTTGTTAAATCAGATTTACTGGACAGATGACCAGCTAGAAGCTGTATTAGACTTATTAGCTGACAAAAATTTGTTCCGAGGTTATATTGATCCTATCAAGCAACGAATTTATAACTTTAAGTATATTCATCTCTCCTATTCTTCCCCGAATGAAGGATCAATTAGATATTTAACCCGATTCATAAATGCTTCCTTCCAAATCTCTTCTGAAGTTTCCTTAGTTAATATTTCTAGGCTTACCAATCTATCAATTGATGATGTATTGATAATCCTTGAATCTATTGGAAAAGGTTTAAGCTATATCCAATCTAAGGATAATAATTATATCTATTCTACTATTGATATCGTATCACAAATCATATGGGATATTTATGTTTATCAAGAGATTCCTTTGGATTTCTGGCAGGCAAGGTTTGATCTTGCGTTTGATGATCTCTACAACCTATTATTACTACTGAATGAAAGCTTTAAAGGTGAATTATCAGAAAAAACATTTAAAGGAAGAACTTTGATTGACTGGTTCAAACAGGGAATTGATATTGAGGGATTGGCATCAAAATTACACTTAAATGTTTTAAACCTGTTAAAAGTAATTCAAATCATAGCAGATCGTTTAGAACTACGCATTATTGCTGGGGATTCAATTAATCCTTTTCTAGTAAAAGGAATAAAAGATTTAGAAATATTTTGCCAAATAGATACCTCCTCATATTCCAATCCATCCATTTATTTTGAATGTCAAAACTGTAGGAGAGTGATGTGCTCTAACTGTAGAAATGTAGATAGTACCCACGAATGTCCGTTTTGTGGGAATATTTCGGCATTTATTATCGATCTACCACGGAACTGTCCCAACTGCAGGTTAACTTACGCTTATTCGTACAATCTTGAAACAACTGAGGAGTGTTATTTCTGTGAACAGGGCCCATTGAAATCGGGATGGTACTCTCCAGGAGAGAGAACCATAAGTCTTAGTTCGATTGAAAGCCAATTGGTGGACTTTATTCGAAACAATCATTCAACAATATTCACTCTTCAGCAGATAATTGATTTCAGTAATCAATCCTCGGACAGGGTTATAGCAATATTAGAAAAACTCATCACTCATAAAATTATATCAGGATCTATCAACATAAGAAAAATGCAGTTGATTATCAAAAGGGATTTTGTTTCTTTCGAATGTGCGGTTTGTAATTGGGTTAAAACAGATCAGAAGAAGTTAATCTGTAATTCATGTAAAGCAGAAGTATGTGTAAATTGTTATCAAGGAATGGAATCAGTTGGAATGATTGATTGCCCAGAATGTGGATCTTCCCTTGAGTATAACGAATAAATAAACTATAAGGGAGTTTCTTGGGCTTTTAATTTTGCTAGTTTTGATGAATACTTGTCTGTTAGTTCTTTATACCGTTTTTCCGAAATTTTACCAGCAAGAAACATCTCATCAGCCTGTTCGAGCATTAATTCGAATTTCTTAATTTTTTCTGAAACCTCGTCTAATTGATTTCGCTCTTCTGCAAGCTCTTGCCGAGTTTCAATAATCTGCTTCTCTATTTCATATGTTAGTAAGGTCTCATATTCTTCAGGTACTTTGAATCCACCAATATCTAAACCTACTAGCTCCAAACCCCATCGTGAGCTTTCAGGCCCTAATTCAGATCTTGTTTGTATTTCTAGGCTTCTCCTTTCTTTTAACAATTCTGGAACAGTGTACCGAGTCATAACATGTTTGACTGCTGCAATAATCGTTTGTTTAACCCAATTTTTTAACTCATTTCCACTATAGTACTGTTTATGGGAGACTACATTCATAATGAAATTTCGTGGATTAACAATTCGCATTCGAGAAATTCCCCAACATCCCACCATAACGTTATCTGAGGTGTATATACCAGGGGTTCCCCATTTGATGATAAATTCGCGTTTTGTAACCCATATTATTTCGCTACCTGGATGCTTTGCAGATTTTTCTAGTTGGTATATTCCGCTCCCAGCCACTCCAATTAACACTCCTGACTGTAATAATACCGCATTTTCTGGTTCTTTTACAATAAAGCCATCAATTTTTCTAAAATTATCATTTTCTTCTGCTTTTACCCTATGGATTAATGATTCTCCTGATGACTCTTCAAATTTTGAACTTAGTATTGCTTTGCCTTTGAATTTCTTGGCACCTATGTGTATTGTGTCCCCTATTTTACGGAATAATCCACCAAATTTATCTGTTTCCGCCATCGATTTTACCTACCAATCTTCATCTCCATATAGCCCTGGGAAGTAATATTGATCACCTGAATCGAGTGATGATACTTTTCGAGCAATTTTTTGACCAACAAGACTATCTAAGACCCTTTTAACTCGTTGTTGGTCCCACTTTGTTTGTATCATTACTTCCTCAAATGTTACAAAGCCTTTTTCGATTGCAAGATTAAATATATTCCGGGCATCCTTTCCAAGAGAAACGGGAGTAAACTCAACAATCTTAACCCCAGACTGGGTAGAAACACCTTCGATTAGTGACTGTTTAGTTAGCTGCTTACAGGCCTTTTCTAAATCTTTCAATGAGAATTTAATGTCTGGAATTTGATTTTTTAAGGAAGTATATAAATTTGCCATTGAAATATAACCACCTGAACTCGCTCGAAGAGATTTCCCTTGTTCAAGAACTAAATCAGCAAGATTGTCAACAAATTTTCCTTTACCAAATATCTTTGGCTTTTTTGTTGCATCTAAGGCGGTTACTGTAAGTGTGCGTCCTTCTTCCCGGAGTAACTCTCGTTCCAATTGCTGGATGCGAGAATCATATTTTTTCTGCAAATTTTTCATTCCCTCTGTTGACACTGGAGCCCCATTAGCCAATTTATTTTGAACCTGAACTACCTCTTCTAATCGTGTTATTTGTTCACGAATATCTAACAGTTCAGTACGAAGATCCAATTCCATATGACCGAATTCAAGATCTTCGACTAATTTTTTGGATCGTTCTGTTATTTGATCACAAAGAATAGCCGCTAGGAGTTGTGCAACACGAATTTCCCCGCTTTCCTTTAAATTGGCCATTTTATTGTCAGAGTAAAGTATGATATCAGGTACAGTTTCGCTCAAATACCTAATTTCTTCAAATTGTGTGTAAGATTTTATTACTAGATCTGACATATGTTTTGCTTTCATTGCAGCTGCATTACTTAGTTGATTTAGCGCATTACTTGCATGTTGGTATTTTTCTCTCATAGCAAGAGTCACCAAAATTATTTTTTTCTTAAATAAGTGATTAGGAATGATTACACTCGATCTCAATCGTTTAACAGTGTCAATATCCGTTATTCACATTTGTGACGATTTTAAACCTTTTAAAGCTTTATATTTAGGTGTGTTCAGATAGATCTATTGTTATCTTCGTCTTTTTACAATCTTCATACTAGTTCTAGGATTTTGTTCAATACAGAAAACGGAATGCTCAACAAATAGATATTTATTACATCACGCTCACCTGAAATACGGATCTCCTTCCCTTCATAATTCAAACAAGATTTCCCCTTAACTTATTCAGTTTAAGCGAATTTATTCCCTTATTAGTTTTTCTTGACTTTTTGTGCCATTAAATATGCCCCTTCCATATCACGGTAATAATGGCGCAATTCCTTAACAATTTTATAACCGAGTGACTCATATAACTTTACTGCGGCGGAATTTGAGATTCTAACCTCTAGGAAGAGCTCTTCTGCTCCATATTCTCTCATTGCTAAAGACGAGGCATTGATCAGTTTCGTGGCTATCTTATTTCGTCGATATTCTGGTAATACTGCAATACTCACAGTGTGACCCTTCTTAGCACGATGAAAAATTGAGTAAAGGCTCAAACCACTTTCAATTCGACCCATAGTATATCCAACGATGCTACCATTAACTTCAGCAAGATTAAATCCTTTTGGGCATTCAGCGTATATTGTACGGAAAAAACCTTCAGGATAATTTTCAGGTAAGCATTTTCGATTTATATCAATAACGTTGTCTAGATCTTTGAGCTCGAAATAACGGATAATTACTGAGGTCTGTTCGGTCATAATACACCCCTTTTTTTAGCCTCCTTCTTCATACGACGACGATATTCCGCGTATTTATCATGAGGTGAAAATTTTGGTGGATAAGCTGTTCTAAAAGCGTGATTACAATAATTACAAGTTTCTAATGATTGATTTAATGTATACCTACACTCACATTTTCTTAATAGACGCATATGGATCCCAGAATAGTCTCACAGGCGATTTATTTTCTCTCAAATGAAATTTCTACATCATTTCCCCTTAAATTATCTTGAACTTCCTTTTGGACATTTTTCCAAACAGTCTCAGCTGTTTTCCAATCTGCACTTTCAATCGTGCATCTATAATCTGGAGGAGAAATGATTTGCATGAAAAGATCTGAACCTTTATGCTTCTTCTTAAACGACTGTTTATATTTTTTAAAGAATTCTGAAAGAATAACTGCTCCGTCTGAATCATAGCAGGTAACTGTAAGCTTTCCTAGTAATCGAACTGTAGGGGGTTGTAATTCTTTGACAGCCAGATCATAAAGTACTTTCGCAACCTTTTCAGGAATATCAATCTTAGTTAACAATTTTACAGTTTTTTCACGTAATTGGATTAAGGCTTCGTAAATTGACCCATACTGAGTCATGAGGATTTTTTCAACCTTATCTGTTTCCGTTTCTGTCTTTTCACACGCGACAGCTACAATACCACGAGCACGATTCTCCTGCTTGAGCTCTGTTAGCTTCGACCGCTTTTGAGGTTCAGAAACTCTCCGAATAGACATATCTATTTCTCCCCGTGCAGAATCCACTCTTAATATTTTAGCGACAACTCTTTGTCCTTCACGAACTTGACTTCGAATATTCCTAACCCAAGTTCGACTAAGTTCTGAAATATGCACAAATCCTGCTTCTGATCCAAGCCCCTCGTAATCGAAAATTTCGAAATATGCTCCGTGTGGGGTGACCTTGGAGCAGGATCCAACAACTAATTCTCCAACAGCAGGAAATTTAGATTCCATAAATTATCGCCTATTTATTATCCAATATTTCAATAACTTCTCCAAATAATCTAGTAATTCCAGAACGGGGTTCAGCAAGAACTTTCCCACATACACGACAATTAATGTGTGTCGTAGCATGAGAAAAAATCTCTTGTACATTCCCACATTCGCAGGAAACTTTAAGGAAGTTTGATCGGGGTTGAGGAATATATTTCTTCTTCATTATGATTCACCAAAATTTCAATCTTTTTGGGTTTCTATTAAATGAGCAACTCCACGTACCATCAAAGCAGTCGCATTTTCTAATGGTAAGTTTACAATGTCATTCTTTTCTAGTGGTCCGTATAATAGATCATCCAGGCCAATGAATGCTTCAACATCATAAAGCATTCGGACTGTTGAATATTCGAACACAGTAGTTTTTTTTCCCCTAATCTCTTGAATGGGGTTAATGACTACCGTAGAATTTTCAAATTGGTCTATTTCGGGTGAATCTTCTAGACCATCTAAAATGTTTGGTTTCTCAACGCCAATCGTTTCAATCGAGAGTCTTAGATTTTTCGCTATTCTTCGTTCTCCCCACGTTAAGACGTTTTCATCAAAAAAAATATCATTTATTACTAGATTTACTATCTTAACAAGTCTTAAATGCACTATATCTCTTCTAATAAATATTATTCGATCTAAGATAGCATTGGCTATTGATTTACTTGCTAATTTCTGAATGTCTGCTGATAATTTTGTTAATAGCCCATCAAGAGATATGTACAAATCCTTGGGAATATTGCAAAGCGAGGGATTTGACCTCTCATTTTTCCAAACCAGAATTAATTCATCGTATTCCAAAAAATCTCCTCAATAAAATTCGTGGCCTTTTATCAAAGATGTGAGTTTTATATTCCCTGAAGTGCCATTATTGATAAAGGGTAAAATATCTAGTGGGTAACATTGTATTTGATGGATATCTAAATGATGGAACACTCTTCACTAAATTGAAAAAAAACATAATATTACGAGATTTCCTATTTCAATTAAGTTTAATGGTGAGAAAAGAATTTTTTTATGAAAAGATAAAGCCACTGGTGGGAATTTCAAACAATATTCCGAGAAATATCATTTTTTGAACCCACGACATCCTCCTGTTCGTTTCTCATCAGAAAAAACTGAGAGTAATACCAAGGAGGCGCTATAACCGTGCTTCGCCGAGATAATCGGAAGAGAATCTCATAAGCCACAGTGGCAATTTATTCTTTCGATTAATCTGAATTTACTTCATCCAGAATACTATTGAAACTCCCCTGATGAGTATTTTAGAATGTTTTTGCAGTTGTTATGAAAAGCTAATTCTGTCGTTATCTCCTTCAGATGATCGAATTTCCTTTTATAATACTTAACAAATCAAAAATATGATTGTTAAATCGAAATTTGTTTGGACTAGCCATCATAATTGGTATATTATTTTAAATCTCTTAAGTTTAAGTGGAACAATCAAATTCACGCTAAAAAGGAAGATTTAAGATATAGAGGCAAAGGAAACAGGTCAGAACTAAGTTTCTGTAATAATACATACACAAATTAGGTTTGATCAGTATGACTGGTTTATTTACACTACTGGAATCATCACTCAACCTTCTTCTCCTCTTAATCGCATTCCTACTATTAATTTTGGGAGCTTATCAAGATTGGAGAACACGAGAGATCGTGGATTGGATTTGGATAGTTATGATTGCTTGTGGTTGTACAGTACATTGTCTACAAATCATCTTAATGCTTATAAACATGGTAAGTATTCAAACTTACCTTTCTACATGGTTAGGTAATATTGTTATTGCGGTGATTATAGCACTCTTTCTTACATATTCTGGATTAGGAGGAGAGGCAGATAGAATTGCTTTTATTGCCATTTCATTTATTTCACCAGTTTTGAAACCTCTTTTCTCCATCACAGATCCAAAATATGATATTATCTTCTCTATCACCCCTAAAATCTTAGGAACATTCTTCAACGCATACTTACTAGCTCTTACAGTCCCAATTGCACTTTTTTGTGGGAATTTAATTCGAAGGAACAGAAAGAGAGAGTACTATGCCATGACACACCAAAATATTATGAAAAAAGTCATATTATATTTCATAGGATATCCACGAAGCACTCAGCGAATTTTAGAAGAGATAGAATCAAAACCGTGGCATTTTGACTTTTTAGAGGCTTACACTGATCCCTCTGGTTGGGATTTTGTTTTCCAACTACGTATGGATACCCCTGAAGAAGATCTTTCTAGGAAGAGGAAGATTGCTAAGAATACTCAGATCCATAATAAAGAATCAATTTGGGTTCAACCCTCCCTACCTTTCATTTTATTTATACTTTTAGGATTTTTATTAGAAAATCTGATAGGAAATGCTATTTTTGTTCTCACAGCGTATTTTGCATAAATAAAAAGAAGCCTATATCTTTGTTTCAATGGATAACAAGAAGCTTTAACTTCTTTCTCTGTTCCATTCATTATAAACGAATTTAAAGAAGTTTAATCGGCTATACAATGACAATAGTCATGAAAATTTCCTTTTCCATCAAAGACTAATAAGCTAAATTTATTAAGAATTAATCTAGCATTGGTATACGGAGATAAAATTTATTTAATTTTCTCTGAACTTGGAAAAAGAACAACCAGGAGATTACTAGTTTGATAGATCCACGAAGGTTTGACAGTGTACTCAGTAAAATCATTAAAAGTGAACCCGGAATTCGAAAAATTATTCTAGTCGACCGTACTGGTCTAACTATAGCGCACGTTTCCAAGTTTAGTTATGTATCTGTTGATGTTGATGGTATTGGCGCAATTGCCTCAGCAGTCTTTATGGCTTCAGCAGAACAAGGATCTAATCTAACAATTGGCGGATTGGATGTTGTTACTTCAGAATTTGATACTGGGAAAATATTTGCAAGTGCCTGCGGTCGTGGAATTTTAACAATTATTTCCGATGCAGAGGTAAATATCGGTATGATTCGCTTGCTTATGAGAAAAGCGAATGAAGAACTTAGCTCAATTCTTGATGAGTTTTTAGCTGGACATCCCTCTCGAACCTTACCTGGAACTCCTTCTAAATCACCTGAAGTTCGTACTGGGCTTGAGAAGGATGAACTTGAAGCTGCTTTACGAGAGCTTGAAAAATTCTAATACAAACTCTTATCCTCCTAGTTAACAAAGGAGTCAAATTGATTGCGAAAAGACGCAGAAGGTCGTCATAGATTTAAAATTGTATTTTATGGCCCATCTCTCTGTGGGAAGACAACGACTCTTGGTTGGCTCTATCATAAAGTTGATGGATTAGAAAAAGGAAAATTCACTCAACTTGCCGATCCACACGGACGTACCCTTTTCTTTGATTTTGCACCGATGCAAGCCACAACTGGCGTTGTTTTCGACGTTTATACCACTGCGGGACAGGAACGGCATAAACACCAACGTAAAATTGTAATTCAAGGAGTAGATGGTATTTTATTTGTAGTTGATTCTTCACCAGATCAAATGCAGGAAAATATATCATCTTTTGAGGAACTTAAGACTCGTCTGGGAGAAGATTTAGGCACCACCATTCCTTTAGTCATAACATTGAACAAACGGGATATTGAAGACGCACTACCAAGATCCCAACTCGTCGAAAAATTAGAATTATCCATGTATCCGATTTATGAGACTGTGGCTACGACTGGAATTGGGATAAAACGAGCTTTTCAATCCCTGGCTCGTGAAATTTTGATGATCCAACTATACGGGACAAAAACATCTCAGAATAGTTAACTTTTCTTGTGTAAGGTTGCAGTCCAGCCTCGGGTCTCTATCAATTCAAATTTACTGTTCAGTACCCCTTTCAACGCTAAAATCGCTTCTTGACGTGAACTGTAAGGAGAATTTTTGAGAAATTTTATTTTCACGGTTCCTTCTTTTTTTAATCGGTTATCGAGTTCGATTAGGAAGGAATCAGATAAACCATTCTTTCCTACTTGTAGGCTTGGAGACTCTGATCTGATATTTCGTAGGTTTGGTTGATGTATCTTGGACATGATTTTCAAAACCTCTTACATTGGAGCGTTTTGTTAAACTAATATTATCTTTTTGCTTTCAAACTCTTTGATGTAATCTAATTCACTATGATACAATAGAAGGAATTTCTCCTCGTAATATCTACATATTAGGATCTTATATTACTTTGAGTAGAAAGAATATTGTTAGTAGGTTTATTCTTCTTGTACAGCTTCGTATTCGGAAAAATCTCGGAATCAGAAATATATTTATAGGAGATAAGCTTAAATTCACATGTCTAAGCAAAGATAAGTGCGGAATTTTGTTTTCAAGGGTGTAAGAATGTACATTCCCGATAGTGATGCAGATCTACAATTGCATAAAGAAATAGTTGAAGTCTTAGAAGCATTTGTTAGTAAATTGCCAGCAATAGACTTTGCTAGCGTTGTTAGTCTTGAAGGACTTCCAATTTCCTCTTGGCCTCCTAAACTTCCTGGCGATTTGGATGATGTGCGAATAGCCGCCATGACTGCAGCGATTCTCAGCTTAGGCGAAAGAGCTGTCATGGAAACAGGGAAAGGAGAAATGACACGAATTCTTGTTGAAGGAAATGACGGTTACTTGATTTCAGTTCAAACTGGGTCTAAAGCAGTATTAACTGCTTCAGCAAACCGATCTGTAAAGCTGGGATTAATCTTTCTAGATATGAAACAAGCCGCGAAGAAAATTGGAGAGATACTGGGCTAATCCAAGAAGATTTTCAAAGGTTTTATTCATATCATTCTGAAAGCGGGAATGAGAAATAAATTCCGTTAATTTAAACCTAGTAGAGCTTCTTCTTCATTGACTCAGCCTTTTGATAATAGAAATCGTGAAGAATTGAGTCATTCAGGGCTTGTGCAGTTTCTGATGCTCTTTCATAATAAATCATCGCAGAATCATAATTTTCCTTTATTGCTTCGAGATCTCCAAACGTTCCGTATGCGATCATTAGATTTTTGGGATCCCCTGATTTTTCAAAGAATTCAATAGCTTCAGTCAAATAATGAGTTGCTTGAACATCACTAGAGACATCACCCATCTTAAGGTTTTGACATAGAACCTTTGAGATGTTAATCTGGGAAATTGCTAAATTATATTTATCGTTACGCTCTTCAGCATGACCACGCGCAATATCAAAGTTCTTAAGAGCGCTATCATAGTTGGTTAAGCGGTAATAGCATTCACCAATGTTATTATAAGCATTCACTACAGCTTTATGATTATTAGCTTTTTTAGCCTTTTCTAACGCATTTTCAAAGACTGAAACTGCGCTTTGAAACTCATTTTGTTCATATAATATGATACCCTCAGTTGAAAAGACATTTTCTTCTAGCATCAGGTCCCCTAGTTCTACAGAATATTGTCTTACAATTTCCAACCGTTCCTGTGCAAGAGGATAATTCTTTGCTTCTAGAGCTAATTCTAACTGAGCAAACATGGCGTGAAATTGGCCATTCAGATCAGCCAAAATGGTGAATATTTGATAAGCTTTTTGAAAATCTGATATTGCCTTTCGGGGATCAGTAGATAGAACTCTTCTCCCTGCATCAAGTAGACGCCAAGGTTCTTCCCCAATAATATCTGCAATTTTTCTCCATTCTTGTTTTGAGATACCACAGATCACGCTCTTGCTTCGCCATTTTTGTGGAAAGTCGAATAGTTCATTCACTAGGTCTAGAAGAAGGTTGTTGTCCCCTCCAGCTTGAGCTGCTACACTCTGAGGACCAACAGCACGAAGTTTAAGATCTCCTTCGGAGAATTCAAAGAGTACTCCAAGAGGAACAGTTTTCTTCGTATCTTCTCCCCATTTTCTGCCAACAATTAGCAGAAAATTCTTCGATGGAAATTCAATATCTTCACGAACGACTGTTTTTAGTGCAAGTAACCAATGATAATCTGTGTCGAAAAAACTTGATATTAAATTTCCCTGAAATTCAGGATCCCAGTCAACAAGATCCTCAACGTCGGCTAGATCAATTTCATCTTCCTGACTAGCCCCTAAAGCAAAATGAACCTTCCAAATAACCATTCGTTCTTCACCCTACTTTCATAATCGCGAGACACTACATCATTATAATTCTTACAATTTTTAATTTAAATACAATTCTCAATTACTTTAAGATGCGTTGATATGTTACATTGTGATTACTTGATTATCATATTCCTTAAAGATATGTCAATAGCTTTTTTTTCTGTTTTTAAAATTTGCATTTAGATCGATTTCACTGAATATCATATCTGGATTAGATATTAATTCAATCACTTAGGGTTCAGGATCATCTATAGCTAATTTACTCGTTCGATACATAGGATGATACTTCTGTAATAATTTTGGTGGAATTCGCTTTAACTCGTCTTCTGGAAGATCTGATAATAGATTCCAAGCTAGTTCCAGAGTATCAAAAATTTCTCGTGATTCATAGTATCCTTGACGTAAAAATTCGCTTTCAAAACGGTCTGCAAACCGTAGATATTTCTTGTCAGTGGTGCTTAAACTTTCCTCACCAACCACTGCGACTAAATCCCGTAAATTTCTTCCAAGGGAATAACCCGCAAACATTTGATCTGCAACAGATTTATGACAAACGTGGGTTCGTCCTCTCCCTATTCCTTCACGCATTAGACGGCTTAGACTTGGCATTGGATCAATAGGGGGATAGATACCTCTACGGTTCAAATCTCGATCTACAATTAATTGTCCCTCAGTGATATAGCCTGAAAGATCAGGAATCGGATGCGTTATATCATCAGACGGCATAGATAGGATAGGAAGTTGTGTTATTGTCCCTGTATGTCCTTTAATTCTTCCTGCTCTTTCATAAATGGTTGCAAGATCTGTATACAGATACCCTGGATATCCACGTCGTCCAGGTACTTCTTCACGAGCAGCTGAGATTTCTCGTAAAGCCTCGGCATAATTTGTCATATCGGTCAATATAACTAAACAATGATAATCATATTCAAACGCTAGATACTCAGCTACTGATAGGGCAATACGCGGTGTAATCAATCTCTCGGCTGCTGGAGAGTCAGCAAGATTTAAAAAAAGAATTACCCGTTCCAGAGCACCAGTCTTCTCAAAATCTTCTCTAAAGAATCTTGCTTCTTCAGTAGTGATTCCCATTGCTGCAAAAATAACAGCGAACTCTTCTTCCTTTCCCAAGACTTTCGATTGGCGTGCAATCTGTGCAGCGATATTATTATGAGGTAATCCACTACCAGAGAAGATGGGTAGTTTTTGCCCCCGAATTAAAGTGTTTAATCCATCAATGGATGAAATTCCGGTCTGGATAAATTCTCTGGGATATTCTCGGGAGTAAGGATTGATGGGAGCCCCAGTAATATCTAATCGTTCTTCGGCGAAGATTTGTGGTCCTGCATCGATAGCTTTTCCACTCCCAGAAAAGATTCGCCCAAGCATATCTTGGGATACTGCAATTTTAATAGTTTCGCCTAAAAACCTGACCGAAGTTTTTCGAGTATCGAGACCTTGGGTTCCTTCAAAAACCTGTACGACTGCGATGTCTTCTGCGACTTCAAGAACTTGACCAACTCTTTTTTCTCCATCTGGAGTTATAACTTGCACTATCTCACCATAGGCAACTCCTTTAATGTTCTTAACGAATAATAAAGGACCTGCTATCGAAGATACTGTAGAATAAGTGACGACCGAGGAGGGAGATTCTTCAATCATAATCTATACACACCGTTTCTTTTCTTATCAGCTGAAATTGTAGTTGATTAAATCATTTTTGCTGCTAAATAATTATTACCTAATTTCTTTAGCTCTTCAATTAGCATCTCGATATGGACTCTCGTCTGTTCCATACTGTCTCTGTTCCGGATGGTAATATTTTCATCCTCAAGTGTTTCAAAATCAACAGTAACGCAGAATGGAGTCCCAATCTCATCATGTCTACGATACCTTTTACCAATTGACCCATTTTCATCAAAATTAACAGTTAATCCATTTGCTCTTAAAAATTTGAATATTTCTTGAGCTTTTGCTAGAATTTGGGGCTTTTTCTGCAAAGGAAATACTGCTACATCATATGGAGCTAGATTTGGATGAATTTTCAAGACTACCCGTTTTCGATCTTTTACGGTTTCCTCTTGATATCCATCAGCTATGACAGTCAATAAAATTCGTCCAAGGCCAACAGAAGGTTCTGCAACAACGTATGGAATGTATCGCTTAACCCCCGTTTCGTCAGTCTCATTAAAATGAAGTTTTGCTTTAGAATATTTTTGATGCTGCTTTAAATCATACTGAGTTCTATTTGCACATCCCATTAGTTCTTTCCAGCCAAATTTATAATGGTATTCAATATCCCAGGTATCTAGCGCGTAATGACTTAACTCTGATTCCAAGTGCTGTCTGAATCGCAATTTTTTTCCATTAATACCCATTTTGTCGGTAAACCAATTGTTAAAAGTAGCTAACCAGTACGCCTGCCATTTATTTTTGAAAAATTCATTCTCCCAAGCTTCTTGAATACTCATTGAGAGATATTCCTCAGAAGTTTGCTCTATTTGTTCTTTTCTCGAAAATACGTTGATTTTGGTCCCAGCGACCTCGTGAAACAAAGGGCAATCATTGGTCTTTTGGGGATCTGTGAAATATTCGAACTCCATTAATTCATATTCACGCACCCTAAATAAAAAATTTCTAGGAGAAATTTCATTTCGGAATACTATTCCTGATTGAGCTATACCAAATGGCATTTTTACTCGTGTTGAATCAATTACGTTCCTAAAACCCGAAAAAATTAGCTGTGCATTTTCTGGTCGAAGATATGCGACAGAAGCCGAATCTTTAACAGGCCCCACCTGTGTATTAAACATTAAATTAAAGGTTATAGGTTTTCCCAGATTACCCCCACATTCTGGACAAACTAGTCCTTCTTTTGAAACGAGTTCTCCCATTTCTTCTAGATTCAAGTGTTCAGTCTGGATTTTCAATTGATCTTCTAATAAATGATCGAGTCTGTGTTTTTTCTTGCATTTTCCTTCGCAAAATATCAATGGATCAGTGAAACTCGAAAGATGACCAGATGCTTCCCACACTTTGGGATGAGTAATTATCGCACCTTCATATCCGACAATATCGTCACGATTTCTAACAAACTCATTCCACCATGCGTCCTTAATTCTATTCTTGATCTCCACACCAATTGGCCCAAAATCCCAAAATCCAGCCAATCCTCCGTAGATGTTACCTGTACGATAAGCAATTCCAGTTTTGTTCGCAAAAGCCATTATTTTCTTTAAAAACTGTTTTAAATCTTTATCTACTTCCATTATTTGCACCAAATTTACTTCATTTACAGGATAATGATTCAAAGAGGATTTATCATGAATTATTACTTTGAATACTTCTACTACGAGTATAAGTTCGTGTTAAGGCGGAATCAGCATATTACACTACTTAAGAAGCAATTTCCTTCAGTAATATAAAAATATCTTCTGCTAAACTAAATAATCGGTTTGCATCAAAAGATATTCAAAAGGTTCAAAATGATTATTCCAGACCCTTCAAGGAATTTTTTCCCAATAAGGAATCTTTCCTGCCGCAAACTCTCTCATAATGACCTTAGCAGCCTCTACATGATTCAATTTACCGCCTCTTAGCACGAGTCCGCGCTTTTTGGCAATTAGGTCAATAATATCTGGATTACTTAGCTCTGATGACGGAAGATCAAACTTCTCACTAAACCCTTCAAAGTAGTTCTGTCTTATTCGATCAAGAAAAAAATAAACACTGTCAATCGGATCAGGTAATTTCCCTATTTCATACGCTCCTAGAAATGCTTGAAGATTTATATCAGGATGATCGAAAGGAACAACTCCTGGAGAATCATAAATCAATATTCTGTTAGAAATCCGAACTATTTGTTTATAACGTGTTACTCCAGGTCTTTGACCTGTAGGAGCAACATGTTTACCTCTCAAAATGTTTAATAAACTACTTTTTCCTGTATTTGGAATGCCTACTAAAGATATTACCGTTTCTCTCTTTGGAGATAAGCGTGAAATTTGTTGTCTTAGCTTTTTGGTTCCTAACCTATTTTGAGCAGAAATGTACACAGTGGGAAATTCTCTATTTAGAATTTGTTTATTATATTCACATATATTTCTTGGAACAAGATCACATTTATTGAGTACGATTATTAAGGATATCCCTAAATCCGATATCTGTCTTTCAATTGAAGATACTCTAGTTAGATGAGGAAATCTACCATCTACAACTTCTAAAATTACATCACTGGTCTTAATTAGCTCGAACACCCAGCGATTTTCTTTTCTACGTCTCATGAATCTAAGACTCATTTCTCTTACTGCTTAGAGATAAGAAAGGGGGAAATGCCTCTGACTTTTTATGTTCACTTCAGGCTTGTATGGAGATGATTAATTGTAAATTCAGCAAGATTTCCTGTAAATTTAGAATATCCATATTAGAATTTATAATTCATCAAAAAATTCGTTTTTTCTTGATAATTCTACATTCTAAATCTGGATTTTTCATCAATCTAAGAAAATAAAATTATTAAATAATAACAAAAAAATACTCATCCCGAAAGATATCTTCATTGAAGGAATAGGAGAAAAACCATTACTAGAATGATCTTTTAATTGAATGATCCTATTTCCAGTGACAAATTCTTGATACAAAAACGAAAATTTAGCTATTTCAAGGAAAGTATTGATCTTGACATCCGAAAAAGACTATCTTGCAAATTTAAAACGTGCACGAGAAAATCTTCCAGCTCACGTGTTTGAAAAGTCTCGTTTTGAGATTCCACAAGGTGATATCTTCCAAGAAGGAAATAGAACCTGGATTACTGATTGGAATCGAATTCTTAAAGTATTAAATCGGGAAAATGATGCTGACCACCTATCAAAACATTTAGCAGGTGAATTCGCAACCTCAGCAACCGAGGAACGAGGCCGTTTATATCTGCAAGGTAAATTTTCGAGAACAATGGTTAATCGCGAGTTATCTGCGTACGTTAAAGAATTTGTTTTGTGTGAAGAGTGTGGAAAACCCGACACAAAACTCGTTAGAGAAGGAAGAATCCTGATCAAAGTTTGTGAAGCTTGTGGTGCCCGTGGAGCAGTCAAGTAATCATCGTTCTGAGCGTGTGCTTTTTAAAATTCACCGTAGGGACAATACTGAAATTCTTGCTATTTGTGACGAAGCTATTTTAGGAAAAGAGCTTGCTAATAGTACTACTAGAATGAAGGTTCCCCTCGGTTTTTATAAAGGCACCTACATATCAAGATCAGATGCTTTGGATTTAATGAGAAAATATGTGAACGTTAATGCTTTGGGATCAGTTCTCGATCTAGGGATTAAAAAGAATATAATTAATGAAGATGCGGTAATTTGGTTTAAAACCGATGATGGTATGAAAATTCCACATTTAATCATATTTTCCATACCCCCAATATAATATTTTCAGTGATGTTAATGTCTCCACCTTGTATTGCTTGTGGGGCAAATGAAGAATTTTTCCAGCATTTGTGTCAAACGTGTTATTTGGAATCCAATCCAATCTTGAAAGAAAAGAAGGATTTGGACCTAGTCATATGTTTATCATGTGGTTTACTAGCATTCAAAGGCCATTGGTCAAAATTTTTTATCAATGATTTGAATTCCGCAGAAATATATCCTAAACTATCGAATTTCATTAGCCAAGAATGGAAATTCCATTATCGTCCTAATAAAATCGAGATTACCCAAACTCAACAAGAATTTAATGAAGATGATGAATTAAGGTCTGTAATTGGGATAGTTGCTATTTCAGCAAGTCCAGATCCTTTTGTTCCATTGTTAAACATTCAAGAAGAGTTTTCAATTAATATAAATTGGGGAGATTGCTCTGATTGTCAAACACGATCAAGTGGTTTATATACCTCAAAAATACAGATAAGATCTCAATATGAAATTCCATCAGAAGAACTTGATAACTGGGGAACTGAAATAGATAATATTAGCAAAGATTACCCCCTTTCAGATGGAAAAAATCCACTTTTTAGGTTAATACAAATTAAAAATGGTCTTGATGCTCTTTTTCGGTCAAAATCAGCTGCTCACTCTGTTGGGAGAATTTTTGCTCGAGATAAAGGGGGTCTAATCCAAATTACTACTGAATTTGCTGGTTTTGACAAATCTAAATCTAAAGAGTATCCAAGAAAACAGGTAGTGCTAATTGCTTTACCCAAATTTCGGATAGGAGATTACATTATCATCGATAAACAGGTATTTAGAGTAGAAGGATATTCAAATTTCAAAATAGCTTGTTTTGATGTCATGAATAAATCTTTGAGGAGAATCTCCATTAAAACATTTGAAGAACTGAATCCACAACCCCTTGAAATGAATTTTGAGGAATATCAAATCATTCATTTTGAAGCCGCGGAGAATCTGGTAGAAATTATGAACTTATCTAACTATGATAACCAATTTGTCGATTCAACAGAGCTCAAAGTGTTCTCAGAAGGAGACATCTTTTGGGGAATAATTTATGAAGGTAAAATTATACTGAAAGATCAATCCGAATAAAAAAGAGGGTTGGATTCATTAATTGTCAATTGAGGAGAATCTGGAACAGTACATCAACAATATTCAGGTCGCTTCAAAAATTATTTCGTTTTATGAAATGAATCAGATTTCACTAAGAAATGCAATGAAAGAATACTCACATTTCTCAAATGATGAGAACAGACACTCATACTCTCAAGTGCATGCATTAGTTTTTGAAACCGTACGATACCAAAATATTGGTAACAGAATTATCCATCAGCAGATTCGGAATCAGTTTGGGCAAAAAATTCCAGAAAACGTGAGAAATACCCTGAGAGTTATAATCTATTTATTTGTTCTAGCTCCAGAAAGCCAACAAGATCATTTCTGGACTCTGGCCTGTATAGAAATATTAAAATCACTTGATTTCCAATTTTCAACGGCTATTTTCTCTAATTTAACCGAATATCTGAATGAGTGGAGCCTTGAGGTTCTTCTTGAGCAAATCAAAGATAATGAGGAGAAAGTTGGTGTACAGTTCGCCCATCCAACTTGGCTAGTTAGAGATTTGCAATCTTTTTATGGTTTAGAATTGACTAAAGATATTTTAGCTACAAATAATCTAACATTACCAGTGTATCTCAGATTGAATCTATTGAAATTTGAGAAAAACATAATAATTTCCCAATTATCCAAGGAGGGAGTTTCTATTGAGCCAGATCCCATTATGGATGATGTCATAAAAGTTATCTCCACGGATATGCCTATTCCACGATTACCATCCTTTAAAGACGACTTATATTATATGCAAACTAAAGGCTCCTCCTTGATATCTCACATTCTTGACCCAAAAGAAGGTGAAAAAATTCTTGATGCGTGTGCAGCTCCAGGAGGAAAAACAACTCATTTAGCTACACTACAAGGTGATTCAGGATTTATTGTTGCCACAGATAATCATAAACGAAGAATGCAAGAATTAGTAAGAAAAATTTGTGTATATAATTTGAAGAGCATTCATCCAATATTATTTGATATGAGATTGGACAGATCTTTTCGGACTACCTTTGATAAGATTCTTCTTGATGCACCATGTTCAGGATCTGGTACATTTTCTTCTCGTCCAGATGCAAAATGGCGAATAGATCGACATCAAGTTAAATGGTTAAGAAAACTACAATTCGCGCTTCTACAAAACGTTTCAACAATGTTGACAAAAAACCAATCGTCATACATCATCTATTCCACCTGTTCCCTTCTACCAATGGAAAATGAAGATGTAATTGAACAGTTCCTAATTACAAGTCCACAATTTGAATTGAAAGAACAAAAATTGTACATTGGAACCCCAAGTCCTAAATTTCCTCTTGCACAGCGGTTATTTCCGCATATCAATGAAACTGAAGGATTTTCTATCTTCAAAATTGGATATAAGGATTTTAGCTGAAGAATTCCATAAGATTAACTTGACCAGTTGATAGTTCTTCCATCTCGATATCTAATGCCCCTATTAACTGCTCAAAAATTGTATCAATCATTGATCTATAGGCTTTTACATCAATCTTGGATTTTTGTGACATTAGTTCTAATGCAGTGACTCTATCTGGAGTTTTCGTTTTTACAAAACGAATAAAACGTCCAGATTTAATAAACTCAGCTGGAACTGATTTATTCAGAGGTTTATTATGGTTTTGCCTCTGATACATCTCTTCTAGCTGCCAAGCAGCTTTTACATGTTGTGCATTTACTGCATACTTATGTAAATGCTGTGTCATTTGCATAGTAATTGCAAGATCCTCATTTGAATATTTACCTTTTTCTAATTTTCGATACACATCGCGAATATTCTCTTTAACACGAGTTTGAGCAGCGTCAAACTCTGGTTCCGATTTAACCTTGGATAATATCTCTAATACATTTTTGAACGCTTTCTGAAGAAACGGAGGTGTATTTCGCTTTTTTCCCATTAACCCTTTTACATCAAGTTCTGAATTGGGATAGACACCAAAGTAATTTTTCTTGCGTTGTGATAACACTACATATCGATAAGTCTTTTCTACCTCAAGACCAACTCCCAGAGAGGTTTGACTCCAATTTATTATTTCCACTATTTGTTCTGGGGAGGGAGCTAATAGAAAAACTGAGTCTGTATCACCATAAAGAACTTTAATATCTAAACTTTGAGCCTTCGCAATAGTTCGTTCAATGGAATCTCTTCCATACGCTGTAGTAGAATCAGCAACAGGTAGACAATATAGGAGAAAACGATCACTTCCTAAAACACCGTAAGAGGCATTAATCAGAACTTTGAGACTTCGTTCAAGGATTTTATAATAATCTTGTTGACTAGTGTCCTTTTTTGATTCAGGTTTTAACCAATGAACTCGAACGTCTTTTATAAACCCGATAGTATCCGCAATAATACCGCGATGTTTCTTACACACCCAATATTTTGTTTGAGGTACAAGATTCTGTTTACATTCAGAATGATTACATAATATTGTTTCGTAACTCAAATTAAAAGCACTAATGATAGAAGGGTAAAGAGAAGCAAAATCCAAAACAGTTACATTGAAATGAACTCCTGGAATTGGATCTATAACAGTCGCGCCCTTGTATTTCTTTCCTTTGATGATGGATTCAGAGCTTCTAAACTGACTTTTTTCTTTTTGAATATCTTCTGAATTAGGTATTAAGTATTCTCTACGGCGATGTTCAGAATAGAAAAGACTTTGTACCCAATTCGAGACAGCTGTTCTTGTCAAATCATCAATGGGGGTACGAGTTATTCGAGATAGCATGAATATTAATTTTAGTGGAGTATTATTATCAAATAGGAGAAGATCACGAGTGATTTTTGCGTCTCTTGCGCAATAATGTATTAACTCCCATTCTGTAAGATCTGCTATTTCTTTCTGGAGTTTAACTTTTCCTACACCTAATAATGCTGATGCAATTGCATCTAGAGTAGTCTCTTGGTATTTATTCCCAAAAGCATAAGTACGAATGGCTACATTCTGAAAAAATCTATAAAGATCAAGATGAATCCCATTTCTTAACGTACACTCTCTATTCCTTCTATTCCATATTACAGGACTAAAATTATTTACTTTAAGTTCTCGTGCACGCTCATTTAAGTAAGGAAAATCGAAATTATCCCCATTAAATGTTACGCAAACTGGATATTGATCCAGTATTTCAAAAGCTTTCTTCAATAATTCTGCTTCGTTTTTAAATCGAATAATATTGATAGTTTGCGAATCATTATCAATTTCTTGACCTTTATCTACCTCTTCCCTCTCTAGAACAAGAGCGAATGCGTTATTGGAATTATCAGAAAAACAGATGCAGGTGATTCTATGTCTTGGATCGGATGCTTGAGGAATCTGGTTTTCAGCATATTCTGTCTCTATATCACAAGACACAATGCCGATTTCTGGTATCTCTTGGGTGAAATCATAAATGAAATTTTCTAAAAGTCCTTCATATTCGTCTAGCTGAGCTATTACGGCCTGAGGAAGTGATAAATCCGATTTTCTAGTTTTAGGAATAGAAAACTTCCTTGTTTCCTCATTCCACGTATAAATTCTCCCTGGTACTAATTGTTGATCATAGAGCCAGTTGCGATGATATTTTATTCTGGATTCCCATGTTTCTCCTAAAATTTCTCTAACCCTGGGAACTTCACTTGGTGTTGGAGTGAAAATTTGAGTATAAGTGGAAATCGTATCGTGTAATAAATCCCGTTTCTTAATCGTAGCAAGTCTCTTAATAGTATTTGGAGAGATATTCTGTGCTTTAATCTCTTGAATTGATTTATTACTTAAACAATACGGTTCATGGTTAAATGGATCTGTGGTATACACTATCTTACCATTTTCAATATCAAGAAACTTAATTCCTGCACCGTTACTTTTTGCATCATATACAGTGCTTAATAATAAATATTCTTTATTCGCTTCCAGACCAAAAATTTTTCCAGGTTCGGTTTTACTCATCTAGGAAACCCCTAGGTACTCTATGACGCCATTGAGAGGCGAATCACCTAATAACTTAATATGATAATAGATATCTTTTATGTTTTTATCTTAAAATCTTATTTTTTACTCTCTATAGATAAAATCAAAAGGAAATTTTTTAATTCCCCAAGATAAGTATTAATCTAACACCTAATTTTCGAAGATTGGAAGCATTTCTTGGTCAAATGGAAGTGGAAAAAAATGTCTCAAGGGGACTTAAATGCAAAAAAAATTGAAACTTTGACCAAAGTAGCGAGACTTCTTGGTGATCAGATTCAAGCTCAGAGTAGAGCGATAAATAAGATTCAAAATGAGATTGATTGGATAAAAGAATCCTTAAGAAGAATAACTCATGAAGAAATGCCTGAAAAAGTTGAAATGTCAAGAACAGAAGATGAAATAACTTCTGAAATCTTTCAAACACAAGAAAAAAAAGAAATTGCTACAACAGTTGAAGAATTAGAAAAACTTCCGCTAAGAGAAAAAAAAGTACCTTCAGAAAAAGAAGAACTTTTGCAGGCATTGAAAATTATTGATAACCTGTAATTTTAATACTTAAGATTCTTTATGCTTAACTATTATATAATTTAACGCAAGATATATCGCACAAGTTGCTTGATATCTAAGGGTACACCTTCTTTATTACCTAATATGGTATTGGTATAGGAACCGATAAGATCTGACCATTCCCATCTGTCTAGCTGATATAGTTCTTCTTCTGGGGAATCGATTACTTTAATGATTCGTCGATCAACGTAGTCATTTAATCGTCTTTGTAAATCTAATCTCCTTTCTGCAGGAATTCCGAGAATTTGACTTATTTTTTCCTTTGACAAAGGTTGATTGGTTCCTAGAACAAAAAGGATCCAATTATCAGGCGATGCCAAAAACGCTTTTACCAAGGGACGAAGATCAATGTCCATCCCAACGGAACTACTCCCTGATTTCATTGTGATTTCTTTAGTAACTTTGTAACTTAACTCTTTACTTGTATCGCCCTGATCTTTTAAGTTAGCAAGTCGTTCCTTTATTAAATCAACTTCCTCACGAAGATTTGCTATATCAGATGTCAATACCGTGCTGGTGGATCTTTCTTCAAGAATTTCTGGTGAAACTTTTCCCCCTTCTCTCAATAGGTTCTTTAATTCTTCATTTTCCTTCCTTGTATGGATTAAAATTCTCTCAAATTCCAGTAATTTTTCAGATAAATCTTCAGCTAGACGTTCATCAATAGCCCTAGACCAAGAGAGTTTCTCGTGAGAACTTTGTGTTGTCCCTTCAAGTTCAACCTCCAAATCATCCTTAATCGCTTCTAATTCCTTTATACGTGCCTCTTGGCTTAAAATTTTATCTTTCAGTCTGTTTACTAAGGATGCGGTATTCAAAATGACCTTATTATCGTCAACATTTGGTATCCGATAAACTGGCACAACACTACCCCTATCCCAAATCGACGCAGTTTCATACCTGACCCCCAGTTTCTCAATCAATTTAGCGATTTCACGAGTCTCGTCATTATATCGGAACATGAATAGATTTTCTTCATCACCCTCAAATCTATACAGTCTAGAGAATTTCAGCCAGATTGTTACAAAATCTAAAATATCCTGTTCATCTTTGCATTTGGAAACAGAAAGAATTATTTGGGGAAAACTATTTTGAAATTCTCCAGTAAAAGCTTTTACAATTGCAGAACAAAGCTGAACGGGAATTTTAACATAATAACCTCGTTGATTCTGTGCAATCTCGCCATCAGGACACAAGTTCACGTCAAACACTGAATCAAAAGTTTCGATAAAACTCTCAATCTTCCCTCTTTGATCAGTTTGATATGTTCCTGTCTGAAAAACATTTTTGGACAATGTAAGCACTGCTAAAAGCTTAGCTAATGAATTACTCTCAGTTTTCACAGGAAGCTTTATTGGTAGTTGACTCTTTTTATTCCCAATACTGGTGACAGTGAACGATGTCATAAAGAGTTCTCGCTCATTTTCGACCAACATGCGTATTGTCGATAGTGGGATGGTCATTTCAGGATTTGAACGATATCTAGACCATTGTGTTCGACTTACAACTGGCCCCAAAGCCTTTTGCATTCTACTATGTTGGAATACGAATCGACGCCCAGCCAAGGAGAGATTAACACGGGTTTCGTCGGGAAAGTTCTTTAATGATAACCAATCCTCGATTTCACGTTCCATATCAAGTCTTGATCGTCTTCTAAAGACTTCTTCATGTAATTCAATTTTTTCGGATTCCAAATTATTACCTCACCCTAATTGTGTTCACGATACAATTTGAGCTCCTAATCTTTTCTATTAATATAATTCGTACTGGTGTGAATGATAAATGTTTCTTTTCTGAAGTATTTATATTAACATGATATGGCTGCACAATTTGCACAGTTATTCTCTTTACTGCTGAATTAAATTATTAGAGGAATTCTATGACTACTGATATTTTCTTGACTTTTTTAGATCCGGTTTTTGACATATTCCTGTTTATTTGGACGTCCTTGAATGAAATTCTCCTAGATTTGGTCGAAACATTCGGAGTTTGGGGCTTAATTATCGCTATGGTGTTTCAATCCATTGTAGCTCCGATTATATCAGAAGCAGTATTGACTGCGGCAGGGTTTGGGTTTTATAATGCCTATGGGAACGAAGGATTAATTTTAGCTTTTATAGGAGGGATTATTGGTTCTCTACTTGGTGCAATAATCGCTTTTTATATTGCCAGGGGAGTACAATCATTGTTGAGAAAACGGATTGTGGATGTTTATGGATCGAAAAGCGATGATTCAGAGTCTGGACTAAATCAAAAGAATCCTTATCTAACACGAATAGCTAATTTTCTAGCACGGTTTATTGATGAAGATTCCGAATATTTCCTTGATCTAATCGAAGATCGTGGATTCTATTTTGTTTTAATTGGACGATTAGCACCATTTATCCCATTTGACGCAGTTTCTTATGGAGCGGGATTTACTCGAATTGGATTCTGGAGTTATTTCATCCCAACTATAATAGGAACGGTTCCCAGAGTATTATTCTATATATTATTAGGTGCAGGTTTAGTTTCATGGGCTGAAGAAGACTTAAACATTTTCTTCCTGATTCTTTTAGCATTTGTTATAATAATATTAGGTCTATATCTGCTGAGCATGCGTTTCCTGAAGAAAAGGGTAAGAGGAAAACGTGATGTTGAAAAATCAGAAAATGAATAAGTCGTTCAAGGAAAATTTCCACAGGAATTAGGGAGTATTGATTCCCCTCCCCTGTTTGAAATGAGTGCTCTTATCTTAGAACAATTGTTAATAGAACCATTTACATAAGAATGGCATCAACAGTTCCGCTCTGTCCTGGACGAGAAGTAACACGAGCTTTTCCTTTATCAGTTTGAATAATTGCTCCCTTTGTAATAATTTTTCGGCGAGCAAAATCCCTATTTGCAGGGTTAGCTTCAACGTCAAGTATTTCTACTTTTTCAGATGTTTTTTTGTCTTGGTGTGACAGATTTGCGTGTTTATGAGATAAAAGTCGTATTTTACGATTTCCCCCACGAGTCCTTATCATTTTTCTTCGTTGATCGCCAAGTATTGTAAGCGCAGCTGGGCGTGATAAATCCCTTTTTTTCTTTTTAATTGCTGTATGATAACGTCCACCGCTAGGTTTGCGGACGGATCGTTTTTGTGATCGTGCCATTAATATCTCCTCAGACTGTTATACGCAAGAGTATATTAGAAAGCCATTTATGTAGGCTTCTTCAATATTTGGGCAATCTTATCTACGCTTATATCTTTCCTCTCTGGCTCGTTTTTTCTTATCAAGATATTTTTTGGATTTCTTTCTTTTTAGTTTCTCTTGAGTGTAAATTTCATCATTTATCTGAATAGTTTGATAGGCATGTTTGTTTGCAGATATAACTATCCAAGGACTTTGAGTTGAGCCAATCGCTTCGACTACTTCTCCAAGGGGTTTTGATTTTCCTTCATAAGAAACAAATGCTTTGGATCCAATTTTCGGTAAATTAATTCCTTTCAATTGGACGAGTACTTTTCCTTGTGCCTTAACGGTGCATTTGCCGATTCGCATTGATGAGGGTGACATTGGATTACCCGATAAATGTAAAATTATGAATTAAATTTCAATATTTGCCCTGAATATATGATTGATTTTTCTTTTGATTTTGTTAATACAATGGAAAAAAGATGAAAAACTAAATTATTGGATTTGTACTTCCTTCGTTTTGTGGAGATAAGAGAGTTTGAGTTCTTTTGACGTTATAATTATTGGAGGAGGCCCAACAGGTCTTTCTACTGCCATTACAATTGCAAAAAATAGCAGTTTAAAGACTTTGGTCTTAGAGGAGCATTCTGAAATTGGAAACCCCCTGGCTTGCGGTGAAGGGATTTCCGCAGAAAAATTATTAACATTGGAGAATATGCCCAATGTGTCACAAAAAAAAGATCCTTTGACATTAAAATTTCAAGAAGAAGATTCTTTTATTGAACGAGAAATTATTTCCCAACGCTTTTTTTTCGGCAGTACTGGTGTTGCTACCTCAAATTTGAATACTGTAACAATAAACCGTCCATTATTTGATAAACTCCTTGCAAAAGAAGCTGAAAATCGGGGAACAAATATCAAATTAAAGTCCCAAGTAATTGGAATTAATCAAAAAAATCAGAACTTGGAAGTTAGAACCCAGAAGGATATTTTTTCGGCTCCACTTGTAATTGGATGTGATGGCCCTTCAGCCCACAGTGTACAGATGATGAATTTGTCTCCACCGACAGAGTATGTACAAGGAATCGAATATAAAATTGATGGTGTGCATACTGATGCGTTAGATTTCTATTTCAACTTTAGAGATTTCCCTAAAATGCATTACGGATGGGTTTTTCCAAAAAAATCGCACACGAATGTAGGAATTGTCACAGATACTGCTTCGAAACCGAAAAAAGTTCTTGGAAAATTCCTTGATTATTTGCAGAATTCAAATATGAAAAACAGTACCATAATAAAAGAAATTGCAGGAATAATCCCTGCTAGTGGACCTATCCCTAAAAAATATTGTAATAATTTCATGGCAGCAGGAGATGCCGCAGGAATGACAAATACTATATTCTATGGTGGAATAGCCATCGGTATTCATACAGGTATGCTTGCAGGAGAAACTGCTATTGATGCGCACAATTCTCAAATGTTTGATGAGGAGTTCCTCTCCCGCTATCAAACACGAGTTGATTCTTTTCCTTATTCTGATCCAGCAATTCAAAAAGCTCATGAAATATTATATTCCAAGTTTTCACCTACAGATATTGAAACATTCGGATCGCTATTAGATGGTTGGAATATTACGACAATTTCAAGATTACAGAAATTAATTTTATTATTTAAAGCTATGAAAAAACCTTCCAACCTTAAACGAATTAATGATGTTCGGACAGTTGCGTATGGCTTTAGCAAAAGCCGAGATTGGGGATTTTAGCTTAGTTCATAGCTAGAGGGGGTTCTTCATATTGTTAAGTCAAAAGACTTAAGTCAAATGTCGGTGAGTGAAAAAATGTCAGAACTCGTCAGAGAAAGCCAGTAATAACTCTAATAATTCATACGAGGAATCTTAGAAATGAAAAGTAATGCAAAAGCCTTCATTGCCTTTAGTATTGGAATTATACTCCTTGCTACTGCAATATCGGAAGGTCAATTTGGAGATATTGCCGATTTAATAGTAGACATCACCTCAAGCGCACTTGCAGGTATTCCCACTCCTTAGGCGATCAAAATGACATGGCACAAGAAAGATAAAGTAAATATGACAAAACTCCGTCTTCTAAGGATCTTTGTTCAATTTATTATGTTTTTACTCATGAACTTATCGTTTTTTCTAATTGGTGCAACTTGGCTGGTCTTACCAGTAGTTATGCCCAAGTCAATATTTACCACGTCCGAAGGGGCTTTCGATCTTCTTCAACGTATGCTTACTACTGCTATTATTCCTTTAGTTCCTTTAGCATTTTTTTTCATAATAGGAGCTGTTTTTGGAAGAATGTTTTGCTCATGGGGTTGCCCCTTCGGTTTGTTTCAGGATATAATTGGGTTCTTAACCTCAAAAATAAACAAATATGAGCCTACGAAAGATTCTAATGATAGTTACAGACAGATTGGGGAATTTATCACAGGAGGAACTGTTTTGGTCGCAGTTGTAATTGGCATTGGAGTTGGTTTAGGAGATACAGAACAGATTAGGGCATCATTTGGTGTTTTTTCAGAGCAACCTTGGACAGCTTTAAGCCCCGCAACCTTCTTATTCACAGTAATTCCCCTACTCTTCTACTGGGGAGGCATTGAAAGCTTCTTTAATTTGAATACTTTGGGTCAAATTGACATATTTTTCTGGATCCGATTTATAATCTTCGCAGGTGGACTAATACTAATTATTTACGTTCCTAGAGGTTGGTGTCGATGGTTTTGCCCAGTAGGAATTATTATGGGCCAGATAGGCAAAAATTCAATGATTGGAGTGGGTCGAAATATTACCAAATGTACACACTGTGGAATATGTGAAGATGTATGTCCGATGGGAGTACGAATATTATCTCACCCTCCAGAAAAAGTTCGAAGTGAACATTGTACACTTTGTCTTGATTGTGTTGCAGCATGTCCTGATGATGCAATGGAGATCAAATATCTCTAAAGACTTGAGAAATACACCCAATAACAAGAAAGGGAGTTACTAGCTCCAACGAAGGCGTTCAATTTCACGATCTTTCTTCAATTTCTTCTTGATCTTCCTGTAATGATCAACGCACAAATGGGCTTTTGTTACTTTGTCTTTAACTGATAAATTCAAGCCTGCTTCTTTGATTGCTGCTCCTGCTTTTTCCCTTGAAACGGTTTTCTTGCTCTCTTTTGAGCACCCTTCAACGTCACAATTTTTATTTGTTGGAATTTCTCTCACATCGCTCTCTTAGTATATTTTCATAATATAGGTGACAGTTCAATATGGCCGGGACTTGGTTGAAATGAGAAATTAGTATTTTCTAACTCTGATAGTGACATACCTGGAACTTTGATTATCTGGAGAATATCTGTTGATGAAAAGTCTTTACCTTCAGAAGACTGTTTTGTTAATCTAAGAACTCCATCACAATAGTGTTCAACGGCTTGGATTATTCGAGGAGAATGAACATCTCTGTGAAGGGTGAGAATACTTACAATTCCCATTTCCTTATCAGTAGCGATCTTGTGTTGTAAAAAGGCCATAGGTGCTTTAAGAGTTTCTGAAACAAGTAAGATAGTTGTCAATGAGTCAAGAACACCACGAACAGGCTGGGAACGAACATGCAATAACGCTCTTCTAATCTGATCTGTGACTTGTCGAGGTTGGGTAATATCACGAATAACATTCTCCCCTGCAGTACTCGGTCTTCCTTCAGAGTAGCCAAAAGGATTTGAGAAAGCATCTAAGAAAACAAGGCGTTTCGTCTCGAATGTGACCTCAGAAATATTATAAGGAACAAATAGAGGGGAATAATGAGAGAAAAGATGTTCCGTGGATAGAATATATCCGTATTCACCTGTTCTTAATCCTTCTGACAAAAATTGTACAAGAATATGTTCTGTGTTTATACCTACTTCATCTTCCACTAATATTATGGATCCACGAGGTACTCCTCCGCCTAAAGCGTCATCTAGGAGGGGGATTCCAAATTTGGCACGATCTTCCATTGACATCTTAAAATCTCCATATAATTTTTCACTGATCGAGTTATTTATATTTCTGTTAAGATCTGAAAATATGTACTTTTTCTCTTTTTTCTTTGTTTGATACTCAATCTTGTTCATTTTCAATGATTTAAGAACTACCTCTATCGTGACCTTAAAAGATTGTCTGTTTTAAATACCAGAATGTTGACGATATTTGTCATAATAAGAGGTAGATTAATTATCTGGTAATTTACAATGAAAAATAACCAGTTACTTGTTTGTGGATTGTAGTAGACCTTCTGAATCACTAAAATAAGGAAAAATGCATCATTACTAATTGTAGGAGACGAAAGAGTATGAAAATTGAATTTATTGGAATAAAAACGAAAATTATTACTGCAAATGATAAGGATATCGTCAAGTTCGTTTTAAACGCATTAAAGGAAAATGAATGTATTCTTCGAAATAATGATATATTAATACTTGCAAGTAAAATCATTTCGACTACAGAGGGTTGTCAATACAAAATATCAGATATTAAGGATATTCGACAAGATGTTTCAGAACTAGCAAAGAAATCTCGGCTCGACCCACGATTTGTAGAATTAATTTTTCGTGAAGCGGATGAGATTGTTGGAGCAGTGCCAGGTGCAGTACTTGCGTTAAAAAACGGAATTCTTCAAGCAAATGCAGGTGTAGATCAAAGTAATTCGGGTGGTAGTGATTATTACATTGTTTTACCTCAAAATCCTGTTGAGACTGCTTGTAAAATTCGTTTCCAGCTTGAGAAAAATTTATCTGTTTCAATTGGAGTAATAATTGCTGACTCCAAAACTCATCCGCTACGTAGAGGCACATCAGGCTTTGCACTTGGAGTCTCAGGATTTTGCCCTATCATCGATGACCGCGGGAAGAAAGATCTTTTCAACCGAGAAATGAAAATAACAACTAGAGCTTTAGCTGATAACCTTGCTTGTGGAGCTGAAATATTAATGGGTGAATCGGACGAACAAATTCCAATTGTTATTGCTAGAGGAATCGAAAATCTACCCCTTCAAACTTTGGAAGATAATTCCGAAAATAATGAACAGATGAAAATGGATCCTGTTCATTGCATTTATATAGGGCCGCTTTGGAAGAAATGAGTGTTGAAGGTGAAATAAAATGCGAATAGTGGGTGAAATTGGAGGAGTATCTTGCGGAGATGGGTATAGAACTTTAATCATGGGAGTCATGAATCTCTCACCGGCTTCTTTTTACAAGGGAAGTGTTCTAAAAACTTCAAACGCCATTCAAGATCGAATTCTTGAGTTTATTTCGGAAGGGGCTGACATCATTGATGTGGGAGCAATATCGAGTGCCCCCTCATTTATCTATAATTCAGTCGAGAAAGAATCTGGATCAATGGAAATTGATCGTTTAAAGGTATTTTTTGATACAATAAAGGAAATTGATGAACATATTCCGATTTCTGTTGATACTAAATCCCATAAAACGGCAAAGTTCTCGTTAAAATCTGGCGCTTCCATGATTAATGATATTTCAGGTTTGAAATCAGATTCTATGATGGCTAAAATAGTAGCTGAATATGATGCGTCGATTACCGTAATGGCATGTCAATCCCAACCTGGAGATGTATTTAAAATCTCTGATATAGTTAATGAGTTAGAAAAAAGTATTGAGATAGCACTCAATGCTGGTATTTCGAGAAAAAAAATTATTATCGATCCTGGATTGGGGAGTTGGGTACCAGAAAGAAAAACGAAAGCTGATTATTTGATACTTGCACGGTTAGAAAATCTGAGAGTGTTAAAACAACCTATATTAGTTGGTATTTCACGAAAATCGTTTATTGGAGCTGTGATAAAGAAACCTCCTGAAGAACGATTGTGGGGATCCTTGGCCGCTACTTCTATTGCTATTTCGAACGGAGCTCATATTATTCGAACACACGATGTGGGAAAAACTAAAGATACTTGTTTAATAATAGATTACTTGAAATCCCTAATTGAAAAAGAAACTTCTTATAAGTGATTCATAGATTGAATAAATGATATATTATCTTTTAACTTCAACGTAGGTTTACACTTTGACCAATTTAGATGAATTCTTTGGGGACAATCAATCCCAGAATGTTGATACACTGATCGCTGTAACCAAGAAATTCTTTGTGTTTGTTTCACAATTAGCAGAGATTGTCGATGAACTAGAAAGGAAATATGCTGAACTCAGTACAAGAATTAGTCAGGTCTCGCAGCAACCTTCAGCTCCACCTCCACTTTCAGCCCCAACACTAAGCCCAAAACCTCCAGTTTCTCAACCGACTGTTCCATCAATTGCTCCATCACCTCCAACTACTCCTCCACCGAGTTTACCCACCCCACCAGCATTTCCAACACCACCCGCACCAGTTCAGGCCCAACCATCTGCATCCCCTCCTCCAATGGCCGCAAATACTCTTTCACAACCCTCTGCACCCATACCATCACCATCTAGTCTCCCACCATTACCCGGACAATCAGCCGCTCCTCCGTCACCAGGATTGTCCCCACCTCCCGTAGGTGGACAAATGGGAGGCCCACAAGCACCCCCGCCTCGCCCATCCCCAATGAGTCTGAAAGCTCAAATGAACATGGAGCTGAAGGAAGCTTTTTCACGAATACGTAAAGGATGGGATGAAGAAAAGTAGACAGATTTTATGAATTTATGTCTGTACACCATATAATAAAGTCGCCAACTCTCTAAGGCGATCTATTCCTCTTATTTCATATTCAAATGATGGAATCTCGTGTAAATTAAATTCATCATACAAATCCTTAATTTTCTCTAAATTCTTTAGCTGATCATTGTATCTATTCCTGCAATAAGTACAATCAAGATTTTCAGGTTGAAGTTGATTGATATATATTCGTGTAATAGGAAAGGCAACCTCGAATAATGCACGAATTAACCTTTCAGTTTCCCAGATTGCCATAACGGTAGGAATTGTAACAGCAACAAACTCAGTTTCTTCATTATTACTTAGATGAGTTCTTGCTACCTCGACCTGATCCCGCAACTCTTCGAGTTTATCGAATGTATCTTGTTCATCAAGATCTGATCCCCCACCAATAATCGATTTGAATCCACTCATCAGCCCTCCAAGACGACGACGCATTTTAATCAAACGAAATAACCAACTTTGAGTTAATTCAGGTAATTGGAGGAGTTTCAATGTGTGTCCAGTGGGTGCTGTGTCGAAAACAACAATATCGTACTCTGGATTTTGAATGAATTCTAATAATTGGATAAAGGCAACTGTTTCATCAGTACCAGGAGGTGAGAGAGAATTTGCATCACCATCCCCTAATAACTCACTGAAAGCCCCAGTGGGATCTTGTTGACTAATCATCTCTGAATATGTACTCATTGCTTGATCAGTACTCAGTTCAATTGCCCATAAATTCTCGACATTATTTACCTTGACATAATCGTCTCCACCTATGTGTTGATCTAAACTGTCAGATACAGAATGAGCAGGATCTGTTGAAACCAATAATGTGTTGTGACCCAAATCGGCAGCTCGGATAGCTGTTGCAGCGGCCATCGTAGTTTTTCCAACTCCACCTTTTCCTCCAAAAAACAAAAAATGCTTGTTAAATAATGAATTTGACATAAAAGGGGAGGTCAAGGAACTAAAACATGAATCTTTTGGGTAACAGTTACGATGAAAATATTGAATGATAGTAAATATGATCAATTAAGGGAATCAAATAGTACAAAAGGGAAGAAGAGAGAAATATGTTAGAACAAGAGAGATTAAGGGTTTGTAAGGAAAAATAACGGTATAGAAGAAGGTAATAAGCGATATTTAAGGATCAGTTATGGATATCAAGAGGGGATATCAAGATAACCTAAGTAAGAATCCTTTGGAACTGAGACTCTGAACTTGAGCTATTTGATTCCTTTTTCTTAGGAGGTAATAACCCTAAGGTTTAACAAGATAAACAAAATGGGGATAATTATACCTATTTTGAGTGATATTAATGTGGGCTGTACCTAAAAGGTCTCAACTTGGTAGAATGATAATTGTAAGCTTTGTTTTTACCTTACTCTGCTTCAATTATATGTCAGTACAGGTAAAGGCTTCTTCATCTAGAACAACAAATATTTCTGAATTATATCCAAGCATCTTTGTCACAAAAAGTGTTGATACATCCGAAATTACATTAAATGATTCATTTGTTGTAACGATAACGATTACGAATATAGGTAATAGTACAGCTTTTAATGTTACCTTTATTGATAGTTTAAACGCTCCTTGGGTATTTAATGTAACTGGTTTGACAAAAATATCTTACAGTTGGATTGAACCTAATCAAACACGAAGATTTAGTTATATAGTCACCGCACTAACCGTAGGAAAGTACCAACTCCATTCCGCGCAAGTTTACTATCGAATATCAGAAATTATAGATACAGAATTCCTATCTTTTAGCAATACAGTAGATATTGTCGTAAATAAGGTAGATGAAGACCTATCGTTCGCAAATTTCAATTCTGCTGTGACTTTCTTACTAATTCTGTTTATTCTAAATGCAATCCTTTCATTACGAATTGTAGCACCAAAATTTAATAGAAAGAAACCCGAATAATATTTCCAAGGATGTTTAAATTGAAAAATGGAAACTCCTATTCCAGCTCAGCTAGTAGATAAACACGTAATTATTTGGAATCATGAGCTAGGTAGTAAAATCTATCAATTAGGTTATTTTGGAAAGCCAGTTGGGATCAGAAAACCGAAATCTCCTAGATTCGAAAGGCCTCTTGAATTAACTTTGCTAGAAGCAGCGTTTTTATTAGAGAATAAGACAATAAGGATCTCAGAGGATGATCGAGAGGTTTCGTACGACCAGCTCCTTACTATCTGTAAAGAACGGTTTGCTAAATTTGAGGATTTGTACACGGTTTACAAAAATTTGCGAGATAAGCGATATATTGTACGCCCTGGGCTTAAATTTGGAACCGATTTTTCTGTATACCGTAGAGGACCAGGTATTGATCATGCACCATTTCTCGTCTCTATCTTCCCGAAAGAATCAACGATCGAACCTATTGATTTAGTCCGAGCTGGAAGATTAGCTACATCAGTTCGTAAACGCTATGTAATTGCCACAGTTTTGTCAGATCAGCAAATCAGATATTACGTTTTTCAATGGAATAGACCTTGAAAAGAATAATTACTCAAAAGCAATTGAGTAAATGCCGACTTGGGGTTCAAAAAATTCACCAGATTCTAATAATTCTGTAATTGCATCATAAATCTGTGCTTCGTCAATTTTAGGCAGTTTTTCAATAATATCGTCCATTGTAACACCATTTCCTTGATCTAATTGTTTGACCAACTTCTTAAGTTTTGTTTTCAAATCTTCTAATGATGCTACTCCTAGATCAATTCCTTCAACAACCGCAGATTTTACTGTAATCTCTCTATCACTATGTTGACTCTGTTGAACAATTTTTAACTTGTGATAAATAAACCAATTGTCATCCTCGATATTTTCTATGATGTCAGGAGTAATAAATACATCTACTTTTTCATCTTGTTCAGAAATTTGTATTTGACCAAGTATTTCAATCTTATCCCACTGGGAAAAAGATTCCATCTGTCCATCCCAAGCTTTGATCAGAATAGCTCCAGTTCCGTCTTCAATTTTCATTCCAATATAATTATTTGCTCCTGTATATTTCTCCGTTACAACACCAACAATCCATACTCGGAACAATGTTGGTCCAGTAGTAGAGATTAACCGCCAACGGTCTTCATTATCCTTCGTTACTTCAGCACTATTGATGGTTCGAATCTTAACTCGTCTATAAGGAGATCGTCGTTTCATGAGTACCCTCTCATATGTTGAGTTTACTCAACCCATGGTTGATTAATTAGATCAAATGATACGTAGTCTTCTTCTTTAAATAGCACACTTAACTCATAGAGAGCCCTTTCTGGTTTATCTGAAGAATGAACAATATTCTTCGTCAAATCTATTCCATAATCACCGCGGATGGTTCCAGGTTCAGCATCAGGTGAATTAGTTGCACCAGCTAATTTTCTCACGATTTTAACACAGTTTTTCCCTTGAATTGCAATAGCAACTAACGGTCCCGAAATAATAAAGGAGTTCAAAAGAGGATAGAATACTTTATCAATATGGATGTCATATAGTTTATCTACATAATCATCTGTCAGCATCATCATTTTAAGAGCAATTATCTTTAATCCTTTTCTTTCAATACGGGAAATAATGCTTCCAATGAGCCCTCTCTGTATTGCGTCTGGTTTAATTATCAATAATGTTCTTTCAGTCATTTTTTTACACAATTCCTATATAAATTCAGTAGTCATGTAAAATCTTATTGATTGGGAGGAAATAACAGTGGGCTTATGAAACTACTGTAAAGGAGAAGAAGTTATGTTTTGAGTGTTTATTGGCTTAAATTTACTTAGAATTTGAATTAATCAATAATTATACTTCTAGTCAACTTCATGATCTATGTGTGTCCCTCTGTTAATTTTACTTTATTTAAAGCTGTTGAATAATCATCTGCATCCAGAAATTGTCTCATAAATTATGCAATTTATTTCTAGGAATGGAAAAGATATTATTAACCTCAGATAAAAAATGCAAATCACTTAGATGAGACCTAATTCTCAATACAGGTCTAAGAAATTTGTATTATATAAATTCTTTTTAATTGAAATGAAAGGTGAAAACAATGTTCACAACATTTTTAGAATTAAACCCCATTGAACAGGCTACCCTTGGTGTTGTAATCGTTGTTGCCATTATTTCGTTCATCTACTCATGGTGGTTACGCAAAGATGTTCTCAGCCATGATAAAGGGTCCGAAGAAATGCAACAAGTATGGGAAGCTATCAATGAAGGAGCAAATGCATATCTAAAACGTCAACTCATGACGATTCTACCAATTGTTCTAATTCTCACGGTAGCGTTATTTTTCAGTGTGTACTTAATTGAACCCACTGAAGCGGCAGTAGACGAATTTCCAGGGCTCGATCCAGTACTAATGGTGGCTATAGGACGTACTATAGCTTTCATAATGGGAGCGTCTTTTTCAATGATGGTAGGGCAATTTGGTATGCGTATTGCTGTTCAAGGAAATCTGAGAGTAGCAGCTACGGCATCACAGACTACTGACGAACATGGTAATACATTGGATGTTGAACAGAGATATAGTAAAGCTCTTTCGGTTGCGTATCACGCAGGTACTGTTACAGGAATGTTGACCGATGGTTTTGGATTATTGGGTGGTACTATCATATTTATTATGTTTGGAAGGGCTGCACCTGATGCTTTACTTGGTTTTGGTTTTGGTGGAACCATTCTAGCTCTATTCATGAGAGTTGGAGGTGGTATTTACACAAAAGCTGCTGATGTTGGAGCAGATCTTGTCGGTAAAGTCGAAAAAGATATTCCAGAAGACGATCCTCGAAATGCAGGGGTCATTGCTGATCTAGTAGGAGATAATGTAGGCGACTGCGCTGGTATGGCTGCAGATATTTTTGAGTCGTACGAAGTAACCATTGTTTCATCCTTAATATTAGGACTGGTGCTTTTTCAAATCGATGGAAGAATCGTTTGGATTATGTTTCCATTAATAGTTAGAGCTGTGGGTGTAATCAGTTCGATTGTAGGTACCTATGCCGTTGCTTTATGGAAAACTCCTGATGCAGAAAAAGCAATGTTCCAATCCTATGAAATTTCTAGTGCTATTACAATTATTACGTCCCTATTCTTGGCTACATTTTATGCTGGTGATTGGAGACTCGGGTTTCTAATTGCGGTAGGCGTTTTACTTGCCGTATCTTTCAACCCAATTACGGCTCGTTTTACTGCAAAAGCTGGAGGACCCGTTGTAGAAGTATTTGAATCAACTGAAGGGGGCCCAGCGACTACAATTCTAAGTGGAATAGCATTGGGATACGAAAGCAGTGTTTGGGCTGTTGTTGCAATCTCG